>NZ_JBFUCQ010000009.1:0-153340 GCF_056405135.1 Devosia sp. P1_H9
CATCGTTCTCGCGATGCGGCAGGGGATGCGCCCCGGCACTGGTGGCATAGGCCCAAAACCCCGGCCGGCCGGCGAGGCGTGAGCCTCTTTCATCTGCGGACTACCGCTACGGGGCAAACGCCTCGCCGGTCCCGCTTCGTCTTCCTCGAAAGGGGAAGGTTCTTTGAAAACTCCGAAGCCCACAGGGCTGTCGGACCTGTTCGCTCGCCCCGAGGTTGGCACCCACCACAGTGTCGCCCGTGTACGTCTCCGACCTTTCCAAGAATTCACCCAGCTTACCAAGCTCTAATGCGACTTCCCGGCCCTGGCTTCCTAAGTCTAAGGCGGGCGGAATGCGGTTGAAGGTGTGCGATGAAGCGGTGGTTCAAGTGGATTGCGTTGCTGGTGGTGGTCGGGGCGGCGGGCGCCGGCTGGCTGGTGTTCAGCGCGCCGGCCAAGGACGAAGTGCCGCGGACGACACCGGTGGCGCGCGGCAATATCGAAGAGACGGTGCTCGCCTCGGGCGTCATTGAGGCCAGTTCGCTGGTCAGCGTCGGCGCCGAGGTTTCGGGGCGGATCAAGACCCTCAACGTCCAGCTCGGTGATGACGTGAAGGCCGGCGACGTGATTGCCGAAATCGACTCGCTGAACCAGGAAAACGCGGTGAAGGCAGCGCAGGCGTCGCTCGCCAATACCCAGGCGCAGAAGACCATCCAGGCGGCGAACCTGGCACAGGCGAAGACCGCGCTGGAACGCGCCGAAAAGCTGAGCCCGCAGAAACTGATCTCCGATGCCGACCTGCAAACGGCGCAACTCGCGGTGCAGACCGCCGAGGGGCAGTTGCAGGCGATCGACGCGCAGATCGATCAGGCGCAGATCAATGTCGAGGCGGCACAGCTCAACCTCGACCGCACCAAGATCGTGGCCCCGTCCGACGGCACGGTGGTGGCCGTGTCGGTGGAGGTTGGCCAGTCGGTCAACGCCAACAATTCGTCACCGACCATCGTCAAGCTCGCCAACCTCGACAAGATGGTGGTGAAGGCCGAGATCTCGGAAGCCGACGTGCCGCGGGTTGAGCCGGGGCAGAAGGTGTATTTCACCATTCTCGGCGACCCCGATACGCGCATCGACGCAACGCTGCGTGCGGTGGAGCCGGCACCGGATTCGATCGCCTCGGACGACGCTTCGTCGAGCACCTCCGCGACGGCCGTCTACTACAACGGCCTGTTCGACGTGGATAACCCGGACCACAAGCTGCGCATCTCGATGACGGCGCAGGTGACGATCGTGCTGAAGTCGGCCGACAACGTGCTGACCATCCCCGCTTCCGTGCTGACCCGCAAGGACCGGGATGGCAGCTATATGCTCCCCGTGTGGGACCAGCAGAAGGAAGCTGTCGAGCCCAAGAAGGTCACCATCGGCCTCAACAATAACGTCACCGCCGAGGTGGTCGCGGGGCTCGACGAGGGTGACCTCGTGATCAACACCACGGCCGCTCCCGGTACCGCCCGCTCCGGCAACGCGCAGGGCAGCACGCG
Source organism: Devosia sp. P1_H9 (assembly GCF_056405135.1). Lineage (NCBI taxonomy): Bacteria > Pseudomonadati > Pseudomonadota > Alphaproteobacteria > Hyphomicrobiales > Devosiaceae > Devosia > Devosia sp. P1_H9. The sequence goes on from NZ_JBFUCQ010000009.1 coordinate 1,518, forward strand.
CAACATTCTCACCGGCGGCGGCGGGCCACCGATGATGGTGATGCGCTGAGGCCGGGGCGATGAGCGAACCGCTGATCTCCATCCGGCAGTTGCGCCGCGAGTACCCGATCGGGGCCGAAACGATCACCGTGCTGAAGGATATCGACCTCGACATCCAGGCCGGCGAGATGATCGCCATCATGGGCCAGTCGGGGTCGGGCAAGTCGACGCTGATGAACGTGCTCGGCTGCCTCGACAATGGCTGGACCGGCGAATACCGGCTCAACGGGCGCGACATCTCGCGGCTCGAGCCGAACGAACTCGCTGAGCTGCGCCGTGAGCATTTCGGTTTCATCTTCCAGCGCTATCAGCTGCTCGCCGACCTCGACGCGCTCGAGAATGTCGAGGTGCCGGCGATCTATGCCGGGGCGCGCAAGGAAGCGCGGCGCGAGCGGGCGCACAAGCTGCTGGAGCGACTTGGCCTCGGCGACCGGATGACCCATCGGCCCAATGCCCTGTCGGGCGGCCAGCAGCAGCGCGTCAGCGTGGCGCGGGCGCTGATCAATGGCGGCGAGATCATCCTCGCGGACGAACCGACCGGTGCGCTCGATTCAAAGAGCGGCAAGGAGCTGATGGCGCTGCTCAAGGAGCTCAACGCCGAGGGCCATACCATCATCATCGTGACCCACGATCCGGCAGTCGCAGCGCAGGCAGACCGCGTCGTGGAACTCAGCGACGGCGTGATCATCGCCGACCGCCGCAAGGACGATGCGAACGCTCCGGCGGCGCGTGCCCCCGAGACGATCAAGCGGATCCCGCGGTGGCGCGAGGCATTGGATCGCGTCGGCGAAGCGTTCCAGATGGCGCTGAGAGCGCTATCGAGCCATCGGCTGCGTACCTTCCTCACCATGCTCGGCATCATCATCGGCATTGCCTCCGTAGTGTCGGTGGTGGCGCTTGGGCAAGGCAGCCAGCAGACGGTGCTGGACCGGATCAGCTCGATCGGCACCAACACCATCAACATCCTGCCCGGGACGAACGCCGCCGACCGGCGGCGCGACGCGATCCGCACGCTGGTGCCGGCCGATGCGGCGGCGATCGCGGCAGAGAAGTATGCCGACAGCGTCACGCCGCAGGTGTCGAGCAACGGCACCGCGCGCTATCGCAACATCAGCGCCGGGGCGCAGGTCCAGGGTGTCGGGCCCGACTATTTCCGCGTCAACAATCGCAGCTTCGTCGAAGGCGCGGCATTCGACGAGGGCGGGGTCAGCTCGCTGGCACAGGTGGCGGTGATAGACACCACGGCGCGCGACACGCTGTTCACCAATGGCGAGGACGCGGTCGGCCAGGTCGTGCTGGTGGGCAATGTGCCGCTCAGGATCATCGGCGTTGTGGCCGCGAGCACCAACAATTTCGGGCCGCAGTCGAACTCGATCAGCATCTGGATGCCCTACACCACGGCGATGTCGCGGATCCTCGGCCAGAGCTGGCTCTCGACCATCACGGTGCGCGTCGCCGACAGTGCCGATGTCACCGAGGCGCAGGCGGAGATCGAGGCACTGCTGGAGCGGCGGCACGGCACGGTGGATTTCAGCCTGCAGAACACGGACACCATCCGCGAGACCATCCAGTCGACGTCGCAGACGCTGACGCTGCTGATCTCGGCCATCGCGGTGATCTCGCTGATCGTCGGCGGCATCGGGGTGATGAACATCATGCTGGTGTCGGTGCGCGAGCGGACCCGTGAGATCGGGGTGCGCATGGCGGTCGGAGCGCGCCAAGGCGATATCCTGCAGCAGTTCCTGATCGAGGCGGTGCTGGTGTGCCTGATCGGCGGCACGGTGGGCGTCTTGCTGTCGCTGGGGATCGGCTTCGGCGTCGAGAAGCTGGTGAGCGGGCTGAGCTTCATCTACTCGCCGACGACGATCATCGCGGCGTTCGTGTCGTCTAGCCTGATCGGCGTGCTGTTCGGCTTCATGCCGGCGCGGTCGGCGGCGCGGCTCGATCCGGTGGTGGCGCTGGCCAGCGAGTGATCACCAGATACCGGGGACCCAGCGGAAGCGAACCCTGCGCATGTAGTCGGAATAGCCAGGCAGTTCCTCGCTGAGCGTCGCCTCTTCGGCGAGCGTCCTCAGGGCCAATGCGACAGCACAGATGATGGCGGGGATGACGGCCACGATCGAGCCCAGCGCCAGCGCCGTGCCGAAGCCCAACGCCGCGCCGCCGATATAGCCCGGGTGGCGGACCGTGGCGTAGGGACCGGCATCGATAACCTTGTGGCCGCGATCGGTCTGGATGCGCACCGTCAGTTCGAAGTGCCGGTTCACCCCCTGCGCCCAGGCCGTGAGCCCGAAGCCGGCGGCGAAGATCAGGTAGCCGAGCCACACCATGCCATCGGGTAATTGCGACCAGCCGAAGCGATAGTCGAGCCCGGCGACCGGCAGGATGGCGGCCATGGACGTGAGGGTGACGGCGACGAAAGCAAGGTCCCACGTTTTGGTTCCTGCCTGCGGCTTGCGGCGGATGGCGAACAGTTCAGGATCGGCGCGCCAGATGTAGACCATCGCGACGAGGACGGCGGCGACAAAGACGACGAGGTACCACCAGCCGCGGGCCCAGCCGAAGGTGCCGGCGGGGAAGAACAGCAGTGCGCACATGACCAGCAGGCTCACAGCGAGCGAGCCGAGGGCGCGGTATTCGTCGGAACCAAATCCTGGGTGGGTGGCGTCGGACATCACAGACCTCCGCATACTTCTGTATTTTACGCCCGCGCCTGCAGGGAGTCACGCACAACCGGCGCCGTACGGGCCGAATTTGTGTCGCCTCCCCAATGCTGGGGAGGCAACTTGCTAGTGCTGGTGCGAGTGGTGGTCGTCGAATTCGTGCGGCTTGAAGTGGTAGTCGGCCGAGCAGAACTCGCAGACCACTTCGATCTCACCGTCGATGACCATCTCCTCGCGCTCTTCGGGCGAGAAGTTGTCGCGCAGCATGGCCTCGATCCGCTCGGCTGAGCAGGTGCAGCGCTCCTCGAGCTCGATCGGGGCGAAGATGCGCACACCCGGCTCGTGGAACAGGCGGACCAGCAGCCGCTCGGCCGAGACGTCCGGATCGGCCAGTTCGTCGTCGCCGACGGTCGAGAGCAGCGAACGGGTCTGCGTCCACTTGTCGTCTTCGACAAAATCCGGATCGGCGGTCTCGGGGTTGTCGAAATCGCCGTCGCCCGGCAGATCCGGCATCACCGACTGGCCGTGCGGCGGCAGGAACTGCACCAGCGCACCGCCGGCGCGCCAGTGCGGGCCGCCCTCGCCGCGCACTGAGTGCTGTGCCACCGCAAGGCGGACGAGCGTCGGGATCTGCTCGGACTGCTGGAAATAGGCGTGCGCTACGTCTTCGAGCGAGCCGCCTTCCAGCGCGACGATGCCCTGGTAGCGCTCCATGTGGCTGCCCTGGTCAACGGTCATGGCGAGGTGGCCCTTGCCGAGCAGCTGGCCCGGCTGGGTTTCGCCACGCTGGATAGCATTCATCACCGCGTCGGCGTCGAAGCGGGCATAGCCGCGCAGGCCGTCCGGCGCGTCGAGATCGACGACGATCAGGTTCACCGGCCCATCGGTCTGGGTCTGGAGGATGAACTTGCCCTCGAACTTCAGCGAGGAGCCGATCAACGCGGCCAGCACGACGGCTTCGCCGAGGAGGCGAGCAACGGGAGCCGGATAGTTGTGACGGGTCAGGATCGCATCGAGCGCCGGCCCGAGGCGGACGATGCGGCCGCGGCCATCGAGCCGGTCCAGGGTGAAGGGCACCACGACATCGTCGCCGGATTCCGGGCGATCGAGGCCATAGGAGCTGAGCTCAGTCTGAGTCATCCAATAATCCAATCTCGCGGAACAACACCGCTCCGCTCCCGGACCGGGTTCCGCGCTGGTTCGTGTCGCGCATAATAGTATCGCAGAACGCTAGATGTTCTGCCGGTCTTGGCCCAGTGCCCAGCACAGGATCGCCTTTTGGGCGTGAAGCCGGTTTTCGGCTTCATCAAAGACCACCGATTGCGGCCCGTCTATGACCTCGTCGGTCACCTCGTCGCCGCGGTGGGCCGGAAGGCAGTGCATGAACAGCGCGTCCTTATCGGCCAAGGCCATCAATTGGGTATTCACCTGGTAGGGTTTCAAGGCCCGGCGACGCTCGGCGGCGTCGGTATCGCCCATCGAGACCCACGTGTCCGTGATGATGAGGTCGGCGTCGCGCACCGCTTCCTCGGGATCCTCGATCAATTTCACCGCTGCGCCGGCCTTCTTGATGTCGGCGAGCAGGTCCTTTTCCGGGGCGTATTCCTCGGGAACGGCGATGGTGAGTTCGGCACCGAAGAGCTCGGCGGCATTCACCCAGCTGGCCAGCACGTTGTTGCTGTCGCCGACCCAGGCGACCTTGGCGCCCTTGATGTTGCCGCGGTGCTCTTCGAACGTCATGACGTCGGCCATCACCTGGCACGGGTGGGCGCGGCGGGTGAGGCCGTTGATCACCGGCACGGTGGCCGCTTCGGCCAGATCGAGCAGATCCTGGTGGGTGAGGATGCGGATCATGATCGCATCGACGTAGCGCGACATCACCTTGGCGGTGTCGGCGAGCGTCTCCTCGCGGGAAAGCTGCATTTCCTGGCCGGTGAGAAAGATGGTCTCGCCGCCGAGCTGACGCATGCCGACATCGAAGCTGACGCGGGTGCGGGTGGATTGGCGCTCGAAGATCATCGCCAGCACCTTGTCCTTGAGGAGCAGCGGTCGATCGCCCTTTTTCAGTCGGCCCTTGAGTTCCGTGGCCTGGCTGAGCATGCCGCGCAGCGTCGTGGCATCGAAATCGTCGAGGTTGAGGAAGTGCCTCGGTGGGGTAGCGGTCATCTTGGGACCTCTCCTTTTCGGAACGCGCCGAGCGGGAGCTGCTGTCTCCCGCCCTTCAGATCGCGTGCCGTGAATGGGGTCAGGCGGTGGCCTTGCTGGGGGCCTCGGCTTCGATCGCCTCGAAGACGGCGGCGAGCTTGCCCATGGCCTCTTCGATGTCGGCTTCGGTCACCACCAGTGGCGGCAACAAGCGGAGCACGTTCTCGTTGGCGGTCATGGCCAGCATATGATGCTCATCGCGGAGACGTGCCGCGACGTCGCGAACCGGCGAAGCGATGCGGATGCCTGCGAGCAGGCCCTTGCCGCGCTGCTCGAGCACCTGGTTGGGGAAGCGCTGCGCCAGTTGCTGCAGATGCCAGCTGAGGCGCTGGCCCATCTTTTCGACATGCTCGAAGAAGCCGGGCGCCAGCATGCGGTCGAGCACTGCGTTGCCCATGGCCGAAGCCAGGGGGTTGCCGCCGTAGGTCGAGCCGTGGGTGCCGGGGATCATGGACTTCGCCACTTCGCCCTTGGCGAGGCACGCGCCAAGCGGGAAGCCGGCGCCGATCCCCTTGGCCACGGCCATGATGTCGGGCTCGATACCGCTCCACTCATAGGCAAAGAACTTGCCGGTCCGGCCGTAGCCGCACTGCACTTCGTCCAGGATCAGCAGCATGCCGTGCTTGTCGCAGAGCGCGCGCAGGCCACGCATGTATTCGGCGGTCATGGCGGTGACGCCGCCCTCGCCCTGCACCGGCTCGATGAGGATGGCGCAGGTCTTGGGGGTGATGGCGGCCTTGACCGCATCGAGATCGCCGGGCGCAAGGTGCTTGAAGCCTTCAAGCGGCGGGCCGAAGCCTTCGAGATAGTGCTCGTTGCCGGAGGCGGCGATCATGCCCATGGTGCGGCCGTGGAACGAGCCGGTGAAGGCGATGATCTCGTAGCGATCCTTCTCGCCCTTGGCCCAGAAGTAGTGCCGGGCGGTCTTGACCGCGCATTCCACCGCCTCGGTGCCCGAGTTGGTGAAGAAGCACGCATCGGCGAAGGTGTTATCGACCAGCCGCTGGCCCAGCCGCTCCTGCTCGGGAATGGTGAAGGTGTTGGCGGTGTGCCAGACCTTCTCGGCCGCCGCCTTCAGCGCCGCGACCATGTGCGGGTCGCCATGGCCGAGGGCGTTGACGGCCACACCGGCATGGAAATCGAGGTAGGGAGTGCCGTCCTGCGCGAACAATCGCACGCCCTCGCCCCGCTCAAAAGCGAGGTCGGACCGGGCATACGTACCGTACAGCGCAGACATCTTCGCACCCCTTTCATGGGCTCGTTTCGGGACTGTTGCAAAAGCCCCACAAAAACCAAAAACGCGCTGCGAAATTGCGGCGCGTTGCAGGCTCTCCATATGCCTTTGTGGAGTACTTAAGTCAACGGAAACGGGGATTCCGGGCTCCAAGTGCCTGATTTGAACCGGCTTCCCCCGACTGCCAAATTGCAGACGCTTTTTCCCCGTGTAAAACGGCCGCGACTCTTGCACGGGATTCCGCGACCCGTGTAGTATCAAGGCGTTGGGACACGATATCTCGTGTGGCGGACCCATCAGACCTACGATGCGTAGCGTATCGGGCTGTTGCTGAGGCAACGGCACGGCTGAGGAGTCCGTCAGAGTCCTGAATGGCGGTTTAGGAGCGGATTGTTGATGGGCTGGACTGAAGAACGCGTCGAGCTGCTCAAGAAACTTTGGCTTGAGGGGCTGAGCGCCAGTCAGATCGCCGGGGTATTGGGCGAAGGCGTCACCCGCAACGCGGTGATCGGCAAGGTGCATCGCCTTAAGCTCTCGGGGCGCGCCAAGCCGGCGACGTCGACCCCGCGGGTGCGCACTGCGCCGCGGCCGGCTGCGCGCCGTGTTTCGTCGCCTGCCAGCACCTCGCGTTCGAGCGGGCTTGGCACGGTGATGAAGACCCGCAACTCGATGAATGTCGGCGGCGGTGGTGGCGGTGCGATCCAGGGCGCCACGGCGCTGAAGATGGACGAGGAGTTCGCGGTCGAGATGGAGATGGCGCCGCAGGCGGCCGAGCTCTTCATCCCGGTGGAGCAGCGGCTGACGCTGCTGCAGCTGAGCGAGCACACCTGCAAGTGGCCGATCGGCGACCCGCTGACGCCTGATTTCTACTTTTGCGGCCAGCACTCGAACGAGGGCAAGCCCTACTGCGAGTTCCACTCGCGCCGGGCCTACCACCAGATCGACAAGAAGAAGCGCTGAGCGGTTCATAGTTTTCACCAAAGGCCGGGAGTGATCCCGGCCTTTGCTTTCGGAGGGGAGGATGGCTGTTATTTCTCTGCTCGTCTTCGATTCGAGCAAACTACCAAGCTTCGAGGTGGTGCGAGCGAAGGCCAAGGCTCAGGGCGGAACGCTTGAGCTGTACGAAGCAGTCGATCTAGCACGGCACCAAGGGTACCTGCCGGTTAGGCTCTCGGGAAGAACCACTGGCTTTGAGTACTATTTTGACGCGGTTCCTGAGGGTGCACTTCCGCCTGAAGCAACGGAGTTCGGCTCACACCACATAGTCACTCGCACTTTCGGCGACATGGAGGAAGGGCGTGCGGCCATCGCATTTCTGCAGGTTGTCGCACCGCTGGCCGGCGCGGCGTATGTTTACCCGGACGATGGCATCGTCGTCGCGCCGGAACAGGTTGAGGACTACCTCGCTGCTCAAGTCGAAGAGTTCAGTCGTGTGTTGGGTGGCGTCAAGGGTCGACCTCGATGACCACGACGACCTACCTGGCGCTGCTGCGCGGCATCAATGTCGGTGGCAAGAACAAGGTGCCTATGGTGGGGCTGAAGAAGCTGCTCGAAGACATCGGGCTCGAGGGCGTCTCGACTTACATCGCCAGTGGCAACGCCATTTTCCGCTCCAACCTCGCGGCCAAGACGATTGCGCGGAAGATCGAGGAGGGGCTGACCTCGACGTTCAAGCTCGATGATGAGCTGGTCAAAGTGCTGGTGCTCAGCCACGACCAGCTTAAAGCGGTGCTCGACAAGCGGCCCAAGGGGTTCGGCGGCGAGCCGGACAAGTACCACAGCGATGCGATCTTCCTGATGGACATCGACCGGGACGAGGCGTTTGCCGTGTTCAAGCCGCGTGACGGGGTCGACAAGGTCTGGCCTGGCGAGGGCATGATCTACTCGCAGCGGCTCAGCGCGGAACGCACCAAGAGCCGGCTCGGTCGCATCGTCGCCTCGCCGCTCTACAAGTCGATGACCATCCGCAGCTGGCAGACGACACAGAAGCTGCTCGAACTGCTGGAAGCGGTAAAGGACTAGCGCAGGGCTGCGAATGCTCTCGCCAATACGTCGTGAACGTCTCCCCGCATGCCATCTGCAGTGACGATGCGGATACGCTGGACGGTGTGGCCGTTGTAGAGGCTGACCATGAAGTCCTCGACGCTGAGCTTGCCGTAGTCGGCGAGTGGGACTTCGACGGCTTCGGTGACGAGTTCGGCGCGCCCGGCAACGAGGTCAAAGACCAGCGCCAGCGCCGGATGAGCGCTGGCGAGGCCGGTCCGGAACTCCAGCACATCGCCCGCCGGTTCGGCGCGGTCAGCGAACAGACGGTCGGCGTAGGCATCGACCAGGAGGGCCGCCAGCATCGCCTTCTTGCGCGACAGCATGGCCCGCCGCGCGTCGGCGATCGCCTCCTCGAGATAGGCGAGGTGGCGCGGGAGGTCAGCCGAGGTGCTTATGGAAGAACTCCAGTGAGCGGACCGAGGCCTTGGTGCAGGAGGCCTCGTCGAACTTCTCGGGGCGGTCGCTGTTACAGAAGCCGTGATCGCCGTTGTAGACGTAGATGTCGACCTCCGGGTGGCGGGCCTTCAGTTGCTCGACCTGCTCGAGCGGGATGCCCTGATCCTTGTCGCCGTAGTGCATTTCGAGCGGCACGTTCGGGGTGAGCTCGATGTAGTTCGGCACGCCGCCGCCATAGTAGCCGGAGGCGGCGCTGAGGCCCGCGACCTTGCTGGCGGCGATCCAGCTGACGCGGCCGCCAAAGCAGTAGCCGGTGATACCGACCTTGCCACCCTCGGAAGCCGCGGCGATGGCGGCCTCCACATCGGTCATGGCGGTATCCATCGAGAACTTCTTCATCAGCTCACCGACCAACGGGAAATGGTCCGCGCCGTAGTTCTCGCTTTCGAAGCCGTACTCGGCGCGGTCGAACATCGCCGGGGCGATGGTCAGGTAGCCATGGCGGGCCCAGCGGTCGGCGACGCTGCGGACCCAGTTGCTGAGGCCCCAGACTTCCTGGATGAGCACCACGCCGCCGCGCGGCTTGCCTTCCGGCTCGGCACGGTAGGCGTTGAGGACGAAGCCGTCGGAAGCGGTGAGTTTGATGCGTTCGCCCATGGGGAAACTCCGGTCAGAATGGCTTGGGAAGGGAGGATGGATCGCTAGGTCAGGATCGGCGTTGCGGGGCCAGGTGCGGCCGGGTGCAGCAGGCCCTCGGCCTTGAGCTCGGACCATAGCGCATCGGGGATCGGCTTGCGGTAGCCGGCGAGGTTGTCGTTGAACTCGGCGACGTTGGAGAAGCCGGGGATGATGGCGGTGATCGCGTCGTGACCGAGCGGGAAGTTGAGCGCGGCGCGGATGAGGGTGGTGCCGTGCTTGCTGCATAGCTCCTGGATGCGGCGGGTTTTCTCGATCATTTCGGGGCTGGCCTGGGCGTAGTCGAACTGTGCGCCGGGGATCGGGCCGGTGGCGAGGATGCCGCTGTTGAGCGGGGCGCCATCGACGATGGCGACGCCTTCATGCAGGACACGCGGCAGCAGGGTGTCGATCACCTGCTGGTCCAGCAAGGTGTAGCGGTTGGCGAGGAGGAAGATGTCGAAGTGGGCGTGGTTCATCAGTTCGTCGATGATCTGCCACTCGTTGACACCTGCCCCGATGGCCTTCACGGCGCCCGAGGACCGCAGTTCCTCGAGGGCGCGAATGCCGCCGCCTTCGAGGGCCTGGCGCATGGTCTCGGCATGGCGCTCGCGCTGGCTGAAGGCACCGATGTCGTGGAGGAACAGGATGTCGATGCTCTCGAGTCCGAGCCGCTGCAGCGAGTTGTCGTAGCTCTTCATCACCCCGTCATAGGTGAAATCGAACACCGGGCGGAACGGCATGGCACGGGGATCGCCGTGGCGGTCCATGGCGAAGGCGCGGTCCGGCACCAGGAGGCGCCCGACCTTGGTCGAGAGCGTGTAGCTGTCGCGGGGCTTATCGCGGAGAAAATCGCCGATGCGACGTTCCGACAGGCCGGCGCCGTAGAACGGCGCGGTGTCGAAGTAGCGAATGCCGGCTTCCCAGGCGGCCTGCAGCACTTCACGCGCCCCGGCATCGGTCGGGGCGCGCTTGAGGTCGCCGAGCGGCGCGCCGCCGAAGCCGATGCGGCTGATGTCGAGGCCGGTCTCGCCGACGGGACGGACGGGGATCAACGAGCTGCCCACAGGAGCCCCCGGTGCAGGATGGTCTTGATCTCGGGCTTGTCGAGTTCGGCCGGCTTGTGGCCGAGCGCCGTGTAGAAGACGCGGCCGTGGCCGTAGGCGGACTTGTAGACCACCGGCATCTTGGCGCCCTTTTTCCAGAAGGCGTGCTCGCCGGAGAAGGTGGTGGTGGCTAGGACCTCAACGGTGGGATCGACGTGCATGTAGTACTGCTCGGAGGTGTGCTCGAAGCTGTGGATGCCGGCCATGATCGGATCGTCGGTGACCCTCGGGTCGACCCGGTAGGTGATGATGTCGCCGGGGTGGGTTGCGAAGGTGCAGCCGCCGAGGAAGCGCATCCGCGCGTTGCCGGGAAAGCTGGTGGCGAGGGCGTGGTGGAAACCGGCGAGGCCGGTGCCGGCTTCGATGGCGGCGCAGAAGCGGATGGAGTTCTCGCGGTCGAGTTCACCGCCGGTGATCTGCGGCACGATCAGGTCGTAGGAGCCGACATTATCGCCGCCGAGCGCGGTGTAGTCGTCCGTCACGGTAACGCCAAATCCCTCGCCTTCGAGGATCTCACGCACGACGTGCGCGCCCTTCTCGGGCTCGTGCAATTCGAGCCCGCCCCATACGACCAATGCTGTCTTCATTATCCTCGTCCTTGCCGAGAACCGGCGGGAGACCTGAACAAAGGCAGCGGGTTAAGGCAAGTGACAATTGGGATGAAAGGGAGGCTGGGCCGGGATGTTTTGGCTCACGTGCTGGTGCCGAGGCACCTCAGGATGGGCCCCGGCCTTCGCCGCGGTGACACCGTGGATGGGGTGACATCACGACGAGCGAACAGGTCCGACAGCCCCAGGGGCTTCGGAGTTTCAAAGAGCCGTTCCCGGGAGGGAACGAAGCGGGACCGACGAGGCGTTTGCCCCGTAGCGGTAGTCCGCGAATGAAAGAGGCTCACGCCTCGCCGGCCGGCCGGGGTTTTGGGCCTATGCCACCAGGGCCGGGGCGCATCCCCTGCCGCATCGCGAGAACGATGGGAAACTCGGTCGGCGGCCGGAGTGCCAGCACCGCCTTCGTTGCTCCCGCCCGGCTCATGCGTGCCAGGCTTCGTCCCCTGGGCTGCTCCGCATCGAGCGACCCTCGCGTGCTAGCGGCTTGACCGGCGAACCGGTCCTTGCCGTGATGGTTTCCGCCTGAACTGCAGCGACCCGCAGCCCACCCGGTCTCCACCGCACCAACCACTCGTCATGATCTCGCTTCGGTGCAGCGGATGGGTGGGAGAATCGCACGGTGGCGGAGCGGGGGGATAGATCGGCGCAAGATTCTCGCAACGCCTTGCCCGGCCTCACGATTGTGGCTCCGATCACCCCCTCCCATCCTCCCCCGTCAGAGGGGGAGGTGCCGCATCGCGTTTGGGGCACCATCGAGCCCCCCACCGTCGTGGCTTGTACGCCCCTCCACCATGCTTTGCATGGTCCCGCTCTCCCGCCACGCGGGGGAGGATCAGGGAGAGATCTCAGCTTACGGCGGCGAAGCGTTCGTCGAAGGCGTAGCCGGCGCCGCGGACGGTGCGGATGGGGTCGGCGTCGCGGTGGCGGTTGATGGCTTTGCGGAGGCGGCCGACGTGGACGTCGACGGTACGTTCGTCGACATAGACGTCGTTGCCCCAGACGCCGTCGAGCAATTGCTCGCGGGAATAGACCCGGCCGGGGTGGCGCATCAGGTATTCGAGCAGGCGGTACTCGGTGGGGCCGAGGTGCACTTCACGGCCACCGCGGCGGACGCGGTGGCTGGTGCGGTCGAGCTCGAGGTCGCCGGCCTTCAGCACGGCGGTGACCAGCTGCGGGCTGGAGCGGCGGAGCAGCGCGTTGATGCGGGCGAGGAGCTCGGGGATCGAGAAGGGTTTTACGACGTAATCGTCGGCGCCGGTGGCGAGGCCGCGGACGCGTTCTTCTTCCTCGCCGCGCGCGGTGATCATGATGATCGGGGTGCGCGCCGTTTCCTCGCGGGAACGCCAGCGGCGGCAGAGTTCGATGCCGCTGAGGCCCGGCAGCATCCAGTCGAGCAGGATCAGGTCGGGGACGCCGTCACGGATGCGCTCCACCGCCTCGTCGCCCGAGGCGGCCGTGGCGACCCGGAAGCCTTCGGCCTCGAGGTTGTAGCGCAGCAGGACGGCCAGATCGGCTTCGTCCTCGACGATCAGGATGGTAGCGGACATCGGATCACCCTAGCGCTGCTGGCGCTGCTGTTCCTCGGCGCCGAGATGGCGACCGGTTTCGAGGTAGTACGCGGCTTCGGCGATGTTGGTGGCGTGGTCGCCGACGCGTTCGAGGCTCTTGGTGCAGAACAGCAGATGCGTGCACTGCGTGATGTTGCGCGGGTCTTCCATCATGTAGGTGAGGAGTTCGCGGAACAGCGAGTTGTACATCGCGTCGACCTCGTCGTCGCGATTGCACACTTCGACGGCCGCGGCAGAGTCGCGGCTAAGATAGGCATCGATGGCGCTCTTCAGCTGGCGGGCGACCAGCTCTTTCATGTGCTTGACGCCGTTGTAGAATTTCGGCGCGAGGCCGAGTGCTTCGATCTGCATGGCGCGCTTGGCCAACTGCTTGGCCATATCGCCAGTGCGCTCGAGATCGTTGGCGACCTGGATAGCGGTGACGACCATGCGGAGGTCGGCGGCCATCGGCTGGCGACGGGCGATGATCGAGACGGCAGCGTCGTTGATGTTCTGCTGCATCTCGTCGATCTTCTTGTCGAACAGGCGCACGTCCTGGGCCTGCTTGTGGTCGAGCTTCAGCAGCGCGACGGCGGCCTCGGTGATGGCCTGCTCGACCATGCCGCCCATCTCGGAAATGGACTTGTTGAGGTTGGTGAGTTCATCCTCGTAGGAGGAGACGATGTGCTCGTTGAGCGATGCCATTCTCTCGAATTCCTCTGCGATCAGCCGATACGGCCGGTGATGTAGTCCTGCGTCTGCTTGTTGCGCGGATTGGTGAAGATGTCCTCGGTCTTGCCTTCCTCGATAAGCTTACCGAGGTGGAAGAACGCGGTCTTCTGGCTGACGCGGGCGGCCTGCTGCATGGAGTGGGTGACGATGACGATGGTGAAGTTCTCACGCAGTTCGTCAATGAGCTCTTCAATGACCGCGGTGGCGATCGGATCGAGGGCCGAGCAGGGCTCATCCATCAGCAGCACTTCAGGCTTGGTGGCGATGGCGCGGGCAATGCAGAGGCGCTGCTGCTGGCCACCGGAAAGGCCGGTGCCCGGCTCCTGCAGGCGATCCTTTACTTCGTTCCAGAGGCCGGCGCGGCGGAGCGACGAGTGCACGATCTCGTCGAGGTCGCCCTTGTTGCGGGCGAGGCCGTGGATCTTGGGGCCGTAGGCGACATTCTCGTAGATCGACTTGGGGAACGGATTGGGCTTCTGGAACACCATGCCGACGCGGGCACGCAGTTCGACCACGTCGATCGACGGATCGTAGATATCGTCATCGTCGAGGTTGATCTTGCCGGTGACGCGGCAGCCATCGATGGTGTCGTTCATGCGGTTGAGCGAGCGCAGGAACGTCGACTTGCCGCAACCCGAGGGGCCGATCAGCGAGGTGACGTTGAACTGCTCGATCTTCAGGTTGACGTCGAACAGGGCCTGCTTGGCTCCGTAGAACACGCAGACATCCTCGCCCGTCATCTTGGGCGGGGCGTTGGGGCGCGAGACGGGGGCGGCGGTAGTCGCAACGGATTCGAGGGACATGTCGGTCATCCAGGTCGGGGGGTTACCAGCGGCGCTCGAAGCGGCGGCGGAGGAGAATGGCGGCAAGGTTCATCAGGGCGAGGAAGACGAGCAGGACGATGATGGCGCCCGAGGTGCGCTCGACAAAGGCGCGCTCGGCTTCGTTGGCCCACATGTAGATCTGCACCGGCAGGGCCGTGGCAGGATCGAGCGGTGTGGTCGGGCTGTCGGCGACGAAGGCGACCATGCCGATGAGCAGCAGCGGCGCGGTTTCGCCGAGCGCACGAGCCAGGCCGATGATGGTGCCGGTGAGGATGCCCGGAGTGGCGAGCGGCAGCACGTGATCGAACACCATCTGCATCTTCGATGCGCCGATGCCGAGGGCGGCGGAGCGGATCGAAGGCGGCACCGAGCGGAGCGCGGCGCGGGTGGCGATGATGATGGTGGGGAGCGTCATCAGGGTGAGGACGAGGCCACCGACGATCGGCGCCGAACGCGGCAGGCCGAAGAAGTTGATGAACACCGCGAGACCGAGGAGGCCGAAGACGATCGAGGGCACGGCCGCGAGGTTGTTGATGTTCACCTCGATGAAATCGGTGAAGCGGTTCTTCTTGGCGAATTCCTCGAGATAGATCGAGGCGGCAACGCCGATGGGGAGCGCGCAGCAGAGCACGATCAGCATCATGTAGAGCGAGCCGATCAGCGCCACGCTGAGGCCGGATGTCTCCGGGCGGCTGGAGGCGCCGAAGGTGAGCAGGCCCCAGTTGAAGGGGGTCGAGATGGCGCCCTGCTGCTTGAGCTGGTTGAGCCAGGCGACCTGCTGGTCGGAAACCTTGCGCTTGGCCTCGGGAACATTGAGATCGATCTGGCCCTTGTTGGCGCTGTCGATATCGGCGGCGGCCAGCAGCGCAACGCTGCGAGTGGTGCCGACGACCGAAGGATCGGCCATGACGACTTCGCGCAGATTGGCGCGCGAGCCTTCCGAGACGAACTCGGCGATCTGACGCATCGCCGCCTTGTCGTCGAGGGAGACGCCTAGGGCCTTGGCCACGGCGTTGCGGGCGATAACGGGATAGTTTGCCGAGACCAGGACCTTGGGATCGGTGGCGCGCTTGTCGTTCTTGTCGATGATCGACGCCGTGAACTCCACCGGCACGGTGATCGTGGTCTGGACGAAGGCCGTGTAGCCCTTGCTAAAGATCGAGAAGAGCAGGATCGCGAGGAACCCTAGGCCGATGACGATCGCGAGGATGCCGTAGAGACGGAAGCGGAACTCGGCGGCGTGGCGGCGCTTCAGGCCGAAATCACGGCGTGACGTGGTGGCAGCCTCAAGGCTTGCGCGGGGCAAGGCAGCGTCGGTCATTCATACTGCTCCCGGTACTTGCGCACGATATAGAGCGCATAGACATTCATGCCGAGGGTGACGGCGAAGAGGGTGAGGCCCAGCGCGAAGGCGACCAGGGTCTGCGGTGAGTTGAACTCGAGATCGCCGGTGAGCTGGTTGACGATCTTGACCGTGATGGTGGTCATCGCCTCGAACGGGTTGAAGTTGATGCGGGCGGCCACACCTGCGGCAAGCACCACGATCATGGTTTCGCCGATGGCACGCGAGGCCGTGAGCAGCAGTGCGCCGACGATGCCAGGGAGCGCTGCGGGAAGGATCACCTTGCGGATGGTCTCGGACCGGGTGGCGCCGAGCGCGAGCGAGCCATCACGCATGGCGCGGGGGACGGCGGTGATCACGTCGTCGGAGAGCGAAGAGACCACCGGGATCAGCATCACACCCATGACGAGGCCGGCGGTGAACACCGACTGGGCCTGGATGAAGGCGAAGCCACCGGAGAGCGCCATCGAGAGATCGCGGAAGAAGGGCCCGAGGGTGACGACGGCGAAGATGCCGTAGACGATGGTGGGGATGCCGGCGAGCAGTTCGAGCAGCGGCTTGACCGTCGAGCGGACCCGGTTCGAGGCATATTCGCCCATGTAGACGGCGGCCATGAGGCCCACGGGGACGGCGAACAGCATCGAGACGAGCGCAATGTAGAGCGTGCCCATCAGCAGCGGGATGAGGCCGAACTGGCCTTCCGCGCCGCCCGAGCCGGCCGCAGCGAAGCGCGGGTCCCAGACGGTGCCGAAGAAGAAGGTCAGCGGATTGATGTCGGAGAAGAAGTGAATGGTCTCGCCCAGCATCGACAGGATGATGCCGACGGTGGTGAGGATGGCGACCGTGGAGGCGCCGAGCAGGGACCAGAGCACAACCCGCTCGACCTCGTTGCGGGCCCTGAGGCGCAGCCGGATGCGGGAGTAGGCGAAGGCGGCGCCGGCGAGCGAGATCAGCAGCGTCAGGCCTTGGCCGAGGAGCTTGTGGACGCCGGCATCGGCATTCACGCCGGCCGCGAGCGAGACCATGTAGTCCTCGCCACTATCGGCCATGGTGATGCCGGCCGAGGAGGCCATGTCGCGCAGGGCAGCATAGGAGGTCGGCACATTTTCGCCCGCGAGGCCAAGCCGGCCCAGCGCGTTGGCGGTGTTGTGGACGATGCCGATCTGGAGGCTGGCAGCGGCAGGATCCGGAACGTGGGTCGCGACTTCGGTGCGGATACGGCTCTCGAGCAGGCCGGAGGAAACCGAGCTCACAGCGAGGAAGACGAGCAGCGCCGGAACGACCGCGAAGATGAAGGCGAGCCAGCCGTGATAGGTCGGCAGGGAATGGGGAACTTCCTTGGCCCGATCCGTGCCGTCGCGCTGCACGCGGGCGCGCTGAGCGGCGAAGAAATAGGAGACGGCACCAATAGCCAGAACGATGGCGACAACCCAGCCGGCAGACATCGATACCTTACCTCACTTGCCCCGAAAACAGACCGCCCGGAGGCGGGAGAAGGCGCGGGGCAGAGGGCCCCGCGCCGATAGTCACTTAGAGAGCCGTACCGGCTTCGAACTTGGCGCGGATTTCTTCGCGCTCGGCATCGGGAGCCGCGACGAGGCCGTACTGAGCGAGCGGCGAGTCCGGCCCGATCATGTCGTCCGAGATGAAGAAGTCGACATATTCCTTGAGGCCCGGGATGACGCCGATGTGTGCCTTCTTGACGTAGAAGAACAGCGGACGCGAGACCGGGTAGGTGCCGTCAGCGATGGTGGCGGTCGAGGGGACGATCCCGCCGACGGTCGCGACCTTCAGCTTGTCGGCATTGTTCTCGTAGAACGACAGGCCGAACACGCCCAGACCGGTCTTGTTCGAGTCGATGCGAGCCAGGGTCTCGGTGTAGTCGCCGTCGATGTCCACGGCCTTGCCGTCCTTGCGGATGGCGATGCAGGCCTTGGCGACGTCGGCCTCGGCGACGCCGGCAGCGGCCAGCGCGTCCTTGTCACAGCCAGCGGCGAGGAGCTTGGTCTCGAACACTTCGCGGGTGCCGTGCTTTTCGCCCGGGATGTAGGCAGCGATATCCCACTCGGGGAACGCGGCGTTCACTTCGGACCACTTGGTGTAGGGGTTGTCGACGAGCTTGCCGTCAACCACGACCTGGGCGGCGAGGGCCTTGTAGATGTCGACGGGCTGGATGGCGAAATCCGGGCCGGCGATGTCGGTGGCGAACACGATGCCGTCGTAGCCGATCTTGACTTCCTCGACGTCGGCGACGCCGTTGGCCTTGCAGGTCTCGAGCTCTTCGGCCTTGATCGGACGCGACGAGTTCGCGATGTCGATCTTGTCTTCGCCGACGCCTTCGCAGAACTGCTTGATGCCGGCGCCCGAACCACCGGACTCAACGACCGGCGTCTTGAAGTCGGGGAAGGCCTCCCCGAACGACTCGGCGACGATCTTGGCATAGGGGAGAACGGTGGACGAACCGGCGACCTGAATCTGGTCGCGCGCCGCTGCGGCACCTGCGCCGGCGGCAAGCGCGATAACCGCGGCGCTCGCGAAAACTGCAATCTTCATGATGTTGTTCCCTTTCGGAAGGATTGGCCCATCAGGCCCGTCGACGGCCCGGTTCCTCCGGCCGCCCTGTCTGCAAGGGCGGAACCTAGGGGTGTTGCCCCAACGTTTTATGACAATCGGATTGCATTTCTGTGACAGGTTAAGCACCTGATCCGTAATAGCTATTCGGCGCAGATCGACGTATTCCCTGTGGAAACGGCCGCTATTGTCATTTTCGGAGAAGGACTTCCACGCGGGTCCCCTGCCCCGGCTGGCTCTTGATCGAGAGCAGGCCGTGATGGCGCGTCACGATGTGCTTGACGATGGCGAGGCCGAGGCCCGTGCCCTTCTTCTTGCGGCTACTGTCGGCGTCGACGCGGTAGAAGCGCTCGGTCAGGCGCGGCACGTGCTCGGCGGCGACGCCGATGCCGTGATCGACCACCGAGACCATGGCATCGAAACCGCGCCGGCCGGCGTCTGCGGACAGCGTGATGTCGATGGTGTCGCCGTCGGCGCCATACTTGATGGCGTTGTCGATGAGGTTCTCGAACACCTCGTACAGCTCGTCGCGATCGCCGCTGATGACCACTGGCTCATTGGGGACCTGGACGTTGATCGTGGTGCTGGAATCCTCGGCCAGCTTGTGCAGGCCTTCGGCGACTTCGCGCAACAGGGTGCCCAGTTCGATCGGCGTAGTGGGACGCATGTGCTGGCGCATCTCGATGCGGCTCAGCGACAGCAGGTCCTCGATCAGCTTGGCCATGCGGGCTGCCTGGCCGCGCATCAGGCCGAGGAAGCGCTCGCGGGCTTCCTTGTCGTTGGCGGCAGGGCCGAGCAGCGTATCGATGAAGCCGACGAGCGAAGTCAACGGGGTGCGCAGTTCGTGGCTGGCATTGGCGATGAAATCGGTGCGCAGCGAGTCGAGGCGCTTGGACTCGGTGAGGCTTTGCAGGGTGATGACGAGCACGCCGTCATTGAGCAGATCACCAGGCGCCAGCGGTGCGACGGTCGCTTTGTACCAGGTCTCGGTGGGGACGGTCTGGTGCAACTCGATGGTCTGGGCAGGGCCAAGCCGCGCCGCCTCGATGGCCGAAAGCAACTGGGGGAAGCGCAGCGTGAAGGCGATCGGGCTGCCGGCGACGACGCCGGGGAAGTGCCGCATCGCGTGCGGGTTGATATGGACGATCACACTGCGGCGATCGATGACGATCGAGGGGTCGGGAAGCGCATCGGCGAAATGGCGGACGGCGTCGGCAAAGGCCAGCTCGCTGGTGTTGGCGCCGGGGACGACGCCGACCGTGGACTCGCTGGTTTCGGGAACGAGGGCAGCGACGGCGACGATGACGGCGTAGGCGATGATGCCGATCCAGGGATCGAGGACGTTGAGACCGGCCAGCGTCATGAACACCAGCCCCATGGCGAGCAGCATCAGCAGGCGACCGTAAAGACGAGACCTGATCGTCTCGATCCAGTTCGAACCGGTCACTCCGCGCTGCGCTTCATCAGCCATCGAGACTTCCTTCGGCGCCGGAACGATTCTCCCCGGCTTGCCAGATGGGGGTGTTCATAGCACGGTTGTGACACCGTCATGACAGGTCCCGGAGTTCGTTCATGTCCGATACAATTGAAGGCTTCGACCTGGAGGACCCGGTACTGCCGCGTTCGATCAAGAAGAAGGCGCTCGGGTCCGGCGGTTTTCCGTATGACGAGAAGATGGATTCCGACCAGTTCGAGGCGGAAATGCTGCAGGTGCAGCGCCAACTGGCCCTGCTGCAGCACGACCAGCAAAAGACCGGCAAGCGGATCGTCATTCTGTTCGAAGGACGGGACGCGGCTGGCAAAGGCGGCGCCATCTCGGCGTACCTCGAAAACCTCAATCCGCGCTTCAATATCGACGTGGCACTGCCCAAGCCGTCCGATCGCGAACGGACCCAGTGGTATTTCCAACGCTATGTCGACTGGCTGCCGGCGGCTGGAGAGCAGGTGTTGTTCGACCGCAGTTGGTACAACCGGGCGGGTGTGGAGCCGGTGATGGGGTTCTGCACCCCGGAGGAGACGCAGAAGTTCCTCCACGAAGTGCCGGCCTTCGAGAGGATGCTGGTCCGCGAGGGCATCCACCTGCACAAATTCTGGCTGACGATCGGGCGGGAAATGCAGCTCAAGCGGTTTCATGATCGGCGGCATGACCCGTTGAAGATCTGGAAGCTAAGCCCCGTGGACATCGAGGCGCTCAAGCGCTTCGACGACTACACCAACGCGCGCAACCGCATGCTGGAGGCGAGCGAGACCGAGCATGCGCCCTGGCACATCGTGTTCAACAACGACAAGAAGCGCGGGCAGCTCGCGATCATCCGCTCGGTGCTGCACAGCCTCGACTACGAGGGCAAGGACGAGAGCCTGATCGGGGCGATCGACGACAAGATCGTGCTCGATGCGGCCCGCTTCATGAAGACCCACAGCGAGATGTAGCGAGTGGATTGACCAGACGGTCAAAAACCCGTCAACTGACTGTTAACGATCGGCGCGGGAGGGCCTCGCGCGGATCGAACAGCAAGGGCGATGGGCCTGGTGCCCGACACGCCCTACAGGGGTCAGTATGGTGGGCCATGAGGCCGACGCGCGCCACGAGGCAAGCGTCATTCCGCCAGTGCTGGTATTCAACGCCGAGGGGCGAGCACCCTTCGTGCTGGCCTGTGATCACGCCTCAAACCGCTTTCCCGACCGCTACGGTGATCTCGGCCTGACACCGCACCAGCGGCTGATGCATGTGGCGTGGGACCCCGGCGCATTCGCCGTGGCGCTGGAGCTGTCGGAACTGCTGGACGCGCCGCTCGTCGCCTCGACCGTCAGCCGGCTGGTGATCGACTGCAACCGCGATCACGACGCGCCCGACCTGATCCCGGTGGTTTCGGAGCGCACCGACATCCCCGGCAACAAGGGCATCGGCGACAACGAGCGGGCGGAGCGGATCGGCGCCTTCCATGCGCCATTTCACGATGCCCTCGAGTCGGTGCTGGAGACGCGCCGCGCCGCCGGCATCGAGACGCTGCTGGTCACCGTCCACTCGTTCACGCCGGTCTACAAGGACGTGCCGCGGCCATGGCCGATCGGGCTGATCCATGCACGCGACGAGCGCTTCACGGCGGCGCTGCGCGATGCACTGGCCGATGACGAGGCGGGGCTGAATATTGGCTGGAACCAGCCTTACTCGGCCCTCAACGGCGTCACCTACACGCTGGAACATCACGGCGACGGGCGCGGGCTCGAAGCGACGATGATCGAGATCCGGCACGACGAAATTCTCGAACCAGAAGGGGTGAGCCTGTGGGCCGCCCGGCTGGCCCGGTGCCTCACCGCCGCGCTTGGGGCGCGTGGCGGGGCGCCGGCACACCGCGACGACCATTCCATGAGGGCATGAGGGCAATAGGAAGGGGTTAGCATGTCGACCGAACACCATGAGGACGTAAAAGTCCTCCACTCCATGGGCTACGCCCAGGAGCTATCACGACGCATGAGCGGGTTCTCGAACTTCGCGATCTCGTTCTCGATCATCTGCATCCTGTCTGGCGGCATCAACTCGTTTGCGCAGGCGACGTCTTCGATCGGCGGTGCCGGCGCGGGCATCGGCTGGATCGTCGGCTGCTGCGTTTCGGGCTTCTTCGCGCTCGCCATGGCACAGATCGCATCGGCCTATCCCACGGCCGGCGGGCTGTATCACTGGGGCTCGATCCTGGGGAACCGCTTCACCGGCTGGGTTACAGCGTGGCTGAACCTGTTGGGCCTCATCACCGTGATGGGCGCCATCAATATCGGCACGGCGTTCTTCTTCGTGGGGACCTTCGGCTCGTGGTTCGGGATCACCGGGACGCCGGAACAGATCGTACTGCTGGTTGCCGGCATCACTGTGGTGCAGGCGCTGATCAACCACCTGGGGATCGGGCTGACCGCCAAGCTGACGGACGTCTCGGGCTATATCATCCTCGGCACCACCGCCGCACTGATCGTCTTGCTGCTGATCTTTGCGCCGAGCC
This sequence comes from Devosia sp. P1_H9, assembly GCF_056405135.1. NCBI lineage: Bacteria > Pseudomonadati > Pseudomonadota > Alphaproteobacteria > Hyphomicrobiales > Devosiaceae > Devosia > Devosia sp. P1_H9. The sequence continues at coordinate 23,498 of NZ_JBFUCQ010000009.1, forward strand.
ACGATTTCACCCGGCTGTGGACCTTCACCAACTACTCCGGTGAAGCGGGCGGCAACGTGTTCCCGCAGAGCGACAACATGATCTACCTGTTCGCGCTCTGCCTGCTGCTGCCGATCTACACCATCACCGGTTATGACGCTTCGGCGCACACGTCGGAAGAGACGGTGCAGGCCTCGCGGTCGGTACCGAAGGCAATCGTCCAGTCGGTGGTGATTTCCTCGCTCGCCGGCTGGGTGCTGCTGAGCGCCATCGTCATTGCCATCCCTGACCTGGCGGTCGGGGCGTCGCAGGGCTGGAGCGTGTTCTTTGCCACGATGACGGCAATCATGCCGGGCTGGCTGGTCAACATCCTCTACCTGTTGATCCTCATCGCCCAGCTGCTGTGCGGCCTGGCGACGGTGACGTCTACATCGCGCATGATCTACGCCTTCTCGCGTGACGGCGGCTTGCCGGTTGGCTCGAAGACGCTCGCCTCGGTGAGCAAGCGGTTCCGGACGCCGGTGGCGGCGATCTGGACCGGCGCCATCCTCGAGATCCTGTTCGTGTGGATGGCGCAGACTGTGTCGATCGGCGGGACCAACATCTACACCATCGTGGTCAACGCCACGCTGATCTTCCTGTTCCTGTCGTTCACGGTGCCGATCGCGCTCGGCTTCTTCGCCATCGGGACGGACAAATGGCCGAAGATGGGCCCCTGGGACATGGGGATCGGGCTCTACAAGCTGTTCGCCGTGCTGTCGGTGCTGGGGATGATCCTCATCGTGTTCATCGCGGTGCAGCCGCCGAACGGCAACGTGCTGTGGATCACGCTGGCCTTCCTCGTCCTCGCGGCGATCCTCTGGTTCGCGTTCGAGAACAAGCGCTTCAAGGGGCCGCCGATCGGTGATGCGATCAAGCAGCGCCAGGCCGAGATCGCGGCGATCGAGGCCAAGTTCGGCGAGGGCAACGGCACGGCCAGCGACGCGGCGCCGGCCGAATAATCGAGAAGACAGGGGCCGCGGGTCTGGTGCCCGCGGCCTCCCAAAACCACAACAACGCGTGCCGGGAGTTTCCACATGGCCAGCGCCTATACGCTTGATCAACTGAAGGCCGACGTGAAAGCCGGCACCATCGACACCGTGCTGGTGGCGTTTCCCGACATGCAGGGCCGGCTGATCGGCAAGCGGTTCCAGGCCGAGTTCTTCCTCGAGGGCGCCATCGACGAGACGCATGGCTGCGACTATTTGCTGGCCAACGACATGGATATGGAGCCGGTGCCCGGCTACGAGGCGGCGAACTGGGCCAAGGGCTATGGCGATTTCGTCATGAAGCCGGATATCACGACGCTGATGAAGGCGGCCTGGCTGGAGGGCACGGCGATCATCCTCGCCGACCTCGTCGACCACCATCATCACGAACCGATCCCGCACTCGCCGCGCGCCATCCTGAAGGCGCAGCTCAAGCGGCTGGAAAAGCTCGGTCTGACGGCGAATTTCGCCTCGGAGCTGGAGTTCTACCTGTTCGACGAAGGGTTCAGGTCGGCCTGGGACAAGGGCTACAAGAACCTCACCACCGCCGGCTACTACATCGAGGACTACCACATCTTCCAGACCACCAAGGAAGAGGGGGTGATGCGCGCGGTGCGCAAGCAATTGCAGGCCTCCGGCATCCCGGTGGAGAACTCGAAGGGCGAGTGGGGCCCGGGCCAGGAAGAGATCAACGTCAAGTATGCCGACGCGCTGACCATGGCGGACCGGCATGTGGTGATGAAGAACGCCATCAAGGAGATCGCCCACTTCCAGGGCAAGGCCGTGACCTTCATGGCGAAGTGGGATTTCGGTCTCGCGGGCTCATCGAGCCACATCCACATGAGCCTCGCCAAGGGCGGCAAGAACGCCTTCATCGATAGCAAGGACGGGCTCGGCATGTCCGAGCTGATGAAGCATTTCATGCAGGGGCTGCTGACCTACGCGGGCGACATCACCTATTTCCTCGCGCCCTACATCAACTCCTACAAGCGCTTCCAGGTCGGGACGTTCGCGCCGACCAAGGCGATCTGGTCATCCGACAACCGCACGGCCGGGTTCCGGCTATGCGGCGAGAACACCAAAGGCGTGCGCGTCGAGTGCCGGATCGGCGGGGCCGACCTCAACCCCTATCTCGCCTATGCGGCGCTGATCGCGGCGGGGCTGAAGGGGGTCGAGGACAAGCTGACGCTGGAGCCGGCCTTCACCGGCGATGCCTACGTGGGCGAGAAGCTGCGCGAGGTGCACAAGACGCTGCGCGACGCGATCGCCGCGATGCAGAACTCGAAGATGCTGCGCGAAGCGTTCGGCGAGCCGGTGATCGGCCACTATGTGCATACCGGCAACTGGGAGCAGTTCGAATACGACCGCCGGGTCACCGATTGGGAGTTGAAGCGCGGGTTCGAGCGCAGCTAGAACTCCGGGCACAACGACACAGGTGACAGATGACCGACAGGGTCCAGATCGTCTCGCCCATTGACGGGCGGGTTTATGCCGAGCGGAAGGTGGCCACGGGCGCCGAGATCGATACGGCGGTGGCAAAGACCCGGCGGGCGCGCGAGGTCTGGGGCGAGGTGACGGTCAAGGAGCGGGTGAAGTTCCTCGAGCACTTCCTCGATGCGCTGCTCGGCAAGAACGACGAGATCGTGCCGGAGCTGGCCTGGCAGATGGGCCGGCCGGTGCGCTATGGCGGCGAGAAGCGCGGTGTCGAGGAGCGATCGCGCCATATGATCGGCATTGCCGAGGAGAGCCTAAAACCCTCGATGCGGCCGGACAAGCCGGGGTTCCAGCGCTGGATTTCGCGGGAGCCGCTGGGCACGGTGATGGTGATCGCGCCGTGGAACTATCCGTACCTCACGGCGGTCAACACGATCGTGCCGGCGCTGATGGCGGGGAACGCGGTGATCCTCAAGCACGCGTCGCAGACGCTGCTGGTGGGCGAGCGGTTCGCCGAGGCATTTGCGGCGGCGGGGATGCCGGACGGGTTGTTCCAGAACCTGGTGCTGAACCACGCCGATACCGAAAAGCTGATCGGCTCGGGCAAGATCGACCACGTCAACTTCACCGGCTCGGTGGAAGGTGGGCGCCGGATCGAGCGGGCGGCGGCCGGGACGTTCGCGACGCTGGGGCTGGAACTGGGCGGCAAAGACCCGGCCTATGTGCGGGAGGACGCCAACCTGACGCACGCGGTGGAGAACCTCGTCGACGGGTCGTTCTTCAACTCCGGGCAGAGCTGCTGCGGGGTGGAGCGGATCTATGTCCACGCCGGGGTCTATGACCGGTTCGTCAAGGATTTCGTCGAGAACGCCAGGGGTTGGACGCTGGGTAACCCGCTCGATGCCGACACCATGGTCGGGCCGATGGCGACGCCGCGCTTCGCCGACCTGGTGCGCGGGCAGACCCTGGAGGCGCTGCGCAAGGGCGCCAAGGCGCACCTCAATTCCAAGCACGACCTCGACGAGGAAAGCTCGCCCTACCTCGCGCCGGAGGTGCTGACCAACGTCAACCACCAGATGGCTGTGATGCGCGAGGAAAGCTTCGGGCCGGTGGTCGGCATCATGAAGGTGCGCGACGATGCCGAGGCAATCGAGCTGATGAACGATAGCCCGTACGGGCTGACGGCCTCGATCTGGACGGAGGACCTCGAAGCGGCGGCGAAGATCGGGAGCAAGGTGGAGACCGGCACGGTGTTCGCCAACCGCTGCGACTATCTCGACCCGGCGCTGGTGTGGACCGGGGTCAAGGAAACCGGCAAGGGCGGCGCCCTGAGCGAGATCGGCTATGCGAACCTGACGCAGCCGAAGTCTTATCATTTGAAGGTGGTGTGACTGGTGACCGAGGACGACGCGAAGCAGCTAATCCGGGCTGGGCTTGAGGCATCCTCCCTGCTCGGGCTAGCCGTCGGCGACCTGAGCGGGCGATTGGATGAGGACGAAGCCCGCTCAGTTCGACGCGGCGCCGGACTCGTGCTGGCGGAGATCGACGAGCGGCTGTTCGAACTGGCATTTGCTGCGCAGCCGCAGTTGCGACCTGCGGACACCGCGGAAGCATGGCAGCGGCTCGGCGAGCTCGTTGGTGCGCAAAAGCGATCATAGCCGCCTTCGCAATATTCACCCGGTGGAAACTGGGCATCGGGAGATGACGAGATGACGACCAAGGCCAACTGGAACTACCCGACCGCAGTCCGCTTCGGCGCGGGGCGTATTGCGGAGCTGCCCGAGGCGCTGAAGGCGGCGGGGATTGCGCGGCCGTTGCTGGTGACCGATGCGGGGCTGGTGAATTTGCCGGTGACGCAGAACACGTTGAAATTGCTGAAGGAAGCCGGCTTCGAGGTGGGCGTATTCGCCGATGTGAAGCCCAATCCGATCTCGGCCAACGTGAACGCCGGCATCGAGGTGCTGCGCAAGGGCGGGCATGACGGGGTGATCGCGTTCGGCGGCGGCTCGGGGCTGGATGTCGGCAAGGTGATCGCCTTCATGGCCGGGCAGACCCGGCCGATGTGGGACTTCGAGGATATCGGCGACTGGTGGACCCGCGCCGACCCGAAGGGGATTTTCCCGATCGTCGCCGTGCCGACGACGGCGGGCACTGGCTCGGAAGTGGGCCGCGCCGGGGTGATCACCGACGAGACGACGCACACCAAGAAGGTGATCTTCCATCCGCTGATGATGCCGAAGATTGTCATTGCCGATCCGGAGCTTACGGTCGGCATGCCGGCCTTCATCACCGTCGGGACCGGGTTCGATGCGCTGGCGCACTGCCTCGAGGCCTATTGCGCCAAGGGGTATCATCCGCTGGCCGACGGCATTGCGGTAGAGGGGGTGCGGCTGGCGCTCGAGAACCTGCCCAAGGTGGTAGACAACCCCAACGATATCGAGGCGCGCGGCCACCTGATGAGTGCCGCGGCGATGGGCGCCACGGCGTTCCAGAAGGGGCTCGGCGCCATCCATTCGCTCAGCCACCCTGTGGGGGCGCTGTATGACACGCACCATGGCATGACCAACGCGGTGTTCATGCCCTATGTGCTGGCGGCCAACCGCGACGCGATCGAGGCGAAGATCGCGCGGCTCGCGGCGTATTGCGGGATGCAGCCGAACTTCGACTCCTTCCTCAGGGCGATCAACGGGCTTCGCTCGAAGCTCAATGTTCCCAATACGTTGCGGGACTTCAAGGTGGACGGGACGAAGCGGGAGTTAATCGCGGATATGGCGATCGTCGACCCGACGGCGGGAGGCAATCCGGTGGAGCTGACGAAAAAGCTGGCGCTGGAGATTTTTGATCGGGCGATGGACGGGCGGGTTTAGGGAGCTCAGGGCTTTCCTTCCCACCGGCCGTCATCCCGGCGGAAGCCGGGACCCAGTGCGCGGACTGATCAACTCGCGTTGGCCTCTCCGACCTTGCGGTGAAGGACCGGATGGGTTCTTGCGTACCGTACTTTCCGAGCAGTGGGTCCCGGCTTTCGCCGGGATGACGGCCGGTGAGGGGAAGGCTAGCCGACCCGCCGCACTGTCTCGACCGCGCCGTTTTCCAGTAGCGATTTCAAATGGTTGGTGACGACGTCGCGGAACACTGCGACGGCGGGGAGGTCGTTGCCGAAGACTTCCTGGACGGCGACGAGGCCGTTCGCCAGCTTTGTCGGATCACGCCCTGCCGCATCGGCTATGGCGCGTAGTCTGGTGGCCAATGGGTCTTTGACATCAATGAGTTGGCCGGCTTCGTCGATGCCGGTGACGTAACGCATCCAGGCGGCGACGCCCAGCGCGAGGCGAGGGAACGGCTGCGCAGCCTTGAGGCGGTCGCGGATGGTGCCGAGGAGGCGCTGGGGGAGTTTCTGGGTGCCGTCCATGGCGATCTGCCAGGTGCGGTGCTTGAGGGCGGGGTTGGCAAAACGGGCGAGCAGCTGGTCGCGATAGGCTTCGAGCATGGCGCGGGGCATGGGCAGGGTCGGCATTGCTTCTTCGGTCATAAGCCCATGAACAAGCTTATGAATTCCGGCGTCGGCGATGGCTTCGTTGACGTATTGGTAGCCTGATAGATAGCCGAGATAGGCCATGGTCGAGTGGCTGCCGTTGAGCATCCTCAGCTTCATCAGCTCGAACGGCTCGACGTCTTCGACCAGTTCCGCGCCGACGGTTTCGAAGGGCGGGCGGCCGGCGGGGAAATCGTCCTCGATCACCCACTGGGTGAAGGGCTCGGTCATGATCGGCCAGGCGTCGTCGAGGCCGGTGATTTCAGCGACGATATCGCGGTCGGCGTCGGTGGTGGCCGGCACGATCCGATCGATCATGGTCGACGGGAAACTTACGGTTTGGACGTAATTCGTAAACTCCGTACCCACCCCTCTCAATTCGGCGAACCGGCGCACGATGCGGCCGGCGGTCTTGCCGTTCGAGGGCAGATTATCGCAGCTCATGACGGTGAAGGGGACAAGTCCGCGCTTGTGGCGCAACTCGAGCGCCGCAGCGATGATGCCGGGGGCGCTGACGGGGGCATCCGGATGGGCCAGGTCGTGGACGATGTCGGGGTGGGTTTCGTCGAGCTCGCCGGTCGAGGGATCGTGGCAATAGCCCTTCTCGGTGACGGTGAGCGAGACGATGCGGATCGCCGGATCCGCCATGGTTTCAATGAGTTGCGCCCGCTGGGTGTTGGCATCGAGCACATCGAGGATGGAGCCGATGATGCGCGGCTTGGTGCCCGAGGCGTCGCGGATGGCGAGGGTGTAGAGGAAATCCTGCGGCTGCAGCGCGTCGCGGGTATCGGGGCGGCGGAGCGAGGCGCCGATGATGCCCCAGCTGGGGTTTTGCGCCAGCAGATCATCGACATAGGCGGCCATGTGAGCGCGGTGGAAGGCGCCGATGCCGAGGTGGACGATGCCGGGTGTGACAGCGGACCTGTCGTATTTGATCGCGGGAATGCCACGGAGATGAAGCGTGTCTGAATGGAGTTCGGACATGGATAGGCGTGGCATGTGGAGTCCCCCTGAAGATCGCGGCCCCTCCACCGGCTTCGCCGGTCCCCCTCCCCCGCCMCGCGGGGGAGGATCAAAAGGGTGCCCTCTCCATACCGAAGCTCGTCCGAGACTGCCATACCAGGCGGTTGCGTGGGCGAAATATCCCCGGCATAAGCATCGGGCAGTTGAGGGGAAATGAGCGTGACGAAGCGGTTCGTGAGCATCGGCGAGGCGATGATCGAGATGTCGGGCGGCGAGGAGGGCATGTACCGCCTCGGCTATGCCGGCGACACGCTGAACACCGCCTGGTACGCCAAGGCGCTGCTGCCGGAGGGCTGGGAGGTCGACTATGTGACGGCGCTCGGCGACGACATGTATTCGGCTGAGATGCGGACGTTCATCGACAAGGCCGGGATCGGAACCGGGCGGATCCAGACAATCGCTGGGCGGCGTCCGGGGCTCTACTTGATTCACCAGGAAAAGGGCGACCGGCACTTCACCTATTGGCGCGGGCAATCGGCAGCGAAGCTGCTCGCGGATGATGTCGAGGCGCTGGAAGCGGCGGTGGTGGGCGCCGAGACGGTGTATTTCTCGGGGATCTCGATGGCGATCCTCGCGCCGCGGGCGCGGGGCAAGCTGATGCACACGATCGTCAAGGCGCGGGACGCCGGGGCGACGGTGGTGTTCGATACGAACCTCAGACCGGCGCTGTGGACCTCGCCGAAGATCATGGCCTCGACCCTCACGGCGGCGGCGGCCATCGCCGACATCGTGCTGCCGACGCATACGGACGAGGCGCCGCTGTTCGGCGATGCATCGCCCGAGGCGACGGCTGAGCGCTATCTGGCGCTCGGGGCGCGCGAAGTCGTGGCCAAGGACGGCTCGAAGCCAGCCTTCGTCGCGACGGCCGATGGAGTGCGCCAGTATGTGGCGGCGCCCAAGGCCGAGAAGGTGGTGGACGCGACCGGCGCGGGGGACTCGTTCAATGGCGGGTATCTGAGCGGACGGGCGCGGGGACTATCGCCGGTGGAGGCGGCGGAACGGGCGCACCGGGTGGCCGGCGTGGTGATCGGCCACAAGGGCGCGTTGGTGGCGCCGGAGTTGGTGCGGGGGGTTTAGGGGTTCCTTCAAGCACCCTTCCGATAGGATAGTTCCGTGTCGTCCCTGACCATTCGAGGACCCCGAGATGCGCAAGGTCGTTGATACGTCCAAAGTTCACGAGATTGGGCCGGATCGCACGGTGATCTTCTATGCCGTGACAGGTTGTCTCGCGCTCACGGCACTCGGCGTGTGGATGATCCTGGCGGCTCCCGAGTTTTCCAAATCGGGCAAGATGATCGTTGGGGGCCTGGTGGGTGCCATTGGCTTTGGCAGCTTTGCCTTGCTGGGTATTGCCCGACTGCTCACGGAGCGAGGGCCTGCCATCACGCTGTCCCCGCAGGGCCTCAAGGTCCCCATCATCAGCCCCGATCTCGTGCCCTGGAGCGGCATTCTCGCCGTCAACGAGTGGCGCTTCAATAGACATCGCGGGATCGAACTGACGCTCGATCCTATGATCAATGTGGCAATAAAGCGTGCCCCGATTGTGCGAGTGCTTGGCGGCATGTCCGGCTTCAAGCCCAACACTTTGGTCGTCTCGGCCGTGGGAACTTTGACCACGCACGACGAGCTTTCGACGCTTGTCGAGGCCTACTTTCACCAGTTGGGACCGGCCGAACGTACCGAGGTAGCCACGCCCGCAGCGTAGTATGGCTGCCCTCAGCCGAGTTCCTCGGCGAGTCCGATGAGCAGCCCGCCGGGGCCGCGGATGTAGCAGAGGCGATAGACGTCCTGGTAGTTGACGACTTCGCCGACGAGCTCAGCGCCGCGTTTTCGGAGCTTTTCGAGCGTTGCGTCGATGTCATCGATGGCGAACATGACGCGGAGATAGCCCAGGGCGTTGACCGGGGCGTTGCGGTGATCGGCGACGACAGGCGGCCTGAGGAAGCGGGATAGCTCGAGCCGGCTGTGGGCGTCCGGCGTGCGCATCATGGCAACCTCGACGTGCTGGTCGCCCAGTCCGGTGACACGTCCGGCCCATTCTCCCTCGATGGTGGCCCGGCCTTCCAGCTCGAGGCCGAGCTCGCGAAAGAACTCAATCGTGGCTTCGAGGTCATCGACGACGATGCCTACGTTGTCCATCCGTTTGAGCGCCATGGGTCCGATCTCCGAGGTGTCGTCTGGGCGTAAGTTCAGGGGGAAGCTAGGCCCTGAGGATCTTCTCCATCGCCTTGCCCTTGGCGAGCTCGTCGATGAGTTTGTCCATGTAGCGGATCTCGCGCATGGTCGGCTCCTCGATGTTTTCGACGCGGACGCCGCAGATGACGCCGATGATCAGCGAGCGGGCGGGGTTCAGTTGCGGGGCCGAGGCGAAGAAGGTTTCGAGGTTCGTCCCGTTCGCCATCACATCTTCCAGCGTCTGCTGGGTGTGGCCGGTCAGCCAGCAGAGGATCTGGTCAACCTCGGCCTTGGTGCGCCCCTTCTTTTCGGCCTTGGCGATATAGAGCGGATAGACGCTCGCGACGCTGATGCCATAGACGCGATGGTTCATGGGGCCTCCAGGGCCGCCAGCTCGAACAAGCCGACCTTGCCCTCGATAGAGTGTTGCCGCGATCCGCGGATACTTCACATCCGTTCGTCATCAGCAGTGTGCCCGCTTGACCCAGATTTGCCCAGTCGATGGGGTGGAAGAAATCGTGGCCGGGAAGTTTCGTGGACCTGTCGAATTTCACCCCGGCCGTTCGACTGTGTGTGAACGTAGGGCGATTGGCCTGCCCGAAGCGAGTTCGAGGAGACAGACATGACGCAGTATCTGGTCGCTATTCACCTGCCCGACGATTACGACTCGGCCGCCGAAGACCCGGCGACGCGTGCTGACATCAGTGCGCTCAACGAGGAAATGATCGCCGCCGGCGTCAGGGTTTTCGTTGGTGGGCTGGAGCCGCCCAGCAGCGCAAAATCGCTGCGGGTGAGGGCGCCCGGGGAGGTGCTCGTCACGGACGGGCCGTACATCGAGAGCAAGGAGCACGTCGGCGGTTTCTGGGTGCTGGAAGTCGCCGACCAGGACGCGGCGCTGGAGTGGGGGCGCAAGGCCGCGATCGCCTGCCGGGCGCCGGTCGAGGTGCGCGCGTTCGGCCGAGGCTGACCCGGCCTGGGCTCTAGACGCGTGACTCGATGATCAGCCGCACCCCGAGCACGCCGATGAAGGCGGCGGCGGCACGATCGACCCAGAGTTTGGCGTTGAGGTAGATGGCACGGGGCCTCGATGCCGAGAAGGCCACTGCGACGACGGCGTACCACAGCGTTTCCTGCAGGAAGATCAGCGGTGGCAGGGCCCAGTAGAGCCAGGGCTCGGGGTTGGCCGGGAGGAGCGCGGCGAAGACGGCGCCGAACACGGCGACGATCTTGGGATTGGAGAGCTGGGTGAGCAGGCCGAAGGTGAAGGCCTTGCGCGGGTTGGCGGCGGCGCCGCCGCCGGTTTCGACGGTGATGGGGTCCTTGGCGTGGCTCCAGATCTTCCAGGCGAGATAGAGCAGGTAGAGCCCGCCGGCGACTTTCAGCGCAGTGAAGAGCAGGCCGCCATCGGCCATCAGGGTGCGGAGGCCGAGCACGGCGAGCGCGCCGTAGAGCATGGCCCCTACCCCCATGCCGAGCGCGGCCGCGAGGCCCTCGTTGCGCGACTGGGCGACCGCGGTGCGGACGACGAAGACGAAGCTGGGACCGGGGCTGATGGCGCCGAGCAGCAGCGCGCCCAGAATGGCGAAGAGGGGGAGGAAGTGGTCCATGGGGGCCTCGCGCGGATGAACCGGGCGAGTTGAACGGGAGTTGCCCCGCCGGGTCAAGCCGGGCGGGGCGTGGGGGTGGTCTTGAGTGTGGCCAGCGGCCCTTACATCTTTTCTTCCTTGATCGGCGTGCGGCTGACAATCTCGCGATCACAGGCGTCGTAGGTGATGTAGTAGGGTACGAAGACGTGCTCAGAGTTCTTCTTCTTGGCGGAGAACAGGTAGATGCCCTCCTCCGCTTCCTTTTCGAGCTTCTCGATCATCTTGTAGTTGCGCTTCTTCAGGTAACGGACCGCCTGCTTGACGCTCTGGCAGTCGTAATCGTCGTAGTCGTCGTGCTCCTGGAGGATGGGTTTTTCCTGCAGCCCGCCGGCCATAGCCGAGGGCGCCGAGACGGCGACCAGCGAGAGGGCGAGGGCGGCGAAGGCCGGGCGGGCGAAGCTGTTGAGACGTGCAAACATTGGTCCACTCCATGAAGCAGGCACCTGTTGCCTGCGGGTGAGAGAGGACTAGCGGCCTCCGGCTGAACCGATATGGACCCGCCGGTTCAGTGGATATTCATAAGTCGTATTATGACTTTGCAGACTGCGTCGAGGATCAGAACATGCCGTCGCCGGAGTTGATGTACTCGATCTCCTCGGGGGTGGAGATGCGGCCGAGGGCGGCGTTGCGGCGGGGATAGCGGCCGAAGCGGGCGATGCAATCGCGGTGGAGGATCTCGTATTTGAGGGTGCCTTCGTCGCCGAGGCGCTCGAACAGGCGGATGGCCTCGTCGTGCACGGCGAGATCTTCGGAATGCATGTAGGGCATGTAGATGAAGGTGCGGCGGCGCGGCTCGACGCGCATGTCGTCGCCGGTGGCCACGGCTTCCTGCGCGAGGCGCAACGCCATGGGGTCGGAGGCGAAGGCTTCGGGCTGCTTGCGGTGCAGCTGGCGGCAGAACTGATCGAGGACGACAATCTCGGCGAGGCGGCCGGATGGGGTCTGGCGCCACCAGGCGGCTTCGCCGCGGGCGACGGCGGCATAGGTGTCGCTGAAGCGACTGGCGAGGACCGCGTCGAACTCGGGCTTGCCGCCGAACCAGTCGGGCTCGCCGTGCTCGACAAACCAGAAGTTGAGGATTTCATCGGGGGATATCATGGCGTGCGAGTCTCCGGGTTCACGCTTCATTTCCCATGCATCGGGCACAATGTCACCCGGCCGCATCCGCATCGGTTATGCAGGTCCGACGCAGGAGACTCTTATGCGCCTCGTGAAGCTCGATACGCCGGAAGGCACCATCTACATCAACCCCGAACACGTGGTGGCGGTGGTGAAGGGGCTGCGCGACACCAAGGTGGACACGGTGTCGGGCGTGCATGTGGTGAAGGACTCGCCGGAAGTGGTAGCGCGGCTGCTCGGGATGGAAGAGATCGAGCTGGACGTGACGCCGAGGATGATCAACCGGAGCTGAGACCGGTTACTGGCCCAACAAGTCGGGTCGCTTCATCGCCTCGCGTGCGCGCCGGTCCATGGTCCAGCTGACCTTGACCGCGCGGCAGATAAGCGTGCCGCCAATTCCCAGAATCGAATCCAGTTCGATCTCGAGGTCGCCAGGCTCCAGGTCGGTGCCGTGGAGCGGATAGCGTTTCGGGTCGAAGCGGGCGGGACGAACGTGAAGGCCGCCCAGAACGTTCTGCTTGTGGTTGAAGCCGTCGAGAACAATGTCGATCAGCCGCGCGATCTCGAACGTAACGAAAACGTGGCCCGCATCGAAGATCGACGGAAACAGGTTGCTAACGCGAATGGTGCTCCCACCAGATGCCCGCAGGTTAAGGTCGGTCACCTCGGCATCGTGGAACGACGGAACATCGCCGTAGAGCTTGATCAGCGATGCTGCACCATCGAGCGATGGAAAGGTCGCGCGATGTAACTGTTGGCTCTCTGCGTAGGCCTTTCTCAGGTTCTCGTCGACGCCCATGACTCCCGCCCTATACCGTGACGATCGCCTTGATGACGCCGGTGCGGTCGTGGGCCCAGATGGGCATGTCTTCGGGGACGCGGTCCATGGTGGTGGCGTGCGTCGCCAGCTTGTCGGTGGGGACCTGGCCGGCGCGGATCGAGGCCATGACGTGCTCGAAATCGGCGCGGATGGCGTTGCGGGAGCCGCGGATGGTGAGCTCGCGCCGGTGCACTTCGCTGTCGGGGAAGACCAGGTCACCCTTGATGACACCGACCAGGGTGTAGGCGCCGCCGTTGCGGGTATGGAGCAGCGAGGCATTCATGGCGCGGATCGAGCCGGTGGAATCGAACACCGCGTCGAAGCCGCTGGCCTTGATGGCGGTGAATTCGGCGCCTTCGAGCTCGGCGGGAGAGAAGGTGCGGAAGCCCAGCGCGCGGGTGGCCTCAATCTTGTCGGGCGCGGCATCGACCACGGTGACATCGGCGCCGGCGATTTGTGCAAAGAAGGCGACGCCGAGGCCGATGGGGCCGGACCCGACGACCAGGGCGCGCGAGCCCGGCTTCAGTTCGGTGGTGCGACGGATGGCGTGGGCGCCGATGGCGAGGAACTCGACCATGGCGGCATCGCGCAGGCTAAGGCCGTCAGCGGGATAGAGGTTGCTGGCCGGCATGACGATTTCTTCGGCCATGCCACCGGGGGCGTGGACGCCGATGACCTTGAGGGTCTCGCAGCAATTGGCGCGGCCTTCGAGGCAGGCGGGACAGTGGCCGCAGTTGAGATAGGGGTTGATGACGACGGGATCGCCGGCGGCGAAGGCTTCGCCGTTGGGATCGACGACGGTGCCCGAGAGCTCGTGGCCGATGACGCGCGGGTATTCGAAGAAGGGGAAGTTGCCTTCGAAGATATGGTAATCGGTGCCGCAGATGCCGATGTGGCGGATGGCGACGCGGACCCAGCCGGGCTTCAGTTCGGGGCGGTCGATGTCAATCAGCGCCAGCTGTTCGGGCGCGGTGCAGGATATAGCTCGCATGGGGTCTCCTATTGGGGGCAATCATAGCGGCGCGGGGCTGAGACTCCAGTACGCAAAAAGTCCCCCCCCTTTCGGTTTCCAAGGCTTGGCGAAGGGCAATGCCGAAGAAATCGCTTTCTCCCCCGCAAGGGGGCGATGGCCGACTGAGAGGGCGGTGTGCTAGCAGCGTGGCGCAATTTATCGGGGTGTTTCAGCGTGAATTTTGCGAGCGATAACTGGGCGGGGGCGACGCCCGAGGTGATGGCGGCGTTGGCGCGGCACAATCAGGGGTTCTCGCCGGCCTATGGCGGGGACCCGCTGAGCCTCAGCGTGACGCGGCGGTTTTCGGAGCTGTTCGAGCGCGAGGTCGAGGTGTGGTTCACGGCGACGGGGACGGCATCGAACTCGCTGGGCCTGGCGGCGCTGAGCCGGCCGGGCGGCGTGGTGTTCTGCGCCGAGGATGCGCATGTCTACGCTGACGAGAGCGGCGCGACGGAGTTCCAGTCGGGCGGGATGAAGCTGATCCCGGTGCAGAGTCCGCTGGGGATGATCGACGCTGGGGCGTTCGAGGCAGCGTTGGGCAAGCACCCGGAGGGCGGGAGGAGCGTGCCGGTGGCGGTGAGCCTCACCAACGCGACGGAATGGGGCACGGTTTACGCAGTGGATCAGGTGGCGGCGCTGGCGGGAATCGCTCGGGCGCGCGGGCTGAAGGTGCATATGGATGGAGCTCGGTTCGGCAACGCGGTGGCGGCGCTCGGGGTGACGCCGGCGGAGCTGACCTGGAAGGCGGGGGTGGATTTCCTGTCGTTCGGGGCGACGAAGAACGGCTGCTGGGCGGCGGAGGCGATCGTGGTGTTCACGCCAGGGCTGCTGGGGGATTTCGAGGCGCGACGGCAGCGGGCGGGGCACACGTTCTCGAAGGCGCGGTTCGTGGCGGCGCAGTTCGAGGGGTATCTCCAGGATGGCAACTGGCTGCGCTGGGCGACCCATGCCAACGGGATGGCGGAGCGGCTGCGGGTTGGGTTGCGGGCGAGCCATGTGGCGCGGCTGGGATGGGAGAGCCGGATCAACGAGGTGTTCGCGGTGATCTCGAAGGCGGCGCTGGGGCGGCTGCGGGCGGCGGGTGGCGCGGCGCATGAGTGGCCGGCGGAGGCACTGGCGGAGCGGCCGGGGGCGGACGAGGTGCTGGTGCGGTTGGTGACCAGCTGGGCGACGACCGAGGATGAGGTCGAGGGGTTTTTGGGGGTGCTTTAGCAACCCCTCTTCATCTCTCCCCCAGCGGGAGAGAAAGCGATCTTTTGGGCTTAGCTTCTTGGCTAAGTCCTAGAAATTGCAAGAGAGGGGATCCTGGAAGGCACGTTGGCTCCACACCCCCTCTCTTGCGAAATCTAAGGCTTAGCGAAGGGCTAAGCCCAAGTTTTCGCTTTCTCCCCCGCCAAGGGGGAGATGGGGGCCGGTGGATCGGTTAGCCGATGACGACCTTCAACAGATTTCCTGCCGGGTCCTTGGTCTCGAGACCCTCATTCGTGTCGGTCGATGCGGCGTTGATGGCAGCCAGCCTCGTGCGGACCGCATCCAACGCCGCCTGGTCCGGCACCACCACATGGAACCACCGCAAGCCTGCCGTGCCCTTCGGGGCCTGCGCCGCGTTGGGGCCGGCCCAGACGTTGAAGGCGATGGTGTGGGGCGGGTAGTCGAGGCCGAGGTCGCCCATGCCGAAGCGGCGCATGATGAACAGGCCGCCGAAGCCGAGGCCGTCGCGGTAGAAGTGCATGGCCTGCTCGAGATCGTTCACGTGCAGGTGGATATGGCCGATGCGGGTGCCGGCGGGCATCAGCGCCGGGACGCTGTTGACGTCATCGAGTTCGGCGAGCAGGTCGTCGACATCGATGGCCTCGCGGCCGGAATGGGGCGAGCCGTCGATGGTGCGTACGTAGACGCCCTCCTCGGCAGTGCCGATGCGGCCGCGCCAGGGGGTCTCGAAGGTGATCTCGATGCCGTTATTGTCGTAGTCCCACAGGTAGATCGCCTCGGAGACCAGGTGATCGGTGGGCGAGATACGGACGCGGCGGGTGAGCGCGCGCACCACCATCTCGGCCAGCGTCTTGCGGTTCGGGACGTGAATGGCGACGTGGTAGAGGCCGAGCGTGCGATCGGGGAATGGGTTGTTGGCGCCGAGCTCGAGGGTGATCAGCTCGCGGCCGGCAGCGCCCAGGTGCAGGGCTTCGGCGTCCTCCGAGATGAGCTCGAGGCCGACGACATCGCGCCAGACGGCGAGCGCCTTGTCGCGATCGGTGACGGCGATGCGGACCGGACCGAGGTGAGTGGCAAGCGGCAGCGTGGGTGTGGAGCGGACGCTGACCTGGGATTCGACTGTGATCATGATGGGGTCTCGCAAAAGAACCATTGGATTGACCCTGATATGGATGATGCGGCCCGGCAAGCCAATGTGGTCGCGGGGGCGAACAGTCGATACTGAAATGCAATAATCAATGGGCGTGGGGTGGGGATTGCCGACCTTTGGAGCGTAGGACACCCCCACCCTTGATCCCTCCCCGCACGGGGGAGGGAGACGTTGTGGCACGATATGGGCTTCAGGTTGCGACGGTGCGACGGCGGTATTCGCTGGCGGCGTAGACGAGGAGGGCTGCGACGATGAGGCCGCCGACCAGTTGGGACCAATCCACACCGGCGAGGAAGCGCGGGATCATCACCGAGGCGTTGAACGCGGCGTCGTTGAAGACGGTCGCCTCAAACTGCATGTTGTCGGTGCCGAACTTCAGCCGCTCGCCCAGATAGGTCAGGAAGTAGCCGGCGCGCGGACCGTTGTCGCCGATGACCAGGTTCTCGGCGAGGCCGATGAGCCCCGGGATCAGGAAGGCGAGCGGGATCGACCAGCGGCGGAATACCGTCGAGAGCGCGCCGACCCAGGCGAAGAACGGGGCATACCAGAGCAGCGCGGTGACAAGGCAGACGAACGCGAAGCCGCCGATTTGTATGGCACTCCAGAGGAATTCGAAGACGCTGGGCACGCCGAGCCTCGGCAGCATCAGCGCAGTGACCATGGTGACGACGTAGATCAGGACGCCGGTGAGCAGGTACGCACCGAAGATCATCGCCGGCAGGATGGTCATGCCGGCGAGCGACTTCGAGGCCAGCATCTTGAAATCGGTGACCGGCATCGACTTCCAGAACAGCATGGCGTTGTTCCGGCGATCGGCGCTGAAGGCATCGGCGTAGTAGAAGAACAGCGCCGCGAGCAGATACATGCACCAGAGCAGGCCGACTGCGAGGAAGCCGAACTCGAAGAACTTCAGCGCGGAGGGAACGCCGATCTCCTGGTGCAGCTGGAAGCGGTTGGAGGCGATGCCGAGCACGAGCATCAGCGTCATGATGCCGAGGATCAAGGCCGGGGCGTAGAAGAACGCGCCGCGGTGCTCGAGATACTCGCGCTTGATGAGGGCAACGAGAGACTTCATTTGGCGGGACCGCGCTGCATGAGGGCGACGAACAGGTCGCTGAGAGTTGGGGTGGAAACATCGCCGAACTTGGCGAGCCGGTCGCGATCGACGCCATCGAAGACCATCGCGGTCTGGCCGAATCGGGTTTCGCTGTAGATCGGGCCGAGCGCCGTGGCGGCGGGAACCTGTTCAGGACGGACGAGCACCTGACTGAACTTGGTGCTGACCGTTTCCATCTGCATGTGGAGGATCAGGTCGCCATCGCGGATGAACATGATGTCGGAGAGCATGAACTCGATCTCATCGACCTGGTGGGTGGTGATGAGGAGCGTGCGCTCTTCGGTCATGTAGTCCTCGAGCAGGCGCCGGTAGAAGCGCTTGCGATAGGTGATGTCGAGGCCGAGGGTCGGCTCGTCGAGGACCAGCAGCTTGGCATCGATCGCCATCACCACGGCGAGGTGGAGCTGGGCGATCATGCCCTTCGAAAGGTTCTTGATCCGCGCTTCCATCTTGACGTCGGTGCCCTCGAGGAAGCCGCGGGCCTTCGCCTGATCGAAGTTGGGATGGATATTGGTGAGGAGCGCGAACAGTTCGCGCACCCTCAGGAACCGCGGCAGGCTCGCGACATCGGAGATGAAGGCGACGTTCTTCATCAGCGAGGCGCGCTTCTGGTACGGATCCTCGCCGAGGACACGCACGGTGCCCTCGTAGGAGGTGAGGCCGAGCAGCGCGTTCAGCGTGGTGGTTTTGCCGGCGCCATTGTGACCGACGAGCCCATAGATGCGGCCGGCTGGGATATCGAAATCGAGCCCGTGGAGGATTTCGGTGCGGCCGAAATGCTTCTTGAGGCCGCGCGCCGAGACGATCGGAGCAGCTGTGGTTTGAGCCAGATCATTCATCTTTACCGCCTTGCTTCAACAGTTGATTGGGATCGAGATCGAGGGCCGCCATGCGCGCCATGACGCGCGGCCATTCCTCGGTCAGAAATTTCTGGCGCTCGTGGGCGAGCAGCCGCTGATGGCCGCCTTCGGCCACGAACATGCCCATGCCGCGGCGTGACTCGACGACGCCGATATCGACGAGCGACTGGTAAGCGCGGGTGACGGTCAACGGGTTGACCGAGAGATCGGCGGAGATCTGGCGCACGGAAGGAAGCGCCTCGCCCTCCTTGGCGGTTTTGCTCAGGATCATGTCGGCAATCCTTTCGCCGATCTGAACGAAGATCGGCTGGCTGTCGTTGAATTGGCTCATGCGTGATGCCTTGGTAGTGTGCTAGTTATGTAGCACACCATTTCGGTGGCGCAAGCGGAATCTTCAAGGGTGGGCTTCTGACGTCTTGGTCACACTCTTGGCATTGTCGATCCGGAGCGCGTAGTTTCGACAGCGCCGCGACAATAACGCCTTGTGTCACCGGCGGTTTCTGGGGGGCGACGTGCGCATTCTGATCACCGGCAGTGCGGGGTTCATCGGCTTTCACCTCGCCCGGCGGCTATTGGCCGAGGGGCACGAGGTGATCGGGCTCGATGCGCTGACGCCGTATTACGACGTGCGGCTGAAGCAGCAGCGGCATGCGATCCTGGAGGCCGAGGCGCGGTTTCGGACAGTGATCGGGCGGCTGGAGGACGAAGCGGCGGTGGCGGCGGCGTTCGCCAATGCGCCGGAGGTGGTGGTGCATCTCGCGGCACAGGCGGGGGTGCGCTACAGCCTCGAGGCGCCGCGAGGCTATACCGACAGCAACGTAACGGGGACGCTCGCCATTCTCGAGGCGGCACGGCGGACGCCGCCCAAGCACCTGCTGATCGCGTCTTCGAGTTCGGTCTACGGCATGGCGGGGAAACCCTCGCGCGAGACGGATATGACCGACCGGCCCGTGTCGCTTTATGCGGCGACCAAGAAGGCGACGGAGGCGATGAGCCATTCGTATGCCCACCTGTTCGGCGTGCCGACGACGTGTTTGCGGTTCTTCACGGTCTATGGGCCGTGGGGGCGGCCGGACATGGCGCTGTTCAAGTTTGCCGAGGCGATCGCCAAGGGTGAGCCGATCAGCATCTACGGCGAGGGGCGGATGCGGCGGGACTTTACTTATGTCGAGGACGTGGTGGCGGCGGTGGGGCGGTTGATCGGCACGGTGCCGGTAGTGGGCGCACCGGTGGCGGGGGACTCGCTGTCACCGGTGGCACCGTGGCGGGTGGTGAACATCGCGGGCGGGCGGCCGGTGGAGCTGATGCGGTTCGTTACGGCGATCGAAGCGGCGATGGGGCGCGAGGCAAACAAGGAACTGCTGCCGATGCAGCCGGGGGATGTGACCGAGACGGCGGCGGATGTGAGGTTGCTGCGGGCGCTGATCGGAGAAGTGCCGGGGACGAATGTGGAAGATGGGGTGCGGGCGTTTGTGGAGTGGTTTCGGGGGTGGCGGAGCTAGTAGCTTGACCTCGCCACAACCTCCGGCCGTCATCCCGGCGAAAGCCGGGACCCAGTGCGCTGAGCGCTCCACCAATACAATCGCGCCGACCTTGCTGTGATGGACCGGATAGGTTCGTGCCGACCCAATCGTCCGAGCAGTGGGTCCCGGCTTTCGCCGGGATGACGGCCGGTGGGGTGGCGAGACGGTGCCCAACAACAGAAAGCGACGCCCAACCGAACGGAAAATCGCTTGAGTGCTAACGACTCGCCGGCACTGACATGTTAGAGGCAAGTATTGCTTTCGGCTCGACCTGAGCCGGCCCACCTTCGATTTTCGGATTCCCAAATTGACGGCCACAGCTTCGGCACCGGCGACTTCGATCGCCAGCAAGACCACGCTCTCGATCATCGTCGCGGTGTCGGTCTGCCACTTGATCAACGACGTGATGCAGTCGCTGCTGACCGCGATCTATCCGATCCTCAAGGAGAATTACGGCCTCGATTTCGTGCAGATCGGGCTATTGACCTTCACCTTCCAGTGCACCGCGTCGCTGCTGCAGCCGGCGATCGGCATGTACACCGACAAGCGGCCCCTGCCCTATTCGCTGCCGGTCGGCATGGCGTCGAGCCTTGTCGGCCTCATCATCCTCGGGTTCGCGCAGAGCTACTGGCTGCTGCTGCTCGGCTCGGCGTTCGTCGGGCTCGGCTCGGCGATCTTCCATCCGGAGAGTTCGCGCGTGGCGCGGCTGGCGTCGGGTGGACGGCACGGCTTGGCGCAATCGCTGTTCCAGGTGGGCGGCAATCTCGGCTCGGCGATCGGGCCGCTGCTGGCGGCGTTCATCGTGTTGCCGCGCGGGCAATCGAGCGTCAGCTGGTTCGCGGTGGGCTCGCTGCTGGGCATCTTCATCTTGTGGCGCGTCGGCAACTGGTACGCGGCGCACCGCAAGGCCAATGCCGGCAAGGCGCCCGCGAGCACGACGCTGCTGTTTGACAGGCGGACGACGGCGATCGCGCTCATCGTGCTGACGGTGCTGACGCTGACCAAGAACGCCTATATGGCGGGGCTTTCGAGCTACTACACGTTCTTCCTGATCGACAAGTTCCAGGTCGGGGTGCAGGACGCGCAACTGTTGCTGTTCGTCTATCTCGGCGCCTCGGCGGTCGGGGTGTTCCTGGGCGGGCCGATTGGCGACCGCTTCGGCGCGAAATTCGTCATCTGGTTCTCGATCCTCGGCGTGCTGCCGTTCACGCTCGCCCTGCCCTACGCGGACCTGACGTGGACGGTAATCCTGACGGTGCTGATCGGGCTGATCTTCTCGTCGGCATTCTCGGCCATCGTGGTGTTCGCGCAGGAACTGCTGCCGGGCCGGGTGGGGATGATCGCCGGGATCTTCTTCGGCTTTGCGTTCGGGGCGGGCGGGATTGCGGCTGCGGCGCTCGGGGCGCTCGCCGACGTGGCGGGGATCCAGTACGTGTTCTGGCTATGCTCGTTCCTGCCGCTGGCGGGATTGCTGACGGTGTTCCTGCCGGAGATGCAGCACAGGGTTCGGTGAGGGGTGGCGCCCGAGGGCTGGGCCGCCCCCTCCACCAGCTTCGCTGGTCCCCCGCCTCGCGGGGGAGGATCAGGAGAGGCTGGTGCTTTGGCTAGATCTGCAGCAGAGCCACCGGCTTCTGCAGCTTGAACACCGTACCCGTCGCGGTCAGCGTTCCATCGGCTCCCACATCAAACACCACCAGGTCTTCGCTCTCCTGGTTGGCGACGATCAGGTGGTTTTCCAGAAGAAGGAAGAAGCGCGGCCAGTTGCCCCCGCAGGGGATGTTCTGTTTGAGGCTGATGCGGCCGTCGGTGGCGATGGCGAAGGCAGTGATCGAGTTGTGGCCGCGGTTCGAGACGTAGGCGATGGTGCCGGCCGGATTGATCTGGATGTGCGCGCCGGTCGACTCGCCCTTGAAGTCGGCGGGGAGCGCCGAGAGCGTGTTGAGCTCTGTGAGCTTGCCGCCGGGTTCGCGGGCGAGCGCGGTCAGGGTCTGGGCGTATTCGGTGAACAGGTAGGCGAACTTGCCGTTGGGGTGGAACGCCAGGTGGCGCGGGCCGGCACCCTTGGGTGTGGTGAAAGCCATCTCGGGCCCGCCGAAGGTGCCGGTCGCAGCGGCGTAGGCGAAGCTGCGGACTTCGTCGTGGCCGAGATCGACATTGTAGAGGCGATCGCCTTCGGGGGACCATTGCGTCCAGTGGGCATGGCCGGTGTCGTGGGCCTGCGTGCCGCGGAGGACCGGTCCGGCGGCGAGGGTACCGGTGGGGCCGATGGCATAGGTGGGCACCGAGTCGTCGCCGTAATTGGCGACGGCGAGGCGTGTCGCGTCGGGGCTGAGACTGAGGTAGCAGGGGTAGTTCGCACCCGTCGGCGTGTAGCCGAGCGGAGTGACCCTCGCGAGGTCGGGCGAGAGCGTGAAAGCGCCGACCATAGCCGCCATCTCGTCGGTGACGTAGACGGTGCGCGTCGATGGCGCGAAGGCGATCCAGGAGACGTCGGGGGTGCCGGGGAAGCTGCGGACGAGCTCAATGGTGCCGGTGGCGGTATCGAAGCTCAAGAGCTTCAAGCCTTCGCCGTTCGGGCCGGTGTAGGATCCGGACAGCAGGTTGAGCTTGGTCATACGCAGTTCCTCCTCGATACGCGGGCGGAAGTGTTAGGGGAGTCTTGCGGCGATGGCCAGTCGCAGAGCGGCAATGCTGCGCATTGCCGACCCCTCATCCGGCGCTACGCGCCACCTTCTCCCACAAGGGGAGAAGGCAACCGACTGAGATATCCGAGGTGATCGCCTTCTCCCCTTGTGGGAGAAGGTGCCCGAAGGGCGGATGAGAGGTCGCGCGTCAGCGCGCCCGGTCCCACCCCTCGCGCATCAGCCGAAACCCCTTTTCGTACACCTCGGCTTCGCTGCCAAACAGCGGGCGCCAGATCTTGGTGGCGGCGGCGAGGTCCGGGAGGGCGGAGCCGAAGGCTTCGATGGTCATCCAGCCGTCGTAGCCGGCTTGCTTCAGGGCGTTGAACACCGACTGGAAATCGATGTGGCCGGCGCCGGGGACGCCGCGGTTGTTCTCGGTGATGTGGACGTGGTTGATCTGCCCAATGGTCGAGGCGATCAGGGGCGGAACCGAGTTTTCCTCGATGTTGGTGTGGAACGTGTCGAACAGGTAGCCGTAATTCGGCTCGTCCACCCGGCGGACAAGGCTTGCGGCCTGCTCCATGGTGTTGAGGAAGTAGCACTCGAACCGGTTGAGCGGCTCGACAGACAGCGCCACGCCCTGCCGCGCGGCGTACTGTGCCGCCTGTTTGTGGACGTCGGCACACCAGGCAATCTCATCGGCGGTGGGGCCACGGCCGGAGAACTCGCCCAGCGGCTGGTGGAACGGGCCGCAGACGAGCGTGGCGCCGAGAGCCGCCGTGCAATCGGTCAGCCAGTTGAGGTGCGTGAGGGCGCCGGCGCGCTGCACATAATCGGGGGAGATGGCGTTGCCGCCGGCCATGACGCCGACGCCGGTGGCGCCGAGGCCGACATCGCGGAGGCGGCGGCCGAGCTTTTCGTAGTGGTCGGGCGTGCCTTCGAACATCGGGACTTCGACGCCGTCATAGCCGGTGGCCTTCAGGCGCTCGATGATGGGCCAGTGCTCGTCGGTGACGTGGGTGGTCCAGAGGAGGAGGTCGAAGCCGAGTTTCATGGTGATCTCTCTATATCCACCGGGTCACCCCGGCGCAGGCCGGGGCCCAGCCTGAGGTATTTCCACCACCGCTGAGCGCTGAGGCATCTCAGGATGGGTCCCGGCCTTCGCCGGGATGACATCCAGGGTGCGGCAAGGTCAGTGCTTACAAGTTCACCCAGCTGCCGGACTTACCAGAGCTGATGATGGCGTCGCAGAGTTTGTTGGTTTCCAGCGCATCGCGGAAGGTGGGGGCGGCGGGTTTGCCTGTCTTGAGGCCTTCGAGGAAATCGGCGGCGGTGTGGGTGAAGCTATGCTCGAAGCCGATGATCAGACCGGGGACCCACCACTTGCCGAGATAGGGGTGATCGCCGTCAGTGACGAGGATGTTGGTCCAGCCGCGCAGGCGCCCCTCGGTGGAGTGATCGAACCACTGCACGCGGTTCATGTCGTGCAGGTCCCAGGCGAGCGAGCCCTTCTCGCCGTTGATCTCGAGCGTGTAGGCGGCCTTGTGGCCGCGGGCGTAGCGGGTGGATTCGAACGTGCCCAGCGCGCCGTTGGCGAAGCGGGTGAGCACGGCGGCCGCATCGTCGATACCGACGGTTTGCTTCTTGCCGGTGTCGGCGTGGGTGCGCTCCTTGACGAAGGTCTCGGTCATGGCGGTGAGCGAGGAGATGCCGCCGTTGATCCAGGTGGCGCTGTCGAGGCAGTGGGCCAGGAGATCGCCGGTGACGCCGGAGCCGGCGGCATTGACGTCGAGGCGCCAGGTGCCGGGGCCGCCCTGCGGCACGTCTGGCGAGATGGTCCAATCCTGCAGGAACTTGGCGCGGTAGTGGAAGATGCGGCCGAGCTTCTGCTCAGCGACGAGCTGCTTGATCAGCGAGACGGCGGGGACCCGGCGGTAGTTGTACCAGACGAGGTTGGGGACGCCGGCCTTTTCCACCGCATCGACCATCGGCTGACCCTCGGCGGCGGTGCGGGCGAGCGGCTTTTCGGTGAGCACCATCTTGCCGGCCTTGGCGGCGGCGATGGCGATCTCGGCGTGGAGGTCGTTGGGCACGCAGATATCGATGGCGTCGATGTCCTTGCGTTCGACCAGGGCGCGCCAGTCATGCTCGATGCTCTCATAGCCCCACTGCTCGGCGAAGCGGCGCACCTTGCTGTCGTTCCGCGCGGCGACCGCCTTCAGCACCGGGTGGTAGCCGGTATCGAAGAAGTGGGAAACGGAGGCCCAGGCGTGCGAGTGGCAGCGTGCCATGAAGCCGTAGCCGACCATGCCGATGTTGAGTTGTTTGGTCATTGGAGTGTTCCTGACGCAAGTTGGCCACAGCCACCGCAGTCATTCCCGCGAAAACGGGAAACCCTGTTTTGGTGTGCGCCGAGATATCGCAAACGGAGGTTCCCGCTTTCGCGGGAATGACCCGGTGTCGGGGGAGATGAAAGTGCTACCCGCGCCATCTCAGGATGGGTCCCGGCCTTCGCCGGGATGACATCGTGGGTGTGGTGCGGGTGGTGCACGGCTGCGCGCCTACTCTCGCCAGCCGTGGGCGTCGCGGACTTTGAGCATGGCGCCGAGGACCTTGTTCCAGGTCTCCTGCTGCTCCATCACGGCGTTGGGGAACATGCAGCCGTCCCAGCAGATGTGGCGCATCTTCTTGGTCAGTTCGCCCTTATCGTCGCGCAGCCAGTAGCCGGCGTGCTTGGTCACATCGAGGCGGCCGTTGGGGTCGTCGATCTGGCAGTGGCGGCCGGTCTTTTCGTGATCGCCGGAGCCGAAGGTGGTGCCGTCGTTCTGGGCGACGTGGAAATCCAGCGTCCAGGGGCGCAGGGCGTCGGCGACCTTGTGATAGGCAGCATCGAGCGCGGCCTTGTCGCTCCACTCGAAATCCTTGGGCAGGATGCGGTCCTTTTCGGCATTGGCGCCGAGGACGAACAGCATGGAGTGGGCCATGTCGGCCTGGTAGCCGACGACGCCCGGCATGCCCACCATTTCGAGCAGCTTCACGTTCTCGCGCCAGGAATGCATGCCGCCCCAGCAGATCTCGCCCTCGGCGACGATGTACTCGCCGTAGGATTGGGCGATGCGGCCGGCTTCGCGGAAGGTCTCGGCGATCTTCTTGGTGTTGCCGACCGGGTCGGCGTCCCAGGCTTCGACGCCGGTGGAACTATCGACGCGCACGCCGCCGGTGGGGCGGATGCCGAGTTCGCGCATCTGCTTGCCAATGCGGCAGGCCTTTTCGACCTGGGTGAGGAAGCGCTTCACGTCGTCGGCGTCGCCCATGGCCGAGCCGCCGCCGGCGCCGCCCCAAATTGGCGCGACGAAGCTGCCCACTTTGAGGCCGAAGCTGGCGATGTGATCGCTCATGCGCTTCACATCGTCTTTCGAGCTATCGATGGAGATGTGCGGGTCGGCGAGCCAGAGGTCGACGCCATCGAACTTCTGCCCGTCGACTTCGGCGTTGGCGGTGAGCTTCAGCAGCGTATCGAGGGGGATGATGGGCTCGGAACCCGGGGCGCCCTTGCCGACCACGCCGGGCCAGGTGGCGTTGTGGAGTTTCGGGTAGTTGTTGGATGCCATGGTCCCCTCCCCTGGGGTCTAAAATCTCAAGACAAAGCTAGGCCGCCCGATGCCGCAGGTTGAGACCCGTCTTGGCGTCGAACAACATCACCTTGTCCGGGTTCCAGCTGAAGCGGACGGCTTCTTCGACCTTGACGTCGACGCGGGCCGGGACGGCGGCGCGCATCAGGTTGTCGCCGACGCGCAGGGTGACGATCTTTTCGATGCCGTGGTTTTCCACGTCGTGGATGCGGGCCTCGTTCGGGGCGCCGGAGGCGACTTCGACGTCCTCGGGGCGGATGCCGAAGGTGACCGGCCCCTGGACCGGCGCAGCGGCGTTGATCGACATCTCGAAGCTCTGGGCGACGCTGGCGAGGTTGCCGGCGAGGCTGCCGGGCAACAGGTTGATGGCGGGCGATCCGACGAAGCTCGCGACGAAGGTGTCGCGCGGGTTGGTGTAGACCTCGCGCGGGGTGCCGACCTGGACGATGCGACCCTTGTTGAGCACGGCGATGCGGTCGCCCATGGTCATGGCCTCGACCTGATCGTGGGTGACGAAGATGAAGGTGGCGCCGAGCCGCATCTGCAGGTCTTTGAGCTCGGAGCGCAGCGACTCGCGGAGCTTGGCGTCGAGCGCCGAGAGCGGCTCGTCCATCAAGAAGACCTGCGGCTCACGCACGATGGCGCGGCCGATGGAGACACGCTGCATTTCGCCACCGGACAACCGGTCGGTCTTGCGCTCGAGCAGGTGGGTGATACGGAGGGTTTTCGAGGCGTAATCGATGCGCTTTGTGATATCGGCTTCGCTCATCTTGCGGACGCGCGAGCGCAGCGGGAAGGCGAGGTTGTCGCGCACCGTGAGGCGCGGGTAGAGCGAGTATTGCTGCAGCACCAGCGCGACGTCGCGCTCGGCCGGGCCCCAGTCATTGACGTTGGCCTGGTTGATGTGGATGGCGCCTTCGGTGGGCTTTTCGAGCCCGGCGATCATCCGCAGCGTGGTGGTCTTGCCGGCGCCGGTGGGGCCGAGCAGCACGAAGAACTCACCGTCGCCGACGTCGAGATCGAGATTACCGACGGCGGTGTGGGTGCCGAATTTCTTGGTGATGTTCTCGAGGCGGATGCGGGCCATGTCAGTTGCCTAGCCGGATGTCGAGCGAGGCGCCCGATTTGGTGTCGAAGAAGTGCGCCTGCGCCGGATCGATGCGGGCGAAGACGGTGGTGCCGGGCTTGTCGACATAACCGGAGGTCGTGCGGGCCCTGAGGGTCTTTTCGCCGAACTTCAGGTCGATGATATCGAAGCCGCCGAAGGGCTGGATGATGTGGGCCTCGGCCGGACGGTAGCCCGGCTTCTGGTCATGGCTGACAATGACGCCTTCGGGGCGCACGCCGAGGGAGAGGTCGCCGGCGGCCCTCTTCTGCTCGAGCATGCCGAGCAGTTCGCGCGGCAGGTCGAAGCTGGCATCATCGAGGGCGATGCGGGCGTTGCCGTCGGCCTCGCTGACCTTGGTGGCGGCGATGTTCATCACCGGCGAGCCGATGAACTGGGCGACGAACAGGTTGGCCGGGTAGAGATAGACGTCGGTGGGGGTGCCGACCTGCTGCAGCACGCCATCGTTCATGACGACGATGCGATCGGCCAGCGACATGGCCTCGACCTGGTCGTGGGTGACGTAGATCGAGGTGGAGCCGTTCTCGAAATGCAGGCGCTTCAATTCGATGCGCATGGTTTCGCGGAGCTTGGCATCGAGCGAACCGATCGGCTCGTCGAGCAGCAGCGCCTTGGGGCGGCGCACCAAAGCACGACCGATGGCGACGCGCTGCATGTCGCCGCCGGACAGCGCCGACGGGCGGGCATTGAGTAGATTCAGGATGCCGAGCGACTTGCCGACCGAGCGCACGGTCGAATCCACCACATCCTTGGTGGTGCCGACGGCGCGCAGCGGGAAAGCGAGGTTCTCGTAGACGGTGAAATGCGGATAGAGCGCGTAGTTCTGGAACACGAAGGCGATGTCGCGCTCGGCGGCGCGGAGGCCCTGGATGGGCTTGCCGTCGAGCAGGATGTCGCCCGAGTCGATCTCCTCGAGGCCGGCGATAGCGCGCAGCGTCGTGGTCTTGCCGCAGCCGGAGGGGCCGAGGAAAACCACGAACTCCTTGTCCTTCACAGTGAGGTTCACGTCCTTGATGACGTGGACCGGGCCGAAGTGCTTGTCGATGTGACGGAGTTCGATCTCAGCCATGCTGCGTGCCTCCGTGGACGGTGTCGACCTCGTCGATCAGCTTCTTGTCGGGCGGCGGAATGTGGACGGAGAAATTGAAGCCGATGAGGCCGACCAACATGACCAGCACGCTCCACTGGTGCAGCACCTCCAGCCAGGGCTGGCAGAGAAACAGGATGCCGACGACCATGAAGGTCATAGAGCCAGGGTTGAGGATCTTCTGGTTGAAGTCGCGAATGTTCACTTGCGGATCGCCCCGAAGCTCATGCCACGCAGCAGGTGATTGCGAAGCAGGAAGGTGAAAATGGCGACCGGGAGCAGGAAGAGCACGGTGCCGGCGGCGATGACCGTCCAGTCCTGCAAGCCCGTGCCGATCTGACTCGGAATGAATGGTGGCGCCGTCTGGGCCCGCCGGTTGGTGAGGATCAGAGCGAAAGCGTATTCGTTCCAGGCGGTGATGAAGCAGAACACGGCGGTGGCGGCGATGCCCGTCGCGGCCTCGGGCAGCACGATCTTGAAGAAGGCCTGCATGCGCGTGTAGCCGTCGACCAGCGCCGCTTCCTCGTACTCCCTGGGAATTTCGTCGATGAAGCCTTTCATCAGCCAAACCGCGAACGAGACGTTGAAGGCGGTGTAGAGCAATATGAGCCCCAGATGCGTGTCGTTGAGCCCGACGGCGCGGTACATGAGGAACATCGGGATGGCGACGACGATCGGCGGCAGCATGCGCGTCGAAAGGATGAAGAACAGGAGGTCCGCCTCGCCCTTTACGCGGAAGCGCGAGAAGCCGTAGGCGGTGATGGTGCCCATCGAGACCGCGAGGATGGTCGAGGTGATGGCGATGATCAGCGAATTGACGAAGCGGTCGGGATAGGCCGAGTAGACCACGTCGCCCTGGCCGTTGCGCGACAATCGCTCGCCGCCGGCGAGCACGAGCTGCTCCCACCAGGGGGCGGCGTCATAGGTGGCCTGGTCAACTGGCGCGGTCAGCTGGGCCCGCTTCACGAACAGTTTCACGAACGGCGTCACCTGCGGCTCGAACACGACGGTGGGCGGC
This sequence comes from Devosia sp. P1_H9, assembly GCF_056405135.1. Taxonomy (NCBI): domain Bacteria; kingdom Pseudomonadati; phylum Pseudomonadota; class Alphaproteobacteria; order Hyphomicrobiales; family Devosiaceae; genus Devosia; species Devosia sp. P1_H9. Next base: position 52,615 of record NZ_JBFUCQ010000009.1, read on the forward strand.
ACGGTGGTCGAGAGCAGCAGCGGCTTGAAGGCCGTCGAGGTGATCCAGTAGATCGGCGACAGGAAGATCAGCGTAATGACGATGACCGCAGCAATGGCGAGGCGGTTGCCGATACGTCCGGCACGCGTTGATACGACGGCCATCTCAGCGCTCCTTCGCCTTGTTGAGGTACTTCACGTAGATGTTGGTGATGCACAGCACCATGATCAGGATGATGTAGGCGAGCGCCGAGGATGGCCCGGTCTGCCACTGCTGGAAGGCCATCTTGTAGAGGCGCGAGGAGATCAGCTCCGCCGCCGGCTGGCCGGTCATCACGAAAGCGATGTCGAAGGTCTTGAAGGCTTCCATGGTGCGGAAGATCACCGCAATGAGCAGGATCGGCGCGACCAAAGGCAGGGTGATGCGGAAGAAGGTGTAGAACCGGCCGGCGCGATCGATCGAGGCGGCCTCGTAGAGGTGCTTGGGCACGGCACTGAGACCGGCGAGCGAGAGCAGCATCACGAACGGCGACCACATCCAGATGTCGGTGATCGCGACCGCGTAGAGCGCGAGGTTGGGGTCGGTGAGCCAGGCCACTTTGCCCAGGCCGAGCACATAATTGAGGATGCCCCACGAGGGATCGTAGATGAGCTTCCAGAACAGGCCGACCACGACCGGCGAGAGCATCATCGGCAAGAGCAGTAGCGTCGTGATGAAGCCCTTGAAGGGAATGGGGCGGTTGAGCAGCAGCGCCAGGCCGAAGCCGACGATGAACTGGCCCGTGACCGAGACGATGACGTACCACAGGGTGGTCGTGAAGGTGCGCCAGATCACCGGATCGGCGAGCACGTCGGCATAGTTCTTGAAGCCGACGAAATTGGCCGCAGCTTTGCTCGATGCCTTGAAGTCGGTGAAGGAGAACCCGAGCGAATAGAGCAGCGGGAAGACATTGAAGACGATCAGGAACCCCACCGTCGGGATGATGAACAGGTTCCGAATGGTGATGTCGCTCCATCCGCGCGTCGCTGCGCGTGTCTTTGGATCGAGCGTTGTCATCAACTTATCCAAGGCCAGAGTCCCCCGCTTGAGAATCCGGGGAGGCGGGCAAGCGCCGCCTCCCCGGACGTTTCGTCACCCGTCACTGGGCCGCGTAGCCGGCCGACTTGAGCGTATCGACCCAGGTGGCCGCCAGCTTGTCGAGGGTCTCCTTGGCCGTGCCCTTTCCGTCCACCACATAGGGGTAGAAGGTGTCGGCGGCCTCGGTGAGGAGCTCGGCATATTCAGGCAGCGCCCAGAAGTCGCGGACCTTGAACATGGTCTGGTAGAACGCCTCGTTGTACGGCGTGGCGTTGCGGAACTCGGCGCTCTCGAGGAGCTTGGCATCGCAGGTGTAGCCACCGAGCTCGGCCCAGCGCTTCTGGGTCTCGGGCTTGATGAACCACTCGAGGAACTTCACCGCCGCGTCCTTGTTCTGGCTATAGCTCACAACCGAGATGCCCTGGCCGCCCAGCGCGGCGAAGTCATCGCCGTTCGGGCCCTTGGGGTTGGCGAAGAAGCCGGTCGACTTGGCATAGGGATTGGTGGCCTCGTTGATCAACGAGGGGAAGAAGGCGAAGTAATTCATCGCCATCGCCGCCTGGCCCTGAGCAAACGCCGTATTGGTTTCGACGAAGAACGCGTTACCCCAGCCCGGCGGGTTGTAGGTAAAGAGCTTGCGATAGTCCTCAAGCGCCTTCACCGCCTTGTCGGAGTTGAGCTCGCCGGTGACCTTGTAGTTCGCGTAGTCACCGAACGAGCCGCCATAGGCGAAAACCGAGTTCTCGACGCCCATGACGATGGCATCGCCCGCATTCATCGTGTAGATCGCGGCCCCGTACATATTCTTGTCCGGGCGCGTGAAGAACTCGGCAATGTCGAGCAGCTGCTGCCAGGTCTGCGGAACGGCAAGGTCGTAGCCGTACTTGGCCTTGAACGCGGCCATCTCGTCCGGATTTTCGAACCAATCCTTCCGATAGGCCCAGCCGAGCGCGTCGCCTTCGAGCGGAACGGCCCAATATTTGCCGGAACCACCCGGATACTCCGAGTAGTACTTCATGGTCGCCGGAGCCATTGCCGTAGTCAGGTTGTGCTGAGCGACGAAGTCCGTCAGGTCGACATAGTGTCCCTGCGTCGAGCCTGCACCCAGCCACTGGCTGTCGCCGACCACGAGGTCATAGGCCGAGCCCTGGGCGTTGAATTCGGTGAAGGCCTTGGTCTGGAAGTCCGGCCACGGAACGGTTTCCACGGTGACCTTTGCATCCGGGTACTCGTTGACGAGTTCCTGCAGATAGTTGGCCGGATCCCATTCGGCCCACAGGATGGTCAGTTCCTGCGCCAGCACAGATGTGCTCGACGCAAGCATCAGGCCCAAACCGGCCAGCATGCCCTTGGTAACAGTGCGCATTATGGTCCTCCCTCTAGCGCTTCCGACGGCCGGCATATGCGGCACCGACCGAAGCCCCTCCTCCGTGCCGGGGGCCTTCACAGCAGCGAACCGGCCAAAAGCTCTCCCAAGCTTCGGCGACCGGCCGTTCTCTCGCGACGTTCGGGACCCCTCCCTCATCACCGGGACTACAGCGCTGGCCTCTCCCAAGGCCCGCGCGGTCACCAGTTATGGCGCTCCTCCAAGCGCCCGTCGCACTTGATCTTCCTCCTGATCGACGTGCGTCAAAACTACAAATTCAACGTTTTATCAGTCTCGTCAAGCTAACATGCTAGCATTTATGCAAGTCGTGACCCGGTTTAGGAAAATAGTTTCCCTCGCCGGCTCAGGCAGCGGACTCCGCGACGGCAGCGCGGACTAGCGCGGTGGCTGCCCAGGTCGCGACTTCCGTAGTCTCGTCAAACTCAAGCCCCCACAAGTCTTTGAGAACAATGAGGACTTCCAGACCGTAGACCAGGGACAACGCCTTGGCGAGTCGCTGGAACTTGGCGTCTGGCAATTTATTCTTGAGCGGCGCTATCGCCATTTGCAGCAGCTCGACCCGATGGCCGCGCTTGAACGGCGGTTCGGCGCCGAGCGTGCCGGCGCGGCGCTGCGCCCACTGCTCGAGCGACAGCTTCAGGGCCGCCTTGAAGGTGGCCTCGAACTCAGCGACGCGCGGCATGGTGAGCGCGAGCAGGTCGAGGACGCGGGTCTCAGGATCCTCGCTGGCGCTCTTCCAGTTGAGGATCGGGCCGAGGCCTTCGTCGACCACGGCGTGGACCAGGGCGGCCTGGCTCGGGAAATAGCGATAGGCGGTGGCGCGCGACACTTGGGCGGCCTCGGCGACGTCGCTGACGGACGGGGTCTGGCCGTTCTGCATCAGGGCGATGGCGGTCTCGAGCATGAGTTTGCGGGTGCGCGCACGGGCGCCTTTCGGCTCGGAACTCTGCTGCTCATCGGGCTGTGAGACGTCCATATCGAAATGATACGCACATCTCAAAATGCTTTGCAATGGCGGCGGGGCTCTGCCATGACATGGCGGCGAGAGCATCGACGGGGTGACCTGAAACGGTGTCGGGAGGGGTGCGATGAAGCGCATCTACGTGGTCGGGACAGCCGACACAAAGGGCGAGGAACTTGCCTTCCTCGCGGAGAGAATTCGCGCGCTTGGCGCCGATCCGCTGGTGGTCGACGTGGGGACGCGCGCGCCGACGATCCCGCCCGAGGTCGGCGCGGCCGAGGTTGCTAAGTTCGGCGCGCCGGACCTGCTGGAGGGCAACGATCGCGGCGTCGCCGTGGCCGGGATGGCGGAGGCCTTCGCACGGTTTGTCATAACACGTGATGACATCGGGGGAATGGTGGGTATCGGCGGTGGTGGCGGCACCTCGATTGTCACCGCCGGCATGCGCAAACTGCCGATCGGACTGCCGAAAGTGATGGTCTCCACCCTCGCCTCGGGCGATGTCGGGCCCTATGTCGGGGTGAGCGACATCGTGATGATGCCCTCGGTTACGGACCTGGCCGGGCTCAACCGAATATCACGTGTTATCTTGTCGAACGCAGCGCTCGCTGTCGTGGCCATAAGCGCCAATCCGACGATGGTGGAACCCTCCACCAAACTGGCCGTGGGGCTCACCATGTTCGGGGTGACGACGCCGGCGGTGACGCAGATCGTCGAGTTGCTGACCGGGGCCGTCGAGCCGCTGGTCTTTCACGCCACGGGTACGGGCGGCAAGACCATGGAAATGCTGGTCGATTCCGGCCTCGTCGGCGGGCTGATCGACGTCACCACGACCGAAGTCTGCGACTATCTGCTCGGCGGCGTGCTGCCGGCCGGGCCCGAGCGGCTCGACTGCATCTCGCGGCGACCGGTGCCTTATGTCGGCTCGGTCGGGGCGTGCGACATGGTCAACTTCTGGGCGCCCGAGACGGTACCAGCGCACTATGCGGACCGCCTGCTCTACTCGCACAACGCCAACGTGACGCTGATGCGCACGAGTGTCGACGAGTGCCGGGCGATCGGGGAATGGATCGGCGGCAAGCTCAATGCTGCCATCGGGCCGGTGCGGTTCCTCATTCCGCTGCGCGGGGTCTCGGCGCTCGATATCGAGGGTGGCGCGTTCCGCGATGCGGAAGCCGATGCCGAACTGTTCGATGCGATCGAGCGGACCGTGCAGTGGGGGGACAACCGGCAGTTGATCCGGCTCGACTGCCATATCAACGATCCCAGCTTCGCCGAGGCGGCAGTGCGCGCCTTTCAGGAAATCACGTCATAGGAGACAGCATGGCTGCCATCGCGCGCGCCGAAATCCTCAGGAAATTCCACGATATGGTGGCCCGCGGGCAGCCGATCGTGGGCGGCGGGGCCGGCACCGGTATTTCGGCCAAGGCCGAGGAGGCCGGCGGCATCGACCTGATCATCATCTACAATTCGGGGCGCTATCGCATGGCCGGGCGCGGCTCGGCGGCGGGGCTGCTCGCCTATGGCAACGCCAACGAGATCGTCAAGGACATGGCGCGCGAGGTGCTACCGGTGGTGAAGCGCACGCCGGTGCTGGCGGGGGTGAACGGGACGGACCCGTTCGTCTTGATGCCGCAGTTTTTGGCGGAGCTCAAAGCCATGGGGTTCTCGGGGGTTCAGAACTTCCCGACCATCGGGCTGTTCGATGGGGTGATGCGGGTGAGCTTCGAGGAGACCGGCATGGGCTATGGGCTCGAGGTGGACATGATCGCCGAGGCGCACAAGCTGGACCTGTTAACGACGCCGTATGTGTTCAATCCCGACGAGGCGGTGGCGATGACCAAAGCCGGGGCGGATATCATCGTCGCGCATATGGGGGTGACGACGGGTGGGGCGATCGGGGCGAAAGCGGCAAAGACGCTGGAGCAGTGCGCGGCGGAGGTCGAGGCGATCGCGGCGGCGGCGCGCGGGGTGCGAGGCGAGGTGATCGTATTGTGTCACGGCGGGCCGATTTCGATGCCGGAGGATGCGAGGTTCATCCTCGACCGGGTGAAGGGGTGCCATGGGTTCTATGGCGCGAGCTCGATGGAGCGGCTGCCGGTGGAGGTGGCGATCAAGGCGCAGGTGGAGAGCTTCAAGGGGTTGCGGACGGGGGCGTAACCCGGGCGTTTGAGCGTAACGCACCCCCCACCCTAGCTTTGCTACGGCCCGTTGGGCCTAGCGGCGCTACCCTCCCCGCAAGGGGGAGGGTGGAGCGTGGGGCGCTAGCAGTCGTCTCCCTCCCCCTTGCGGGGAGGGATCAAGGGTGGGGGGTGGGGAGCCCCGATTTGGAGGAGGAACAATGACCGAGAACAACTTCGTCTATCCGCGCGATGTCAGCGCGTTCGGGTTCGATTGGGGAAAGCTGTCGCTCACCGTGGCGCCGGAGGTGAATGGGGCGAAGCGGTTTTCGGGCGGGGTGGTGGATCTGCCGCCGGGCCAGGGGCATAGCCGACACAACCATCCGGGGGCCGAGGAGATCATCTTCGTGATCTCGGGCGAGGGCGAGCAGATGGTGGAGACGCCCGAGGGCGTGCCGGTGGTGCAGAAGGTGGGGCCCGGGTGCACGGTGTTCGTGCCGGAGGACCGATTCCACTCGACGCTCAATACCGGGACCGGACCGATGCAGCTGTTCGTGGTCTATTCGCCGGCCGGACCGGAGCTCGGATTGCGCGATTTGCCGGATTTTCGGCTAATCCCGAAGGGAGAGTAGTGCTAACGTTTCCACTTCCAAGTAACACTGCCACGCTTTACCCTTCGACAGGGCGCGGAGACTCCGCCTAGGAAGCGGAAATGGAACAAGTTTTGTCTCGCCGCCTGGTGGCGGTGTTGTGTGCGGACATAGCGGGATACAGCGCCCTGATCGGCGCTGACGAGTCCGGCACCGTCGCTGCGCTGAAGGGACATCAGACGGCAGTGCTGCAGTTGCTCCAGCGCTATGGCGGTCGCGTCGTCGACCTCGCCGGCGATGGCATCGTCGCGGAGTTCAGCAGCACCGTGGGCGCCGTGGAGGCCGCCGTCGCCATGCAGGCGCTGATGGCGGAGCGGAACGCCGACGTGCCGGTCAACAAGCGCATGATCTTCCGCGTCGGCGTCAACCAGGGCGACGTGGTGCACGACGACGCCCACATCTACGGCGACGGCATCAATGTCGCGGCGCGGCTGCAGCAGATTGCCGAGCCGGGCGGGGTCTACGTTTCGAGCAAGGTGTTCGAGGAAGTTCGCGACCGGATGAAGACCGGGTTCCGCGACCTGGGCGAACGAGAGCTGAAGAACATCGCGCGGCCGGTGCGGGTGTTCGAAGTGGTGACCGGCAACGCCCGCAGCACGAAATCGCCGGAATTCGGCCCGGTGACGCCGCGGCGGCCATCCGTCGCCGTGCTGCCGTTCGCCAATATGGGCGGCGATGCCGAGCAGGAGTATTTCGCCGACGGGGTGGTGGAAGACATCATCACCGCGCTGAGCCGGTTCCGCGATTTCGCGGTGGTCGCCCGCAATTCGAGCTTCGTCTACAAGGGCCGCGCTGTCGACGTGCGGCAGGTGGCGCGCGAATTGGGGGTGCGCTACGTGCTCGAAGGCAGTGTTCGGCGGGCCAAGGATCGGCTGCGGATCACCGCGCAGCTGGTGGACGCGGCGACGGGCGCACACCTCTGGGCCGAGAAGTTCGACGGCAAGCTGGACGACGTGTTCGAGTTCCAGGACCAGATCACCAGCAAGGTGGCGTCGCTGGTGGAGCCGACCATCCGCTGGGCCGAGATCGAGCGCTCGCGGCGCGAGCGGCCGGACAGCGTCGAGGCCTACGATCTCTATCTACGGGCGCTGCCGATGCACCTGTCGCAGACGCGCGACGCCAATGCCGAGGCGATCGCGCTGCTGCTGAAAGCGATCGACCTCGAGCCGAACAACCCGACCTACCTGGTCTATGCCGGCAACGCCATGCTGCACCGCTCGACCATGGGTTGGCCGGCGATCGGCAATGACGACACCGCGCTCGGCATCGAGCTGGTGGAGCGGGCGCTGGCCAATGCGCGCGACGACGCGGTGGCGCTGTCGCTCAGTTCCATGATGCTGATCCATAACCTGCGCGACTACGATCGCGGGCTGGTGCTGACGCAGCGCGCGGTGGAGACCAACCCGAACAACCTGACGGTGATGATCTTTGCCGGCATCACCCACCTGCACCTCGGCAATCTCGATGACGCGATCGCCTTCAGCGAGCATGCGATCCGGCTCAGCCCCAGCCTCGACGGCGCGCACTGGCCGCTGACGGCAATTGCACACGCGCAACTGGTGAAGGGTAACTACGAGGAATCGCTGAACTGGGCAAAGCGCTCGGTTTCGGCCAATCCGAGCTTCGTCTGCACTTACTGGATGCTGGTCGCGGCAAACGCGCATCTGGGGCGGATGGATGAGGCGAAGCGGCACCTCGCAACACTGAAGCGATTGTCGCCGGGTGTCACCGTGGCCCGGGTATGGGCTGCGCAGCCGCAGAAGGATGCGTCGCGGCTCGAAGCGATGCTCCAAGGGCTGCGGCTGGCGGGCTTGGCCGAGGAATAATCACGCCAAAAGGCGCCCGCGGGCCAAGGCCCGGCATACGGTCACAATAGCTTCATATGGAACGGGCACCCCTCCCGCTACCAATCCATGGGTGCCCACAATGAACGACCAAGAGACCAAGACGCCGGCCGAGCTCGAGCGGATCAAGCAGGCGATCGCCGACGATTTCGACGAAGAGCTGGAAATGCAGATGGAGGACGACCGGCTCGACGAGCTGGTCGCCGAGGGCATGCAGGGTCCGGTGGGCGACACCATCGATCGCAAGGTGTATTTCCGCGAGCTGTTTCGGCTGCAACATGAGCTGGTGAAGCTGCAGGACTGGGTGGCCTACAAGAAGCTCAAGATGGTGGTGATCTTCGAGGGCCGCGACTCGGCCGGCAAGGGCGGGGCCATCAAGCGGGTGACGCAGCGGCTCAACCCGCGGGTAGCGCGCGTAGTGGCGCTGCCGGCGCCGACCGAGCGCGAGCGGCACCAGTGGTACTTTCAGCGCTACGTGCCGCATCTGCCGACGGCGGGCGAAATGGTGCTGTTCGACCGCTCCTGGTACAACCGGGCGGGCGTCGAGCGGGTGATGGGGTTCTGTACGCCGGACGAGCTCGAGGAGTTCTTCCGCACAGTGCCGGAGTTCGAGCGCATGCTGGTCCGCTCGGGCATCATCCTCGTCAAATACTGGTTCTCGATCACCGACGAGGAACAGGAATTCCGCTTCCAGATGCGGCTGCATGACCCGCTGAAGCAGTGGAAACTCTCACCCATGGACCTCGAAAGCCGGGTGCACTGGGAAGAATACACCAAGGCCAAGGAAGAGATGTTCGACCGCACGCATACGGCCGAAGCGCCGTGGTGGGTGGTGCAGGCGGTGGACAAGAAGCGGGCGCGGCTCAACTGCATCGCGCACCTGCTGAGCCAGGTAAACTACGAGGATGTGCCCAAGCAGGAAGTGGAGCTGCCGGCGCGCGTGCGGCATGCGGATTATGTGCGCCATGCGGTGAAGCCGGAGCTTTATGTGCCGGAGGCGTACTGAGGAGTTGCCCCCCACGCTCTGACTCTATTGGGCCGTTTCGCGCCAAGGGCGGACGGTGGCATGGGCCATCTCCGTTCCAAGAAAATCCCGAGCAAGCCAAACTGCACTACAGTGAATTAATGCACTGAAAGGCATATTTACACCGCGTGCAAAAAATGCCATGTCACGGCCATGGAACATGACGAAGTGAAGCGGGATGGCCTTCGGGAGCGGAAGCGTCGGGAAACCCTCAAGCGCATCGCCGACAAGGCGATGGTGCTTTTTGCTGCCAACGGCTACGAGGCAACGACGCTGGATGCGATAGCGGACGCCGCCGACATCTCGCGACGGACAATCTTCCACTATTTCCAGTCGAAAGAGGAAATCCTGCTTTCCTGGCAGAACGGGCTGGTTGAGGCAGTTCGCAGCGCGGTCCTCAGTCAGACAACGGAGTTGTCTCCGCTGGAGACGCTTCAAGCCGCACTTCTCACGCTGACGGCGCCTTTCGACTCCGAGCGGACCATCACCATTGCCCGCATTTTACGCTCGACCCCACAGCTGCTCGCGCGCAACCAGACGAAATACCTGATGATCGAACAAGCCGCGTTCGACGCACTTTCCCAATTGTGGCCAGACCCGGCACGCCGCATGGCGCTACGCATCGTGGCGATGGTCTGTATTGGCGCTATGCGCATCGCCGTCGACAATTGGTCCGATGACGGAAGACGAAAGCCTCTCGAAGGACACCTCAAAGAGGCGTTCGCAGGCACCAGGCTCCAACTCTAGATCCAGGTCCAGATTACCCCGCGGATCATTCCGGCCCTGCCTGGCAGGTACGGTCTGTCGCCCCATTCTTAACGATCGATGCAAGGAGAATATCATGACTGTCATCACCGTGAACGCCCCCAAGGGGCGCCTGACCCTGGAGCAGCGCCGTGAGCTGGCGGAGACGTTAACGGACGCTGTACTCGTACCGGAAGTCGGGCAGCATGCTCCGGCCGCCCGGCCCGGGTTCCAAGTGCATTTCGTCGAGCGCGAGCGGGACATGATGGCCATCGGCGGGCGGCTGCTCTCTGATGCCGACTCGGAACTCGACGTGATGGTGATCGACATCGCGGTCATGGATGCGGCCTGGCAGGAGCCTGTGCGGACCGAGGTCATCGAGCGCGTTCTGGCCGCGCTGGCAGCGGCCTGTGGATTGGAGAAGCCGGCGCCGTCCTGGTGGGTTAACTTCCGTGTAATCGACGAGGGTAGCTGGGGATCGTCCGGCGGCGTGCTATCCGTCATACCGCTCCTCGCGAGCGGGGTGTTTACGGACGAGAGGATCAAGGCGGTCCGCGCAGCGCTCGGCATCTGAACTGGTGGAGCTCCGGGCTGGACGCGGATGGGCGGGCAATGGCCCGAGGACGAGGCGGTGGATCGGCTCGCGGCCAAGCGGGCCTGGCTGCTCGGGATCGGTACACGGATCGAGACCGGCGATGACGAACTCCGGCATCTCGCCAGCTTGAAGGCGGTGGAAGCGAAGCTGTCCAGCGACGCAATACGCAACTGATTGTCTACGTGTTCTGACAACGTCGAGGCTGGAACGAAAGCCTGGTCTCCAACGTTCTCTACGTGACCTTTCAGGTCTACAGACCCCACGCCCTCGGGGACCTGTCGCCGCTCCGCCACCCGCGGGGCGGCTTTCTTCCATGTGGGGTTGGGAACATGCAAATGAGCACTGAAAGTCTGTTGGTCATACTCCTCGTCGGCCTGATCGCTGGGTGGTTGGCCGGCCTGATCGTGAAGGGTTCTGGCCTTGGCTTAATCGGCGACATGGCCGTCGGTATTGTCGGTGCATTGATCGGTAGCTGGCTGCTCCCGCAACTTGGCATCGCCCTGGGATCCGGCTTGGTCGCAGCCATAGTGAGCGCGACTATCGGTGCGGTCATCCTTCTCGTCATCATCGGGCTCGTGCGGCGCGGCAGTGGCGGTGGACTGTTTCGACGACGTTAGCCTTTGGGGGCTCGCAACGTCCGCTTCGGGCCACAGCGGGCACCCACACCCTGACCTCGGGCGTTGGCGCCCTGAATGTCCTCGCGACCACCAATCGGATGCCGATGCGCGTCGTCTGATGTCGATTCTCCAAAAACCAGCTCGACCATCTCTTGTGAGCACCACAGGAGATGGTCGATGGACTGGACGCGGATGGGTGGCCGGTGGCCCGAGGATGAAGCGGTGGAGCGGTTGGCGGCGCGGCGGGCTTGGCTGTTCGGCGCCGGCACGAGGATCGAGACTGTCGATAACGAACTCCGGCACCTCGCCAGCTTGAAGGCTGCGGAAGGCGGGGGTAACAGTCTTGCCTCCACTTTTGCGAAGGTTTTCCAATGGCTCAGGGTAGCTCCCCCATCGACCCCGTCAAACTCGACAAGCTCGCCGAGGTCGCGATCAAAGTGGGGCTCCAGCTCCAGCCCGGGCAGGATCTCGTCCTGACGGCGCCGATGGCGGCGTTGCCATTGGTGCGGAAGATCACCGAGCATGCCTACAAGGCCGGCGCCGGCGTGGTGCAGCCGATCTTTTCGGACGAGGAGATTACGCTGAACCGCTACCGCTATGCGGCGGACGCCAGCTTCGACAAGGCGCCGGGCTGGCTGTTCGAGGGGATGGCGAAGGCGTTCGACGGCAACGCGGCACGCCTCGCGATTTCGGGCGACAACCCGATGATGCTGGCGAACGAAGACCCATCGAAGGTGGCGCGAGCCAACCGCGCGACGTCGATGGCCTACAAGCCGGCGCTGGAGAAGATCACCGGCTTCGACATCAACTGGAACATCGTCTCCTACCCCAATCCGAGCTGGGCCAAGCTGGTGTTCCCGGACGATGCCGAAGACGTGGCGGTGAAAAAGCTCGCCGATGCGATCTTTGCGGCGAGCCGGGTCGATGTCGAGGATCCGATCGGAGCCTGGAAAGCACACAACGCCAAGCTGAAGGAGCGCTGGACCTGGCTCAACGGCCAGCAGTTCGCTTCGCTGCACTACACAGGGCCGGGCACCGACCTGACGATCGGGCTCGCCGACGAGCATCGCTGGAAGGGTGGCGCGTCGGAGGCGAAGAACGGCATCACCTGCAACCCGAACATCCCGACCGAGGAGGTGTTCACCACCCCGCACTCGCAGCGGGTGGAAGGGTATGTGCGCTCGACCAAGCCGCTGAGCCATAACGGCACGCTCATCGCCGATATCGAGGTGAAGTTCGAGGGCGGGCGGATCGTCGAGGCCAAGGCTTCGAAGGGCGAGGCGGTGCTGCAGAAGGTGCTCGACACCGACGAAGGCTCGCGCCGTCTGGGCGAAGTGGCGCTGGTGCCGCATTCGTCGCCGATCTCGAAGAGCGGCATCCTGTTCTACAACACGCTGTTCGACGAAAATGCCGCCTGCCACATCGCGCTTGGCCAATGCTACGCCGACTGCTTCATCAACGGCACCAAGATGAGCCAGGAAGAAATCGCGGCGCGCGGCGGCAACAAGAGCCTGATCCACATCGACTGGATGATCGGTTCGGGGCAGATCGACATCGACGGCATCAAAGCAGACGGCAGCAAAGTGCCCGTTATGCGCAAGGGCGAGTGGGCCTGAGATACACAGGTTTGCTGAGGACTACATTCAGCTAACCTTAACCACCGGGGAAGTTGCCTGTGCGGGGGCGGTCATTCGCCCCCGATCCGTATGATGCGATTAATCTTTTGGCCGACTTCGCTGCTTAGCATGCGGGCGAGGCTGAGGATCGCATGGGCAACAGAGGCACTGCGTCGACGGACGCGCAGCGAGGGCGGAGCGCAGAGGCTGCCGCCGAGACGCTGCGGCAGATCGGCAGTGCAACCGGCATTTCCGTGTGGACCTGGCACGGGGTGACTGACCGGGTCTTTCACCCGGCCACCGGCATCGGCGAGGCGGCCAGCAACCAGGGCGTGCCGCTGACCGACATGCTGGCAAGGCTGCATCCGTCGGACCGAGCGCGGGTGCGGCGGCGGCTGCATGCAGCATTGCGGAGCGGCAAATCCGGGACGTTCCGGTTTCGCGGCCTCCCCGACGGCGACCTGACCCTGCAGTTCAGCGCGGCGCACTTCCCGCTCGGCCCCGACGAAGTGCAGGTCATCGTGCAGGACGTTACGCGGACCACGCTCGCCGAACAGGCACTGCGCGAGAGCGAGGATCACTACCGCACGGCAGTCGACCTGAACCCCGAGGTGATGTGGCTGGCCGACCCCGAAGGCAACATCATCGAGTTCGGGCCACGCTGGCTCGAGATGGTGGAACTCAATGCCGAGGAGACGCTGGGCCAGGGCTGGGCCAATGCACTCCACCCGGACGACCTGGCGCCGACGATGGCGGAATGGACCCGTTCGCTCCGGAGCGGCGATCCCGTGGACCTCACCTATCGCATCCGGCTCAAGAGCGGCGAATATCGCTGGATGCGGGCGCGCGCCTCGCCCCGCCGCGACAAGCTGGGCCGGATCCTGCGCTGGTACGGCACGTTGGAGGACATTCACGACCGACGCATGGCCGAGGCGGCACTGCGGGAGAGCGAAGCGTTCGCGCGCTCGATCCTCGAGGCGAGCAACATGGCCATGGAGGTGCTCGATAAGGAGGGCCGGCTGATTTTCATGAACGGCCCGGGCATCCGGATCATGGAGGTCGACGACTTCGAGGCGATCAAGGGGCTCCCGTTCGAGCGGTTCTGGCCGAGCGAGGAGAGGCGGGCCATCCAGGCGGCGATCGCCGCGGCGCTGCAGGGCGAGACAGCGCGGCGTACGCTGTTCGGCCCGACCGCCAAGGGCAAGCCGCGCTGGTGGGATATCTCGATCTCGCCGATCCTCGATGGCGACGGCAATGTGACGCGACTGCTGGCGCTATCCAGCGATGTCACCGAGGCCAAGCAGAATGAGGCCGAAGTGGTGGCCAGCGCCACGCGCCTCGACTACCTGGCGCGGCACGACACGCTGACCGGCCTGCCCAACCGCATGCACTTCCAGGAAGGCATGGACCTGGCGCTGCTCAAGCTGCTCAACGGGATCACGCTGGCGGTGCTGTCGATCGACCTCGACGATTTCAAGCTGGTGAACGATACGCTCGGGCACCTCGCCGGCGATGTGCTGCTGCGCGAGGTGGCTGGACGGCTCAACCGCTGTGCCGGCGAGCGGGACCTGGTGGCACGACTGGGCGGTGATGAATTTGCGCTGCTGCTGGAAGTGAGCCAGCCGGAGGACGCGACGGCCACCGCGCAGGCGATCCTCGCGGCCCTGGCGACACCATTCGAGATCGACGGCGAAACGGTAAGCGTCGGCGCCAGCATCGGCATTGCGATTGCGCCGCGAGATGGGCGCGATGCGGACAGCCTGCTGCAATATGCCGACGTGGCGCTGTATCGCGTGAAGAGCGACAAGGGCCGGGACTATCGCTTTTTCGAGCCGTCCATGGACCAGGAGCTCCGAGCGCGGCGCGAGATGAAGCGCGACCTGTCGCTGGCGCTGGGGCGCGGCGAGCTGTCGGTGGTGTACCAGCCGCAGATCGATATCGGCAGCAACCGGTTGACCGGCTTCGAGGCGCTGCTGCGCTGGGACTGCGCGGGCCGCGGCTCGGTGTCGCCGATGGTGTTCATCCCGCTGGCGGAGGAAAGCGGGATCATCGACGCGATCGGGGCGTTCGTGCTGCAGCAGGCTTGTGCCGAAGCGGCGCGCTGGCCGGAGACCGTGTCGCTGGCGGTGAACCTGTCGCCCGCGCAGTTCCGTAACCGCGCGGTGGTGCAGGCGGTGGCCGCGGCGCTGGAGCAGACCGGGCTGGCGCCGGAAAGACTGGAGCTCGAAATCACCGAGTCGGTGCTGTTCGACGAAAGTGCTGAAGCGCTGGCGGCGCTCGAGGAACTGCACCGCATGGGCATCAGGGTGGCGCTGGACGATTTCGGCACCGGCTACTCGTCGCTGAGCTATCTGCGCCGCTTCGCCTTCGACAAGATCAAGATCGACCGCTCGTTTGTCGCCGACCTGCCGGGCGCCGAGGACTCTGCGGCCATCGTTCGGGCGATCATCGGGTTGGGGCGGTCGCTGAAGACGCGGGTGACGGCCGAGGGGGTGGAGACCTGGGAGCAGCTGCTGATGTTGCGCGCCGAGGGCTGCAACGAAGCCCAGGGCTACCTGTTCAGCAGGCCGCTGCCGCAGGCCCAGGCGCGCCGCCTGGCCGAGACCGGATTGGTGGCGCAGCCGCGGGCCGCCGCGGAGCAGCGCCAGCACGGCTGATACGAACCAATACTTAACTGCCGCAAGGCTAGCTTTCGGCTGCCACCATTCCTGCCCGTTACGGACCCCTATGTTCGACAAGCAGTTGATCGCCACCTCATCGCAGTCGCTGGCTGACGTGGAACCCATTCCGGCATTGACCGACGCGGACCGCGCGCTCCAGCTTTATGAGCTGCACGAAAGCTACGGACAGTGGAAGGTGATCTTCCCGGGCACGGTAGTGCTGTCGGACCGGGTCGCCGAAATGTACGGCCTCGTGCCCGATGGGTCGGTGCCACTGCAGGACATGGTGAAGCTCTATGTGCCTGAAGATCGCGGCAAGCTGCTGACGCTGATCGCCCAGGCACTGCAGGACCGGCGCGGCTTTCGCTGCCGGCTGCGGATCGAGCGGCGCGACGGCGCCCTGAGGATGATCGAGACCATCGCTGACCTGAGGGTGCGCGACGGCCGGGTAATCGAGCTGTTCGGCGCCAGTCGCGACGTGACGCAGGACATGGAGCGTGAGCTGCAGGTGCAGGGTCGACTGAAGCTGGTGCAGGACCTGGTCGCCGACATGCCGGCGCCGATCGCCGTGCTGGACGAGAAGCTCCGCGTGCTCGACTGCTCCGTGTACTGGCTGAAGGCGCACCGTTTCGTCGAGCGGCGCGAGGTGATCGGCAAGACCATCGCCCAGCTGTTCCCGGATACGCCGCCCGAGCAGATTGCCGAATATGAGGCGGCACTGAAGGGGCAGACCGTGAAGACGCGGCGGACCTTCGCCAGCCCGACCAGCGGCGCGGCGGTGCAATTCGCGACGGTGCTGACCCCCTGGTACGTGGCCGATCGCAAGGTCGGTGGCATCACGGTTGTCGTGGGGTGGTCAGAGATTGCCACCACCAAGCGCGCGGGCCCCGCACCCGCGCCCGTCGAGGACTTCGACGGCTCACTGCTCGATATGCTGAAGAACGTGAGCTGACGGGGCTGAGTTGAGGGGCCGGTGGCTGCGGACCCCCGCACCGGCTTGCGTCATACGCCCTTTTCCCCGATTGAAGCGGCATGAAGCTGCCGCCCCTCCCCATCGATGAGGCCCTGCCCCGGCTGACCGCTGCGCTGGCGGCCGGACCCTATGCAGTGCTGGTGGCGCCGCCCGGGGCTGGTAAGACCACGCGGGTGCCGCTGGCGCTGCTCGATGCGCAGTGGCGGGGTGACGGCAGGATCGTGATGCTGGAGCCGCGGCGGCTGGCGGCGCGGGCGGCGGCGCGGCGGATGGCGCAATCGCTCGACGACGAAGTTGGCGGCGTGGTCGGCTATCGCGTCAGGCTCGATGCCAAGGTGAGCAAGCGGACGCGGATCGAGGTGGTGACCGAGGGGGTGTTCACCCGGATGATCCTCGACGATCCCGAGCTCAGGGGCATCGCCGCGGTGCTGTTCGACGAGTTCCATGAGCGGAGCCTCGACGCCGACCTCGGGCTGGCGCTGGCGCTCGACGCGGCGGCGCTGCGCGACGACCTGCGGGTGCTGGTGATGTCGGCGACGATCGACGGGGCACGGGTGGCCGAACTGCTCGACGGGGCGCCGGTGATCGTCTCGGAGGGACGGGCGTTTCCGGTGGAGACGATCTGGCGCGACCGCGATCCGCTTTTGAAGATCGAGGATCAAGTGACGAGCGTGGTGCTGGAGGCGCTGCGGGCGCAGCCGGGTTCGGCGCTGGTGTTCTTGCCCGGGCAAGCCGAAATCGGGCGGGTGGCGGAGCGGCTCGCCGGCCGAGTTGCGGCGGATGTGGATATCGCGCCGCTTTACGGTCAGCTGACGCCGGAGGAGCAGGATCGCGCGGTGCAGCCAGCCCCGAGGGGACGCCGCAAGGTGGTGCTGGCGACCTCGATCGCCGAGACCTCGCTGACCATCGAGGGGGTGCGGATCGTCGTCGATAGCGGGCTCAGGCGTGCGCCGGCCTACGAGCCGGCGACTGGGCTATCGGTGCTCGAAACGCGGAAGGTGTCGCGGGCCTCAGCGGATCAGCGGCGGGGGCGTGCGGGGCGCGTTGAGCCGGGGGTGTGCTACCGGATATGGGGCGAGGGGCAGAATGCAGCGCTCATGGCGTTCGATGCGCCGGAGATGCTGGAGGCGGACCTTTCTGGGCTGGCGCTGGACCTTGCCGGCTGGGGAGTGAGTGATCCGGCGCAGCTGAGGTTTCTCGATCCGCCGCCGGGGCCGGCTTGGAACGAGGCGGTGGGGCTGCTGAAGGGGCTCGAGGCGCTGGGCGATGACGGGCGGATCACCGCGGAGGGCAAGGCGCTGGCGCGGCTGCCGCTGCATCCGCGGCTGGGGCACATGATCCACCGCGCGGCGGGCGAAGATGATGCGCTGACGGCGGCGCAGCTGGCGGTGCTGATCGGCGAGCGCGGGCTGGGCGGTGACGGCACCGACCTGACGCACCGGCTGGAGCGGTTCGGGCGCGAGCGCGGCAAGCGGGCCGACGAAGCGCAAGGGCTGGCGCGGCGCTGGGCCGGGATGGTCGGCAACACAGGTTCCGGCGGCGAGGTGGGACGGCATTTGGCACGGGCTTACCCGGATCGCGTGGCGCAGCAGGCGGGCGCGCGGGGACGGTTCCGGCTGGCCAATGGGCGGCAGGCGAGCCTCGAGGAGAGTGATGGACTGGCGAGCGCGCCATATCTTGTGGTGACCGACATCACCGGCGCGGCGGCGACGGGCCGGATCCGGGCGGCGGCGGCGATCGAGCGGGCGACGATCGAGGAACTGTTCGCCGGCGAGATCGTCGACGAGGTGGCGATGGCGTTCGATCGCGCTTCGCGCAGCGTGCGGGCCCGACGTGTGCGGCGGCTCGGGGCGCTGCGGCTGGATGAGGCGCCGGTGGCGATTTCCGATCCGCTGGCGGCGGCGGAGGCGCTGGCGGAGGGGATCGCTGGGCTTGGGGTCGGCGTGTTGCCGTGGACCAAGGAGCAGAAGGCGCTGCGGGAGCGGGCGAGCTATCTACGGGCGACGCTCGGCGAGGAGTGGCCGGACCTCTCGGATGCGGGGCTGGCGGCGGACATGGGCTGGCTGGTGCCTTCGATCACCGGCAAGACGGCACTGGCGGAGATCGGGGCGGACGACCTGGGCGGGGCGCTCGAGGGGCTGCTGCCGTGGGCGCGGCGGCAGGAGATCGAACGGTTGCTGCCTTCGCATTTCGATGCGCCATCGGGATCGCATCTGCCGATCGACTACGGGGCGGAGAACGGGCCGGCCCTGGAGGTGCGGGTGCAGGAGCTCTTCGGGCTGGACCGGCATCCGAGTGTTGCAGGTGGGAAGGTGCCGCTGCTTTTGGTGCTGCTGAGCCCGGCGCGTCGGCCGATCCAGACGACGCGGGATTTGCCGGGGTTCTGGCGGGGGAGCTGGAAGGATGTGGCGAAGGATTTGAAGGGGCGGTATCCGCGGCACTATTGGCCGGAGAACCCGCTGGAAGCGGCGGCCACCGCACGGGCGAAGCCTCGGGGGACTTGAGCTAGCGCCCGGGCGCGACCGCCAAGCGCAGCACAGTATAGCGCTCTCTCACCACCGTCGGCTCGAAGCCGCGGGTTTCGTAGAGCGAACGCGGGCCGCGGAAGTGGCCGGCGTCGTTCTGCTCCGGGGTATTGTGCGGGTAGGCCTCGACCCAGCCGGCGCCGCGTTCGGCCGCGTCGGCAATCACGCGATCGAGCAGAGCAGACGCAATGCCGTGCCGCCGATATGGCGGGGCGATGACGAAGCACGAGACGCCGATGACCCGGGCTGGCTCCGGCCCCGCCGGATCGACATCGCGATAGAGGCCATAGTCGGCGCGCAGCGAGGCGTTGACCCAACCGGCTGGCCGGCCATCGACGTAGGCGAGATAGCCGAAGGTGCCGCCACCGCGGAAGCGTTCGGCGAGGGTTGCTCGGGACTGGCGCCACGGGCGCTCCGGCATTTCGGGTGGCGCCGGAATATGCGGTTCGAGGCAATAGCAGGAGGCCCAGTCCGGATTACCGGCGAAGGCGTCGTGATCGAAGTAGCGCAGCCAGTCGTCGATGCGGTCGGTGGTGACCGCATGCACGGACACCTCCCCGATCTCGGGCAGCCGCTCGGTGTCGCCGCCGAGCCGGTCCACCGCTTCGGCGAAGTTGCGGGCATAGTTGCGGACCGCCTGCTCGGGGTAGGACCACGCATGCACCTCGGTGCCATGCGCGACGAAGGCGTCCTCGACGGCATCGGCAGTTGCGGCCTCGATTAGGGTACTGCACTCGAAGCATCTGGCCTGCACAGGCTCCTCCTCAGCAGAACCGGCACACTAACAACAGACGTTACGGCCCGGCCGTTCGCAACACCGCCAAAAACTCCGCCCCGTAGCGCTTCAGCTTGGTTTCGCCGATGCCGGGGATGGTGCCCAGCTCGGCCATGGTCTGCGGGCGTTCCAGGGCCATGGCGCGGAGCGTCGTGTCGTGGAACACGACGTAGGGCGGCACTCCCTGGGATTTGGCGATGGCGGCGCGTTCTGAACGCAACGCCTCGAAGAGGCCCTGCGCGGCGGGCGGCAGCGCCACGGCGTTCTGCAGGGCACGGCGAGTTTCGGTGGCTTTGCGCGGGCGGTCGCGGCGGAGGGTGATCTTGCGCTCGCCCTTGAAGACGGGGCGGGATTCCTCGGTGAGGTGCAGGGCGCCGAAGGCGTGGTCGACGATGATCAGGCCCATGGCGGTTAGCTGGCGGAGCACCGATTGCCAGGAGCGCTGGTCGAGGTCCCTGCCCTGCCCGAACACCGGCTGGTCCTGATGGCTGAACTGGGTGACCTTGTCGGTGACCTTGCCCATCAGCACATCGATGATGTGGCCCGCGCCGAAGCGCTGGCCAGTGCGATAGACGGCGGCCATGGCCTTGATGGCGGCGTCCGAGCCGTCCCAGGTTTCGACCGGCACGAGGCAGGTGTCGCAGTTGTTGCACTGGCCAGGGTGAGCCTCGCCGAAATGCGCGAGGATGGCCTTGCGGCGGCATTCCGGGGTTTCGCAGACGGCGAGCAGCGCGGTGAGCTTCAGGCGCTCGACGCGCTTCACTTCGTCGGGGGCGTTGCCCTCGTCGATCATGCGGCGGCGCTGCGCCACGTCGGCCATGCCGTAGCACATCCAGGCTTCGGCCGGCAGTCCGTCGCGGCCGGCGCGGCCGGTCTCCTGGTAGTAAGCCTCGATCGAGGACGGCAGGTCCATATGGGCGACATAGCGCACGTCAGGCTTGTCGATGCCCATGCCGAAGGCGACCGTGGCGACGAGGCAGAGGCTTTCCTCTTTCAGGAAGGCGTCCTGGTTGGCAGCGCGGTCGCGGGCGTTCATGCCGGCGTGATAGGGCAGCGCGCGGATGCCCTCCTTGTTCAGCCATTCGGCTGTGGTGTCGACCTTGGCGCGGCTGAGGCAGTAGACGATGCCGGAACTGCCGTTGTGGCGGGCGAGGAAGCTCTTCAGCTGCGAGCGGGCGTTGTCGCGCTCGACGATCGAGTAGCTGATGTTGTGGCGATCGAAGCTGGTCGTGAAGATGCGGGCATCGGTGAGGCCGAGCCGCTCGATGATATCGTCGCGGGTGGTTGGGTCGGCAGTGGCGGTGAGCGCGATGCGCGGCACGCCGGGATAATCGGCGGCGATCGAGGCGAGTTCGCGATATTCGGGGCGGAAGTCGTGGCCCCACTGCGAAACGCAATGCGCCTCGTCGATGGCGATGAGCGAGATCGGTACGCCCTGCATCATCGACTTGAAGCCGGGAAGCACCAGGCGCTCGGGGGCGACATAGAGCAGGTCGAGCTTGCCGGACTTGAGATCGCGGAAGGTGCGGGAGGATTCCTCGGACGAGATCGAGGAGTTGAGCGTCGCGGCGTTGACGCCGGCCTGCTTCAGCCCCTCGACCTGATCGCGCATCAGGGCGATGAGCGGCGAGACGACGATGCCGACGCCAGGGCGCGCCAGGGCCGGCAGCTGGTAGCACATCGACTTGCCGGCGCCGGTGGGGAACAGCACCACCGCATCGCCGCCACTGGTAACGTGGCGGACAACGTCCTCCTGCTGGCCCCGAAAACTCTGGTGACCGAATACGGTACGCAGGATTTCAGCGGGGTCGCGCGCCGGCGTGTCGAAGAGCGACTCAAGCATGGCGGCATAGAGCCGGGACCCGGGGGGTGGGGTCAAGGGTTTGTTAAGAATGTGAGGGGGCGCCGGCGCTCATCGCGCACCACCTCCGAGCTTCGCTAGTTCGCTGCGCTCACAAGCTACGCTTGCTTCCCCCGTGGAGGGGGAGGTTGGGGGCCGGTGGGTGGGCGGGACGGTGCCTCACCCGCCGGCCTTTCCGTCACTTCACGTCGATGAACGCGAGGGCGGTTTCGGCGAGCTTGGGTGAGGTCATCATGGTGTAGTGGGTGACGCCGGGGAGGATGGCGAGGCGGTTCTGGTTCATGCCCGAGCTGTCCCACAGGGCATCCTGCAGGCCGCCGCCGAGCAGCTCGAAGAACTTCGCGGCGTGGCTGGTGCGGACGGCGTCCCAGTCGCCGTAGACCAGCTGGGTGGGGACCTTGAGGTGCGGGACATCGGCCGAGAAGTCATAGTCCTGACCCATGTACTGCATCTGGTCGAGCAGCTTGGGGAAGTTCACCTCGGGGTCGGGGTTCACGGCGGCAAAGCCCTGGTAGAGCGGCGAGGGCTTCAGCATCTCGAACTGACTTGCGTTCAGCCCGCGCATGCCCTGCTGGTTGTAGTCATGCCAGCCGGCGAAGGCGAAGGGCGCCGAGGCGATGACCAGCTTGTTGACCAGCTCGGGGTGAGCCAGCGCCAGGCGCAGGCCAATGGTGCCGCCCATCGAGTAGCCGACGACGTCGACCTTGGCGTAGCCGAGCGACTTGATCACCTCGGCGACGTCGGCGGCCATGTTGTCGAAGCTCATCGGGCGGTCGAGCGGGCCGGTGCGGCCGTGGCCCTGCGCCTCGATTGCGATCACCTCGTGGGTTTTGGCGAGGGCGGGGAGGACGGGGCCGAAAGTCTCGATCGTCATCAGGCCGCCGTGCAGAAGAACCAGCGGGGATCCGCTGCCATAGGTGGCGTAGTAGACCTTGCCGCCGTTGACGGGGACGTAGCCGGACTTGGTGGGGGTGGGCATGGGAGCAACTCCTTGTTGGGCAATCGATGAAGTAACCGGCGACGCGAGAGCAAAGCTGGCGAGGACGGCGATGGCAAGGACGGTTCGGCGTAGCATTGGAAGTCTCCGGGTTGGATATGGCTCCGCCGGTCCCGCGGGAGTGCGGGTTGGTGGAGGGTGATCACTGAGGTTTTGGCCGCCCCCTCCACCAGCTTCGCTGGTCCCCCTCCCCCGCCACGCGGGGGAGGATCGGGGAGAGGCTGGTGGCTTAGGTCGTCAGCATTTCGATGGCTTTCTGGACGCGGCGGAGCCTCGTCTCGGGGGCCTTGGCGCCTTCGATGGCGGTGACGTGGGCCTTCTTGTGGCTGGGGGCCAGCTTGTTCCAGGCGGCCAGCGCGACGGGGTCGGCGTCGAGGGCGGCCTGCAGGTCGCCGGGGGCTTCGACGATGCGGGGCTGGTCGTCGAGGGTCAGCTCGACCTCGTGGGTCTCGCTGCCTTTTACGCCGGTGATGCCGCGGATCTCAGCGCTGACGCCGACCAGCAGCCTGTCGCCCATGGTGGCGACCTTGCTGCGCCAGGTGTGGCCGGCGAGGGTGACGACGACCAGCGGGTTCTTGCCGCCGCCGAGCTCGTCGCGCACCGCCGATGGCACGATGATGCCGGTGTTGTTGCCGGACCGCAGGATGGTGGTGGTGAACTTCATCGGGGTTCTCCAACGGTGGCGAGGTGTGCAGCGAGCTTGTCGAAGCTCTGTTCGGTGCCTTCGCGGAAGCCACGGCGAATGACGGCGTCCTTCTGGTCGGCAGTGTCGAAATAGGCGTTGAGCGTCAGCCGGGTGCGGCCGTTGCCGATGTCGTCGAGGGTGATGACGCGGACGAAGCTCGGCGGCGGGTTGTCGCCGAATATCTTCGGATCGGCCGCTGCGTTGCGGTAGACGATCCGCTCAGGTGGCGTCACCTCGATGAAGACGCTGTCGGTCGGCAGTTCCTTGCCGTCGGGCGCCCGCATGACGTTGTGCCACTTGCCGCCGACGCGCAGATCGATCTCGCAGACCGGATTGGTGTAGCCCTTCGGGCCCCACCACTGGCTGAGATGATAGGGATCAGCGAAGGCCATCCAGACCAGCTCGCGCGGGGCATCGAACTCGCGCTCGAGTTCGAGCCGGCGGTCGGAGGGCGTGGCGGCAAGCGAGTCGATCATTTCGCGGTTTCCTGTAGCTCGGCGAGCAACTGGTCCATGACCATGAAGCCGTGGCGCATCCCGATCTCCATGCCGGAGGCGACCATGCCGTCACGATCTTCGATGCTGTCGTAGTTGGAGACTGATTTGTAGTGCGTGATGGCTCCGTCTTCCTCGAAGGTGTGGGTTTCGACCAGGGTCTTGCCGAGGAACATGTTCTCCACGCCGAAGGTCCAGACGAACTTTTCAGGTGCGGTGACCTCGCGGTACTCGCCGGTGAAGATGTAGACGTTGCCATCGGGCGCGTGGGACTCGACGCGCCACTTGCCGCCCGGGCGGACGTCGAACGAGGTGATGACGTTGCGCTGGCCCTCCATGCCCCACCAGCGGGCGACGTGCTCCGGCTGAGTCATGACCTTCCAGACGAGGGCGCGCGGGGCGGCGAAATCACGGGTGGCGATGACGATGGGCTCGTTCGCCGGGGCTTCGATCTTCAGGTTGTCGAGTGCCATTTTCAGCTCCTTGAGTTTCATCAGGTAGGCGTCGAGGCGATCGAGGCTTTCTTGCCAATATCGCCAGTAAAGTACGAACCAGTGTTCCGTTCCGGCGCCCTGCCCCAATCGGCGCAAGGCTTCGCCGTCGCGCTGCCGGCGGTAGTCCGAGAGCGCTATGACCTTGGGTCGCTGCATTGTTGTTTCGGCCTGACGGCCCCGGGCTAGTTCCGGGAGCCGCCGGGGTCGCCCTTCTGTAGTTCGGCCAGGTAATCGCCGAGGCGATCGAGGCTCTCTTCCCAGAAGCGGCGGTAGTTCTCGACCCAGTCCGCGACCTCCGCCATGGGGGCCGCCTCGAGCTTGCAGGGACGCCACTGGGCTTCCTTGCCGCGGGAGATCAGGCCGGCCTTTTCCAGCACCTTTAGGTGCTTGGACACGGCCGCCATCGACATGTCGTAGGGCTCGGCCAGTTCACTGACCGTCGCCTCGCCCAGCGACAGCCGGGCGAGGATGCCGCGGCGGGTCGGGTCGGCGAGTGCGGATAGCGTGGTGGACAGGTGGTCGGTCATTCTCGTTGGTCCTCAGGCGGCGAAGCGGATGGCGTCGGCGCCGGTAAAGAAGTCGATCAGCACGGGGGCAACGATCTCGGCT
Source organism: Devosia sp. P1_H9 (assembly GCF_056405135.1). Lineage (NCBI taxonomy): Bacteria > Pseudomonadati > Pseudomonadota > Alphaproteobacteria > Hyphomicrobiales > Devosiaceae > Devosia > Devosia sp. P1_H9. The sequence continues at coordinate 77,302 of NZ_JBFUCQ010000009.1, forward strand.
GCCGCGTCGTGGCTCTGGCCGGGCAGCGAGGCGAAGCGGGCGCCGCGGATGGTCTCGCGAGCGAGGCGCACCGGCTCCTTCAGTTGCTTGAAGGTCTTGTCGCCACTCATGACGATGGTCGGGACGCGGATCGAGCGGGCGGCCTCGGTGGGGAAGCCGTAGCCCTCCATGACAGCGGTGTCGTGCGGCAGGCTGGGGGCGTTGTGCAGCATCGCCTTCCAGGCCGGGTTGAGCCGCATCAGCGGCATCATGATCGCGGGCATGCCGATCATCTTGACCATGAAGAACTTGGCGAGATCGGGCCGGCGATCTCCGGCGACGAGACGCTCGACTTCCGCCTGATAGCCCTTGGGCATCGGCTTGCCGCCGGGAACGTCGGTGAAGGGCGGCTCGAACAGGGCGAGCCGATCGACCGGCAGGCCGCGGGCTGCGGCGAACAGGGCCAGCGCGGCGCCGGACGAGGTGCCATAGAGGCTGGCGGAACCGCCGGCGATGTCGATCAGCGCGGCAAGATCCTCGTATTCACGGTCGGGCGAATAGTCGGTCGAGAGGTCGCTGTCGCCGCGGCTACGCCGGTCATAGTTGTAGACGGTGAAGTGCGGAGCGAGCAGCGGTGCGAGCTTGGGCATGGGGCCCATGTTGCGGCCGCACCAGGCGCCATCGATGAGGATGACGGCGGGACCGGAACCGCGCACGTCGTAGGCGATCTTCGTGCCGTCCTTGGAGGTGAAGCTGTTCATGGCGGTTACTCCTGCTGGAACGCCGCGGTGGCGCTGAGGGTGAAGAGGTAGAGGTCGAGCTTGTCGCTGCCCTGGCTGACGGTGGTCGCGAAGCCCTGCTTGACGGCCTCGTCGCGGGCGAGCAGCGAGGTGAAGCGGACGGTTACGGTGACGCTGGTGCGGCCACCCTGCTCGCTAAGGAACATCTCGGTGACCATGACCGCGGGCGGCAGGTCGTCGCCAAAGCGGTAACTGTCGGGGGCATCGCGCCAGACCAGCCGGTCGACCGGGGAGATTTCGAGATAGGCGCTGGTGTAGCCGTACTCATTGCCGGAGGCGAAGCGCATCACCTGTCGCCAGGCACCGCCGACGCGGAGGTCGACTTCGCTGACCGGATTGGTGGCGCCCTTGGGACCCCAGAAATGTACGAGGTGCTTAGGCTCGGTGTAGCAGCGCCAGACCAGGGTACGCGGCGCCTCGAAGCTGCGGGCGATCACGATCACCGGATCATTGGCCGGAGTGGTGATGGTCGACACCTTGGTCGGTGGGGCACCGGTGAGTTCAACGCAGTCCATCGCTCAACCCTTCAGTTGATAACTTATTGGTTGAATACTCCTCCCAATAATGGTTGTCAACCGATCGGTTAAGGAAAGTTCAGGTGGGGAGGAGAGCGGCGGAAAGCAGCTTGATCGAGCGCAGCCGGTTGTCCGGATCCGTGGGTCCCATCTGCACCGCGTCGGGGAAGCGCAGTTCGAGCTCGAGCTTGCCGTCGGCGGGAGCCGGGATCGGCAGGGAGACATCCTGCGGCGTGGGAGCATCGAGTGTCACGGTATCCACCAGGGTGCCGTTGGCGACGATCTCGACGCGCTGGGTGGTGAGTTGGCCGTCCTTCTGCACGGGGACCATGCTGAGCTTCAGGGTCAGGGCGGTGGCCGGCTCGGCATAGGCGAAGCGCAGGCGGGCGCTGGTGCCGACAGTGTGGGTGCCGTCGCCGGTGGGGCGCTCCCAACCGCAGACGCGGATCAGCTTGGCGGCATCGCGGCCCTCGGGGGTGAAGGGGACCACGGTGCCGAGGGTGTAGGTGCCGATGACCGGCTGGTTAAGGCAGGTGGTGGTCTTGTCGATGTAGTAGGCGCGGTAATCGGGCGTGACGTTCGGGTGCAGCATCAGCCACAGCACGACGAGCTCGAACAGGGCGAGGAGGCCGACCAGCAGATAGGCACCGAGGCGGAGGGGGTTAGACAAGGCTGAGATACCCCGTGAGCCAGCCGATCGTGGTGAAGTAGCCGGCGGCGAGGAGGCCGAGCAGCGCGACGGCGAACAGCCAGCGGCGGCGGGCCAGCAGTTCGGTCAGCATTAGCGGCATCGGCGCCAGCGCGGCGGTGAAGCGGAGCACCGAGGCCATGCCGGCGAACAGCGGCAGGGTCAGGCAGATCAGCGCATAGACGGCCATGCCGTAGCGCTTCTTCACCAGCAGAATGATGGAGAGGACGTAGCCGATGATCGTCGCCACGGCGAGCTGCTGCGATGGAGTGGGGATCCAGCCCTCCTTGGGGAAGCTGGTCAGCGCGTTCCAGACAAACACCAAGGGGTTGCCGGATGGCCGGGACCATGCGCGCTGCACATGGCTGAAGGCCAGGGCGTCGCCGATGTGGACGTGGAGGTACGCCATGTAGGCGAAGAGACCGAGCGGGGCGACGAACAGCGCCAGCAGGTGCGTCGGCTGCTTCAGCACGGCCGGCACGAAATCGCGCCAGCTGCCGCCGGCGGCGCGGTGCGGCTGCCAGATCTCGATGAGGATGGCGAAGACGATGAACACGCCGACGATGCGGGTGGCCGAGAGCAGCGCGGCGAAGAGGCCGGCGAGCAAGAACTGCTTCTTCTGCAGCGCCGCGAAGACGCAGAGGGTCAGCAGCAGGAACAGCACCTCGGTGTAGAAGGTGGTGAACCAGATCGAGAACGGCCCGGCGAGGAGGAAGGCTGCGAACAGGGTGTAGGCGCGCAGGTCCTTGCCGAGCAGCGGCCAGGCGACGCGGGCCGAGACGATGCAGAGGAGGATCGAGAGGCCGGTAGCGGCGACGATGGTCTCGAGCCCGGTCAGGGTGCGGACGATGGCGACGAGGATCGGATAGAGCGGGAAGAAGGCCCAGTTGCCGGCATTGATCATCGTCGGCACCGGGAACGGATCGTAGCCGGTCTGCGACAGCTTCACGTACCAGGCGCAATCCCACCGGCACATGCCCTGGGCGAAATTGGCGAGCGATGCGTCATGGACGGTGGCTGCAAAGGCCAGGTAGCGGATCGCCAACCCGGCGATCGCAAAGGCGAGCGGGATGAGCACCAATACAAGGCCTAGGGGTAGCGTTCGCGCGGGGCGCAACGCGACGGCGTCGCTCATCGGCTAAATCCGGGCAGGGAAACTGCCAGAACTCGTAACGCAATGCGGCGAAATCATATCCATTCCGTCGGTGCATAGCTCCTATGCGACAACTTTCGGCGCTCAACGGCGTTGCGGAATTCGTGTTTGGTGTCCCGATCCCTCCATAGCGACTGTGCATGTATTCTATTTCTCACCATCGGCTCGGTCGGCGAGCCTTTCTCCGAGCCGCCGTTGCCACGGCTGCGCTCCTGTCCACCACCTCCCTCACCCGCGTCGCCTTCGCTCAGGAGAGCGCAGCGGAGGCCTTCGACTATGAAGTGCTGACCGAACGCATGCGGGCGAAGGCGGCCGAGCCGTTCAATGCGGCGGTGCCGGAGCTGCCCAAGCTCTTCGCGGGGCTCGACTACGACGGCTACCGCAAGATCCAGTTCGACGCGCAGCACGCGCGCTGGCTCGACAACAACTCCGGCTTCCAGGTGCATGCCTTCCCGATGGGCTGGCTGTTCAAGGAGCCGGTGGGCGTGTTCGAGGTGGTCGACGGCAAGGCGACGCCGTTCGGCTTCTCCAACGCCGATTTCATGTTCTATGACGCGGTGATGGGCGAAGAGGCCGCTGCCGAGGCATTCCCCGGCATCGCCGGCATGCGCATCAACTACCCGGTGAACGAACCCGACAAGATGGACGAGCTGGTCTCGTTCCTCGGCTCGAGCTACTTCCGGGCACTGGGACGCGGCAATATCTACGGGCTCAGCGCCCGTGGCCTCGCCATCGACTCGTGGCAGGCAGGGCCGGAGGAGTTCCCGCGCTTTTCGGCGTTCTGGCTGGAACGTCCGACCGAGGGCAAGCCGCTGGTCGCCTATGCGAGCCTCGAGGGTCCGAGCGTCACCGGCGCCTACCGTTTCGAGATCACACCGGCCAGCGACGCGGCACAGGAAACGGCGATCGACATCACTGCCCGGCTGTTCTTCCGCGCCGATATCGGCGAGATCGGCATCGCGCCGCTGACCTCGATGTTCCTGTTCGCGGAGGCCAACCGCGCCGGCTTCGATGACTTCCGGCCGCAGGTGCATGACAGCAACGGCCTGATCATCGAGCGCGACGGCGGCGAAGTGTTCTGGCGGGCGCTCAACAACACGGCGCAGCTGGGCAACTCGTACCTGTGGGAGAACAACCCGCGGGCGTTCGGGCTCTACCAGCGCGACCGCAGCTTCGAGACCTACCAGGATGCCGGGGCGCATTACGAGCGCCGTCCGTCCGCACGCGTCGAGCCGGTCGGCGACTGGGGCCAGGGCAGCGTGCGGCTGATCGAGGCGCCGTCGCGGCTCGAGGCCGAGGACAATATCGTGGCGTTCTGGATCCCGGCCGATCCGATCAAGGCCGGCGCCGAACGCGAGTTCCACTACCGGCTGATCTGGGGCGACCTCTTGCCCAAGGCCGATGCGCCGCTGGCGCATGTGGTCGAGACACGCGCCGGCCAGGGCGGCGTGTCGGGTGTCGCGAACGACGTGAAGCTGAGGAAGTTCGTCATCGACTTCACCGGCGGCGAACTCGTGGAGATGCCGGCCGAAGCCAAGCTCGACGTCGTGGCGACCGCCGCCGGCGGCGAGATTACCTCGACGGCGCTATCGAAGGTCGATGCCAACGGCGCGTGGCGGCTGGCGCTCGACGTGATGATCGACGGGCAAGGCCCGGTGGAACTCAAGGCCAATATCGTCAGCACGGGCCGGACGCTCAGCGAAACCTGGCTTTACCAGTGGAGGGGACAAGCATGAGGCACGACCGTTCTGGTGACTTCTCGGGCGCGCTTCCTGATGCCCCCCTCGCGATGCCCAAGCAGGTGCTGGAGCGCCGGCGGAGCTCGATTTTCATGGTGTTGCGGCAGGCGTTCGCCGCGGCGTTGCCGCGATTCTGACGGCAGGGAGCCTCACCCCATGCCCTCCCCCGGTTTCTGACCGATGGCGCAAGCCCGTCTCACCCGCTCGCTGGCGCTCGCCGCGTCGGCGCTGCTGAGCCTTGGCGGCGGTTGGCTGTACGTGCAGTTCATCGGTGCCGACGGCACCAGTGCGCTGGACGTGCTGCGCACTGTGCTGTTCACGCTGGTCGGGTTCTGGCTGGTGTGGGGAGGCGTCGCCGGTATTCTCGGCGTGCTGGCTCCGCCGAAGCGGGTGCCGACGGCAGTAGCGCGGCCCGATGGCATGACCGCGATCCTGATGCCGGTCTACAACGAGGACGCTGCTGCCAGCTTCTCGCGCGTCGCTGCGATGAACCGCAGCCTCGTCGCGCTGGGCATCGCCGATCGGTTCCACTTCGCCGTGCTGTCAGACACCAATTCGCCGGAAGTCGCGGCCGACGAGATCATCTGGTTCGAGCAGTTGCTGCATGAGCCGCAGGCCGAAGGCCGGGTGTTCTACCGTCGGCGCGAGCGGAACATCGGCAAGAAGGCCGGCAATATCGAGGACTTCATCTCGCGCTCGGGCGGCGCCTATGACTATGCACTGATCCTCGATGCCGACAGCCTGATGGACGGCGCCACCATCGCCGCGATGGCGAAGCGGATGGACGACGATCAGCGGCTCGGGCTGCTGCAGACGGTGCCGCAGGTGATCCATGCGCAGAGCCTGTTCGGCCGGCTGATGCAATTCTCGTCGGCATACCTCTCACCCTATTTTGCGCGCGGCACGGCGCTGATGCAGGGCGAGGAAGGGCCGTATTGGGGGCACAACGCCATCGTCCGCGTTTCGGCGTTCGCCGCGAGTTGCGGGCTGCCGGTGCTCTCGGGCAAGCCGCCGGCGGGCGGGCACATCCTCAGCCACGACTATGTCGAGGCGGCGCTGTTGTCACGAGCCGGCTGGAAGGTCGAGGTCGATCCGTACCTGGGCGGCTCTTACGAGGAAGGGCCGGAGAACCTGATCGAGTATGCCAAGCGCGACCGCCGCTGGTGCCAAGGCAACCTGCAGCACCGCCGGGTGCTGGCCGCGCCGGAGCTGAAGTTCTGGAGCCGGTTCACGTTCGTGCAGGGCATCATGGCCTATGCCGCCTCGCCGCTGTGGCTGGCGCTGCTGGCGGCGAGCATTCTCGCCGCGGCACTGCCCAGCCGCTACTGGTGGCGCGACAACGAGGCCGGCATCTGGGTGCTCGCCGTCGCGGTGGCCGTGGCGCTGCTGCTGCCGAAGTTCCTGATCCTCGCCCGCTCGACGCTCGGCCGCCGCAACCAGGGTTTCGGGGGCACGATCAGGGCGGCGCTGTCGGTGATCAGCGAGGTGCTGCTCTCGACCCTCCTCGCGCCGATCATGCTGTGCTTCCAGAGCAAGGCGGTCATCGAGATCCTCCTCGGGCTCGATGGCGGCTGGCCGGCGACCAACCGGGACGAGGGCCGGGTGAGCTTTTCGACGGCGTTCGCCGCGAGTTGGTGGGTCACCGTCGCCGGCGCGGTCGTGCTGGCCATCGCCTCGGCCTTTGCCAGCGAGCTGGTGCCCTGGCTGTTGCCGGTGGCGCTGCCCGCGATCGGTGCACCGTTGCTGATCGCCGCGACCTCGCGCGGCGCGACCAGCCGCAAGCCGATCCTCTTCACCACCCCGTCCGAAAGCGCGCCGGCGCCCGTCATCATCGAGCAGCAGCGCATTTTCCTGAGCTGGACGCAGCAGGGCCCTGCCGCTGCCGAACCCGCCATTGCCGGAACGACGCCTGTCCATGCCTGAGACCCTCGCCACGCTGAAGCGCGCGCCGCTGCTCGAGCGCCTCAAGGCGCTGGTCGGCCTGCCAGCGCTCGACCGCGAGATCGCCGCGACGCCGCCGGTGGGACGTGACCCGCGGCTCGACATGTTCCGCGGCCTGGCGCTGGTGATGATCTTCATCAACCACGTGCCCGGCACTTTCTACGAGACCCTGACCAGCCGGAACTTCGGCTTCTCTGATGCCGCCGAAGCGTTCGTGTTCATGTCCGGGCTGGCAGCGGGGCTCGCCTATTCCGGCCGCTTCGCCAGCGGTCCGCTATGGCCGGCGATCGCCAAGGTCTGGGCGCGGGCGCGGCAACTCTATTTCGTGCATCTGAGCATCACCCTGATCGCGCTCGCGATCTTTGCATCGGCGGCGCTGTATTTCGGGCTCGACGAGGTACTGGAGAAGAACAACATAGCGCCGATCTTCGGCTTCCCGCTGCAGACCATGATCGGGCTCCCGCTGATGACGCATCAGCTGGGCTATCTCAACATCCTGCCGCTCTACATCATGCTGTTGCTGGCGACGCCGCTGATCATCGGGCTCGGCCTGCGCTGGCCGGTGCAGACCATGCTCGGCTCGATCGCGCTGTGGGTGCTGGCGGGGCAGTTCCGGCTGAACCTGCCGAACTTCCCGACGCAGGGCGGCTGGTTCTTCAATCCGTTCTCCTGGCAGATCCTGTTCGTCGTCGGCCTGCTGTCGGGAATGGCGATGAAGCAGGGGCGCCGTTTCGTGCCGAAAAGCCCACTGCTGTTCGGGCTCTGCGCGGCGTTCCTCCTCGTGGTGCTGCTGTGGGTTAAGGTGCCGCCGCTGGGCGATGCGGGGCGAAACATGCTCGGCTTCCTCAGCCGACTCGGGCTGCCGTTCTACGTCACCTGGTTCGACAAGACCTTCCTCGCGCTGCCCCGGCTGTTGCATGCGCTGGCGCTGTTCTACGTGCTGGCGTCGCTGGGCGTGATGTACCGGGTCGCACAATCGCGTTTCGCCGCTCCGCTGCGGCTGATGGGCCGGCAAGGACTTGCGGTGTTCGCGACCGGCACCGTGCTGAGCCTGTTCCTCCAGGCCGTGAAGACCGGCACCAAGGGCGGCCTGCTGCTCGACACGCTGCTGCTCGGCGGCGGGTTGCTGGCGCTCGTGGGGCTCGCCTATGTGCTGACCCGCACGCAGGAGATGACGCGCGCGGCGACCCGCGCAGCATCCTGACACAACTGTCACATTTCTGAGAGCGCCCACAACAGTTGCAAGCTTGCGCCTTGCCGCGCGGTCGCGGCTGGGACTAGCCTACTAGTCGAGGGAGGGGCCAGCCCACTCGAGCGCGGGAGCGTTTGGTGACCCGACGGCGACCACTCTATAGCCGGTCACAAAGGCCGCGGACCACGGCGGGTTCAGCTTGGGTCGCGCCGGATGGCGTAAGTCCCGTCTATGTCGATCTTCCAGATGAAACGACCGGTCCGACGCTTCGACGCCGCCTCGCTGCGTGGTGGAGCAAGCTCTATCAGCAGCATCAGGGTCCGGTGCTGGTCGGGCTCGGCGCGGTGGTCACGCTGCTGCTGATTGGCGCCTACGACCTGATCGCCCCCGACCCGCAGCGCATCAGCGACTGGCAGTTCATGACCGCCGTCAACAAGGTGGTGGACGAGCGGCCGCCCGGTGCATCGATCGAGTCGGTCGCCTATGCGACGGTTATCCGCTCGGTGGTGCGGGTGGATGGCTACGAGGATGCCACGGACAATCCGTCAGCCGCCAAGCCGGAGAGCGAGAAGGCTGAGTTGCCGGTGGAAGGCAAGGTGGAAGAGGACTTCCACGAGCGCTTCACCGCGGTCGGCACCGGCGTCGTCATCGACGACATGGGCACGATCCTCACAAATCTCCACGTCGCCGGGGCGGCCAAGAACCTGCGCGTGCAGTTCTGGGATGGCACCGAGTCCGAGGCGATGATCGTCGGCGCCCGGGCCGATAGCGACCTCGCCATCATCCGCCCTCGTGTGCTGCCCGATGACCTGCAGCCGGCAACGCTCGCCCCGAGTGCCGGACTCAGTCCTGGCGACGCGGTGGTGGCGGTGGGCTTCCCGTTCGGCATCGGTCCCTCGGCTTCGGCCGGCGTGGTGTCCGGGCTCGGCCGGGTGCTGGCGGAAGAAGGCCAGCCCAAGCTGCAGAACCTCATCCAGTTCGACGCGGCCGCCAACCCGGGCAATTCCGGCGGGCCGCTGGTCAATGCGGATGGCGAAGTGGTGGGCATCGTCACCGCCATCCTGAACCCATCCGGACTTCGCACCTTTGCCGGCATCGGCTTTGCCGTGCCGATCGAGAACGCCGCCGCGGCGGCAGGAGAAAACCCGCTGTAACTGTACTCGAACCCCGACGGAGAAAATGGACGACACATCGAAAGAGTCAGGCGCCGCCGTCGCTTCCTTGATGGAGCAGGTGCTGTACGAGGTGAAGAAAGTCGTGGTCGGGCAGGACCATTTTCTCGAACGGGTGCTGGTGGCGCTGCTTGCCAAGGGGCACCTGCTGGTCGAGGGCGTGCCAGGCCTCGCGAAGACGCTGACGGTCAACACGCTGGCCGACGTCATCCAGGGCAGCTTCAAGCGGGTGCAGTTTACCCCTGATCTCGTCCCATCCGACCTCGTCGGCACACGTATCTACAACCAGAAATCCGGTGACTTCTCGACCTCGCTGGGACCGGTGTTCTGCAACCTGCTGCTGGCCGACGAAATCAACCGCGCTCCGGCCAAGGTGCAGAGCGCGCTGCTCGAGGTGATGCAGGAGCGGCAGGTCACCATCGCGGGCGAGACCCACAAGGTGCCCAATCCGTTCGTCGTCATGGCGACGCAGAACCCGATCGAGACCGAGGGCACGTATCCCCTACCCGAGGCGCAAGTCGATCGGTTCATGATGAAGGTCCTCGTCGGCTATCCGAGCGAAGAGGAGGAGTTCGTCATCGTCTCGCGGGTCACCGGCCTTATGCAGGCGGTGGCGCGCGTGGCGACCACCGAGCAACTGGTCGGGCTGCAGGCGAAATGCCGGCAGCTGTTCGTCGATCCGTCGCTGATCCAGTTCGCAGTGAAGGTGGTGAGCGCCACACGCAATCCCGCGTCGGCGGGGCTGGGCGAGATGGAGCGGTTCCTCACCTATGGGGCGAGCCCCCGCGCTTCCATCAACATGATCGAAGCCGGCCGCGCCCTCGCGTTCCTTCGCGGTCGCGAATACGTGCTGCCCGAGGACGTGCTCGATGTCACCCCGGATGTGCTGCGGCACAGGATCGTCCTCTCGTACGAGGCGATCTCGGAGTCGATCACGCCCGACCAGATCGTCGGCCAGATTCTCAAGGCCGTTCCCGCACCCGAGAAACCCCTGGAGGCGCATGTCCGCATCGCCGCAGCAGGCTGAGAAGCTCCTCGGCCGACTCGAATGGACGGTGATCCGCAAGCTCGACGGCTTGCTGCAGGGAGACTACCGTACGCTGTTCCGCGGCTTTGGCCTAGATTTCGCGGACCTGCGCGAATACCAGACCTACGATGACGTCCGGCACATCGACTGGAACGTCACGGCGCGCACGCAGGTGCCGCACGTGCGAATCTACAACGAGGACCGCGACGTCACTGCCTGGTTCCTGCTCGATCTCAGCCCCTCGGTGGATTTCGGCTCGGACCAGGTGACCAAGCGCCAGATGCTCACCGAGTTCACGGCGGTGCTGACCCGGCTGCTGACGCGGCAGGGCAACAAGGTCGGGGCGATCCTGTTCAATGGCCAATCGGATTTCGTCATCGCGCCGCATACCGGACGGCGGCATGTGCTGCACCTCGTCGACAAGGTGTTCGCCAATCCGCGGCTGCTGCGCTCGCCCCAGACCGATCTCAACGCCTTCCTCGCGCGCGCGGCCTCGGTGATCAAGCGGCGCTCGATCTGCTTCGTGGTCTCCGATTTCATCTCGAAGCCGGGCTGGGAGCGCGGGCTGTTCCAGCTGAGCCGGCGCCACGAGGCGGTGGCGGTGCGGTTGCTCGATCCGCTCGACATGGCGCTGCCCGATGTCGGCATGCTGCTGTTCCAGGATGCCGAGACGGGCGAACAACTGTTCGTCGACACCGGCGACAAGGGCTTTCGCCGCCGCTTTGTCGCGGCGGCGCAACGCAACGAAGAGGCGCAGATGGAGGCGTTTGCCGCTGCCGGCCTCGATGTACTCGAACTCTCGACTTCGGACGATCTGGTCGATGCGCTGCTGCGCTTTGCCAACATGCGCAAGGTGCAGTCGCGACTCGGTGGAGGCGGCAATCTGCCCGCGATGGCGGGCGCGTAACTTAGACGACGGGTGACGACATGACCTTCATCTGGATGGACATGCTCTGGTTGCTGGTGTTGGTGCCGCTGTTGATCGGCGCCTACATCTGGCTGATGCGGCGCCGGAAGAAATCTGCCCTGCGCTACGCCAACCTCGCCATCGTCAAGCAGGCGATGGGCAAGGGGGTCGGCTGGCGCCGGCACGTGCCCCCGGCGCTGTTGCTTGGAGCGATCACCGTGCTGATCGTCGCCGTGGCCCGGCCGGCTGCGGTGGTGGAACTGGCGTCATCGCGCGCCACCGTGATCCTCTCGATGGATGTTTCGGGCTCGATGCGGGCCCGCGATGTCGAGCCGTCGCGCATCGTGGCGGCGCAGGAGGCGGCGAAGGCCTTCATCAAGAACCAGCCGGCCGACGTGCAGATCGGCATCGTCGCCTTTGCCTCGGCCGCGGTGCTGGTGCAGGCCCCGACCATCGACCGCGAAGCGCTGTACCAGGCGATCAACAGCTTCGACCTGCGGCGTGGCACTGCGGTCGGCTCCGGCGTACTGGTGGCGCTGGCGACCATCTTCCCCGAGGAGAACTTCGACGTCGACGGAAGCGGCGACCAGCGCGACCAACTGGGGTTGCCGAGCTTCGGGGGCGAGCGCGAGCGCATCGGCCGGACGCCCGGAGAACTGGACGGGTTGCTGGGCGCCACCACCGAGCCGCCGGCGGCCAAACACATGCCGGTCGAGCCGGGCTCCTACCAGAGCGCGGTGGTGATCCTCCTGACCGACGGCGCGACCACCACGGGCCCCGATCCGATCGCGGCAGGGCGTCTTGCCGGGGACTACGGCGTCAAGGTGTTCACCGTCGGCTTCGGGTCGGCTTCAGGCGACGTGGTGGATTTCGGCGGCCGCTCGATGCGGGCACAACTCGACGAGACGACGCTGCGGGCCATCGCCGACGCCACCGAGGGCGAGTACTACGCGGCAGGAAGCGCCGCCGACCTTGAGGGGGTCTACAACTCGCTCTCCACCCGGCTGATCAGCGAGAAGAAGCTGACTGAGATCGCCTTCCTGTTCGCCGGCGTAGGCGCGCTGCTCGCCATCGCCGCGGCGGGCCTGTCGATGCTGTGGTTCGGGCGCGTCGCCTAGCCGGACCGAGCCGTCACCGCCGATCGCAACAACCGCTGCCCTCCGCGACGGCCGGCGAAATTGTGGCGCTTGCGCGTCGGCGTAATTATGATAATCACAGTCATGTTTTAATGTTTTTGGCAGACGGCCGGGATGGCCACGATGCGACTTGAGGATTTGCGGGACATGACCGCTTCGCCCGATACGGCGGAAAAGCCGGAACTACCCGCCGGCCAGCCGAGCTTCACCACGGAGCAGCTGTTCGGTAGCGCGACCGAGATCGGCATCGTGCACCAGGGCTCGACCTACCGGCTCCGCATCACCCGCCAGGGCAAACTCGTCCTCAACAAATAGGAGCCGCCATGCGCTTCACGATTGCATGCTTCCTCCCCACGCTGTCGCGTCACCACCCCGCGGAGTTCGGCGTCTGATGGAAACGGTGGTCGAAGCCGTGGAGCCGGTGGCGGCAGCACACGACATGTCGATGTTCGCGCTGTTCATGCAGGCGGACTGGGTGGTGAAGTCGGTAATGTTGGGGCTGCTGTTCGCCTCGATCGCCTGCTGGGCGGTGATCTTCGCCAAGGCCGCTGCCTATGCCAGGGCGAAACGCGAGATGAAGGCGTTCGACAGGATCTTCGCCTCGGGCGAGCCGCTGACGCAGATCTACGCGCGGCTGAAGGATAGCCCGCGCACCGGGCTTGGTGCGCTGTTCGCCGCGGCGATGGAGGAGTGGAACGGCAGCCACGCCGAGAACGCCGCCAATTCCGGCGGCCTGCAGGCGCGGCTGCGCATCGTGCTCGACACCACGGTAGCCGCGGAGAGCGAGAAGCTTGACCGTAGCCTGTCGCTCCTGGCGACGGTGGGGAGCGCCGCGCCATTCGTCGGGCTATTCGGCACGGTGTGGGGCATCATGAACGCCTTCACCTCGATCGCGGCGGCGAAATCCACCAGCCTTGCCGTGGTGGCGCCGGGTATCGCCGAGGCACTGTTCGCCACCGCGCTCGGGCTGCTCGCCGCCATCCCGGCGGTGATTGCCTACAACAAGCTGAGCGGGGACGCCGGGCGGCTGATCGGCCGGCTCGAAGCATTCGCCGACCGGGTCTCGGTGCTGTTGTCGCGGCAGCTCGATGCGCGGGGGAACGCCTGATGAGCATGTCGCTGCAGAGCACGCGCGGCAAACGCGGCCGGCGTGGCGCGATCAACGAGATCAACATCACGCCGCTGGTCGACGTGATGCTGGTGCTGCTGATCGTGTTCATGGTGACGGCGCCGCTGCTCACCTCGGGTGTGCCGATCGACCTGCCGCAGACGAATGCGCCGGAGATGAAGGTCGAGGGGTCGAAACCGCTGACTATTTCGGTGACGCCGGAGGGCCAGATTTACCTCGGCGAGGACGAGATCACGCTCGAAACGCTTCTCGACTCCGTCGGCGCGGCGGCGGGCGAGGCCGGAGCACAGCAGCGGCTCTACATCCGTGGCGATGCCACCGCCGATTACGGGTTGATCATGCAGGTGATGGGCGATTTGAGCCGCGCCGGATACGCCCGCATCGGGCTGATCACCCAGCAGCGCGAGCAGTAAGATGAAGAAGGCCGCCCTCGCTTCCGCCAGCATCCATGTCGGCCTGATCGCCGGGGCGTTCCTGTTCCTCAGCCTCAATCCCGCAATCGACGAAACGGCGGTGGAGTCGGTGAGCGTCGATATCATCTCGATGGACGCCGTCACGGCCAACCCGACCGAGGAAATCACCGAGGCGACGGAGACGCTGGTTTCGGCCGGCGGCGAGGTCGAGGCGGAGGAAGTGCCGGAGACGGAAACCGAGCCGGTCGAGGTGGCTGAAGCTATGCCGGCCAAGGCCGTCGTAGCTGTGGCGGCGCCAGTCGAGGTGGCGCAGGTCGAGCCGTCGGAGAGCGAAGAGATTGCGTCAGCGGAGGTGCTGACGGCGGTGGATTCGATGGCACCCGCAGAGGCAGTGATGCCGCAGGTTGCGACCGCAACGATCGTCGCCGATAGCGTTGTCCCGTCGCTGTCCGATCCGCTCGAGGCGGTGCGCACTGCAACGATCGGCGAGCTGACGCCGGAGCCGCCGATCCAGCAGATTCCGCCGGCGCTGACGAAGCCGGTCGAGGTGGCGGAACCGCCGGAGACGGCGAGCCTTACGCCGGTGGTCGAGGAAGAGTTGCAGGTGGCACCGATCCCGAAGCCGCGGATCGTGCGCAAGCCGGTCGAGGCCAAGGTTGAGCCGCTGAAGGAACAGCCGAAGAAAGAGCCGACCGAGAAAAAGCCGCCATCGAAGCAGGCGAGCCTCGGGAACGGTGGCGCGGCCGATGCCGATAGCGCCGCCAAGAAATCCGGCGGCGGCGCCGGCAAGAAGAATGATGGCGGCAGCGCCTCCGCCAGCAAGTACCCCGGCCTGGTGCAGTCCAAGGTGACCCGCGCGGCGAAATATCCGTCCAAGGCAAAGGGCGACGACGGCGAGGCTTTGGTGAGCTTTACGGTCGGCGCCAGTGGTAAGGTGGTGAAAGTCGCGCTTGCCCGCAGTTCGGGGAACGATGCGCTCGACAATGCCGCGCTGGCGGCAGTCGACCGCGCTGCGCCCTTCCCTCCCATTCCCGAGGCAGCGGGGCGATCGACGTGGTCGTTCACGGTGCCGCTCTATTTCAAGAAGTGAGTTCGATAATGACCGAAGAAAAGAAGAAGGACGTGCTGCTCGAGACCACCGCCGATGCGGTACGCGAGGCCAAGACGCTGATCCGCACGGCGCGGTCGGGCTCGATTGCGACGCTCGAGCCGGGCACCGGCTGGCCGATCGCCACCCGAGTCGGCGTCTCGACCGATTTCGACGGCGCGCCGATCATCCTGATCTCGAAGCTCGCCGCCCATACCGGCGCGCTCCTCGCCGATCCGCGCTGCTCGCTGCTGATCGGCTATCCCGGGAAGGGCGATCCGCTGGCGCATGCCCGCGTCACTATCGCCTGTGAGGCCCGCGAAGTGGAGCGCGACAGCGAGGAACACGTGCGGCTCGACACGCGCTACCTGATCCACCAGCAGAAGGCCAAGCTCTACTCGGGCCTCGGCGATTTCCGCTACTTCCGGCTCGAGCCGAAGAGCGCCTCGTTCAATGCCGGCTTCGGGCGCGCCTATGCGCTGACGCGCGAGAACCTGCTCAATGCCAACCCTGCCAACCCGGAACTGGCAATGACCGAGCCGAGCGCCGTCGAGCACATGAACGACGACCATGGCGAGGCCGTCGGGCTCTATGCCGAGCATTTCGCCAAGGCGGCGCCTGGCAAGTGGCGGCTGATCGGCGTCGATGCCGAGGGCATGGACCTCGCCGATGGAGACGATATCCGCCGCGTCTGGTTCGAGACCGAGCTCACCTCGTCCAAGGACATGCACACGACGCTGGTGAGAATGGCCGGCGAAGCTCGGCGGGCCCTGAACCGGCCGCTCAAGGACGCGAGGGTTGCTTCGTGAAGCATCTGATCTCCGCCGCGCTGATGCTGATGGCATCGCCGGCGCTGGCGCAGCAGGCGACGCTCCCGGGCGGCGCCTCGGCGCTCAACGAGGCGCATGGCAGCTGGACGGTGAACTGCACGCTGGTCGAAGCCGGCAAGGATTGCGCCTTCTCCCAAGCGGCAGGCGCGCTGGTGGCGGTGGAGCTTGCGGCACCCGCGGGCAACAAGGCCGAGGGGATGCTGCTGACGGCGTTCGGGCTGCGGCTCGATGCGGGCGTGCAGCTCGGCATCGACGGCCATCAATTGGGCCAGGCGCGGCCCTTCCTCACCTGCGTGCAGACCGGGTGCCTTGTGCCGCTCGATTTCGACGAGGTGGCGCTCAGCGCCATGAAGGTCGGAACGACGCTCGAAGTCACGGGCGTGAAGGTCGACGACGGCCAGCCCGTGACGGTGACACTGTCACTTGCTGGCTTCACTGCCGCCTACAATCGCACGGCGGAGCTGGCGCAGTAGCATTTAATCTTGACTCATATACTCACCTTTAATAGAGCCTGAATGGATGGCCCGATCGGGCCATGAACAGCAAGCCACGCGGCGAGCGGCACGCCGACAGCCAGCCAACATCTTCGGTTTCTTTCGGGGGCAGGCATGTCTTATCGGCCGCACGGCGCGAGCGTTTTCGCGCGCGCATTTGTATCACCTTGGCATCTCGTCGGCGTCAGCACCGTGGCGCTGCTCTGCGCTATTCCGCAGCCGGTCTCGGCGCAGCAGCTGACCGAGGCGCAAAGCACCATCCTCAAGCGCATCGTGGTCGTCGCTTCGCGCGGTAGCAAGAACGTGCTCGACGTGCCGCAGAACATCGCGGTGATCGATGCCAAAACGCTGGAAAAGCACGTGGTCCGCGATATCCAGGACCTGGTGCGGTATGAGCCGGGCATCGCGGTGACGCGGCAGACTTCGCTCACCAATCCGTTCAGCCAGCTCACCGCATTCAACATCCGCGGGGTCGGCGGCAACCGCGTGCAGATGCTGGTCGACGGCAGCCGCGTGCAGGAAATCATCACCGACGGCAGCCGCGATTTCGTCGATCCGTGGAACATGAAGGCGGTCGAACTGGTGCGGGGGCCGAACTCGGTGCTGACCGGCTCCGACGCCTTGGGCGGCACGGTGTCGTTCCGGACGCGCGACCCGTCAGACCTGCTCGAAGGGCAGGACAAGCCGTGGGCGGTGGAGATCAAGACCGGCTGGGACAGCTACGACAACAGCTTCCGGAAGCAGGTGACGGGGGCCTACGATTTCGGCGACCTCGAGGTGCTGGCGAGCTTCGGGCACATGAGTGCCGAAGAGCCAAAGCTCTCCAACGCGGATCCGGACGGCGGCATCTGGGGATGCACGCGCCCAGCGTATTTCCGCTGCAACGTGCTCTTCCCGGCCGACACGAGCATCTACAATGGCCTGCTGAAGGCGGTCTGGACGCCGGGCGACGCGCACAAGTTCACCGGTACGTTCGAGCTGTTCGACGAGAACACGGTGATCGACCAGATCTGGGATTCGGGCTCGACGCAGGGTGCGCCCACCACGACGGCCTACAACTCCGAGAGCTATATCCGCCAGGTCGACATGACCCGTTATCGGCTGGCGCTCGAACATGAGTGGCAGGTCGGCGCGGACTGGCTCGACACGGTCAAGTGGAACGTCTCGTACTCGCCGCAGCGGCAACTCAAGACGTCGGACCAGCGGCGCATCCATTCGAACCGCGTCCAGGACCAGCACCAGATCCGCGACTACGGCGAGACCTTCCTCGAGGGCGATCTGCAGCTGACTTCGTCGTTCGGCTGGGGCGACACCTCACACACGCTGACCTACGGCTTCGACGGCGATATGACGATGACGCAGTACGAGGGGACCAACTACACGTACCGCTCGGATACCGGCGTCACCACCATCACCCCCAACCAGGGGTTCAACTTCCCCGAAGTTGAGACGGTGCGGGCCGACATCTACCTGCAGGACGAGATCAAGCTGCTCGATGAGCGCCTGACGCTTACTCCCGGCGTGCGGCTCGCCACCTATTCGATCGATCCGACCGGCGATGAGGACTACGTGCCGCTGCCCGGGTTCGAACCCGAGGTGCAAGAGAGCGTGCGGCTGATCAAGCGGATCGGCGCGGTCTACGAGGTCGACGACAGCTGGTCGGTTTATGCCGGCTATGGCGAAGGGTTCAAGATGCCGACGAGCCAGCAGCTGTTCGTTTCGGTCAACGACCCGTTCACCGGCAACCAGGTGATCCCGAACCCGGACCTGAAGCCGGAGGCGGTGGCGAGCTACGAGGCGGGTATCCGCGGCGAGTTCGAGCGGGGCTGGCTGTCGGTAGGTGGCTTCTACAGCGAGTACACCGACTTCATCCGCAGCTTTGCACCGGTGGCCGGCCAGCCGGCGAACGTCGTCACCTACGACAACCTCGACACGGTGAAGCTCTGGGGCATCGAGGCGAGCGCCGAGTTCGAGGTCTACGAAAACCTCTTTGCGTCCGGCGCCCTCACCTATTCGAAGGGCGTGCAGATCAACGACGGCGCTGCTGAGGTGCCGTTCGACGGTGCCATTCCGCTGACCGTCGTTGCAGGGCTGCGCTACGAGATGCCCGACCAGGGGCTCGAGTTCGAGGTCATCGGCACGTTCGCCGCCGGGGTTACCGAGCGGAGCGATCCCAATGCCTTCAAGCCGGATGGCTACTCGGTGTTCGACGCCTACGCCAAGTGGGAGCCGACCGACAATATCGAGCTCACCGCGGGCATCCAGAACATCCTCGATACCCGGTACTTCCCCAACACGCTGACCGGATACGCCAACACGCCGGCCTCATCGGCGGTTGCCAACCAGAACCCGCTCGAATTGCAGGTTGCACCCGGCCGTACTTTCAAGGTCGGGGCCAAGGTCACGTTCTAAGCGCCTACTCCGCGGGAGGGCCCCGTCCACGGCTCTCCCGCCTTCTTTCTCGGAGATTTCGCATGACCCGCGTCCTTGGTCAGTTCTGGCGGCTGTTGAAGCTCTGCATCGGCGGGCGGGGCGGAAAACTCGGGCTGGCGCTGTTCGTCGCCGTGGTGGCACTGAAGCTGGGCGGGGTCTACACGACGCTCAGGATCATCTCCTGGACCAAGGATTTCTACTCGGCGTTGGAGGCTGTCGATGCCGGCGCTGCGCTGACCCAGATCGGGGTGTTCGGCATCATCGTGCTGCTCAACTCGATCCGCGAGCTCAGCGCGCAATATCTCAATAAGCTGGTGCTGATCCGCTGGCGGCGGTCGCTGACCGAGGCGGTGCGCGACCAATGGCTCGCCGACAAGGCCTATCTCGGCATAGGCGGCAGCGGTGCGGGGGTGGACAATCCCGACCAGCGCATCGCCGATGACTGCCGGCTGTTCATCAACGGCATGCTGAGCGAGGCGCTCGACCTCATCACCAACATCGTTGCGATCTTCTCCTACGTGGCGCTGCTCTGGCAGCTCTCGTCCTTCCCGCTGTCGCTGGCCTTCATCGGCATCGACTTCGAGATCCCGCGCTACATGCTCGTCGCCGCCTTCGTCTACGTCGCGCTCTGCTCGCTGCTGACGCACGTGCTCGGCAGCCCGCTCAAGAAGCTCTATGTCGAGCAGCAGCGCCGCGAGGCGGACTTCCGCTTCGCGCTGGCGCGGATGCGCTCCAATGTCGACGAGATCGCGCTGCTCAATGGCGAGGAAGCCGAGCGGCGGACGCTGGACAGCCGCTTCGGCGCGATCATGGGCAACTGGCGCAGGCTGATCAACCGCGAGCTGATCCTCAGCTGCTTCACCTACCCTTACCAGCACACCGTGCTGCGCATCCCGCTATTCGTGGCGCTGCCGTCGTTCCTCGCCGGGGCGGTGAACTTCGGCGGGCTGATGGAAGTCAGCTCCGCCTTCTCCAGCGTGGTCACCACGCTCTCGTGGTTCATCTTCTCGTACCGCGATCTCGCCGATCTCGTCGCTGCCTCATCACGTCTCGACGGGTTCCTACGCGCCACCGAGAGCAGCGCGGCGGGCGAGGCCATCGTGCAGAGGGGCGATGGTCCGCTCAGTGTTTCCGGGCTCAGCCTCAGGCTGCCGGATGGCCGGCCGCTGCTGGATGTGGGCTCGCTCAGGGTCGAGCGCGGCGAGGCCGTGTGGGTTGCGGGCCAGTCGGGGCTGGGCAAGACCACGCTGGTCAAGGCGATTGCAGGGCTCTGGCCGCATGCCCAGGGCCGGATCGTGCTGCCTGCCGGACCGGCGCTGTTCCTGCCGCAGCAGGCCTATGTGCCGCTCGGGTCGATCCTCGACGCGGTTGCCTATCCCTCCAGCCCCGAGGCGTTCGCGCTCGAGCAACGCAGGGCTGCGCTCGAGGCGGTGGGGCTCGGACATCGGCTCGACGTGATGTTCATCGACGATGAGACGGCCAGCGGCGATCTCTCCGGCGGCGAGCTGCAGCGCCTGGCGCTGGCCCGGCTGCTGCTGCAACGCCCGCTGTTCGCCTATCTCGACGAGCCGACCAGCGCCATCGACGTGGCCTCCGAGACCGCGCTGTTCGAGATGCTCCGCCGGGAGCTGCCCGACACCGCCTTCGTCATCGTCGCGCATCGCAGGCCGCAGGGCCTGGGCATGCCGCGTATCATCGAACTGGGTGTCGCTCCGGCGCCTGCCGCTCCACTCGAACCCGTACTTGCCTAAGGATAGTTCAATGCTCGACAAGCCGACCACCCTGCCCCGCGCCCGCCTCGAGGCCAGCGCCCGCGACGTGCTCGCCACCCTCCCCGCCATCGGCAAGCTGATGGTGACGGCGCGGCACCTCGGCGCGACGCACGAGCGGATCGGCGCGGTCGAGAGCGTCACCCTCGAGGACGGCTGGGCGGTGATCGGCGGGGCCGAGCACGAGAGCCGGATCGAGCTCGCTGGTATCGCCGAGATCATCGTCGACCGCACCAGCGTGATGAAGGACAAGGCGTATCCGCGCATCGACTTCAACCGCGCCGATGGCAGCTACATCTGCGGCATCGTCGGCTTCGCTGGGATCGAGCCGTTCGACGCCGCGGTGGCGCCGCTCGGCGTCGGCACGGCGATCGAGGCGAAGCCCGATACCCCGCCGGGTGAGCGCATCGAGGCCAGCGAGACCGATCCCGGCCGTTTGCCACTTGAGGATGCGCAGGCGGCGCAATCGCCGGTGGTGATCGGCTTCCGCCGCGCCGGCTTCCAGCAGTTCTGGCGCGGCACCATCGAGGCGGTGAAGCCGGCGATGGGCTTCATCAACGTGATGCGCTCGGATTTCCACCTGCACCTCAAGGCTGGTGCGGTGGCCGAGTGGCATCGGGACTCGGTGACCGGCGAGCGCGAGGCATTCAACGCCGACGGCGAGCCCCTGGGCCTGACGCTGCTGCGCATCAACTGACGGGTTAGCCCAAAGCGCGATTGCCGTTCCGGGACGGATCATCCTATTGAGGCGGGCCCGACGGCCCACTGGCCGTCACTACGCTCAGGGGAGCCAGCATGATCTACGAGTTGCGCGTCTACACCTGCCTGCCGGGGCGCTTGCCCAACCTGATGCGGCGATTCAAGGACCATACGCTGGGCATTTGGGAACGGCACGGCATCGAGCAGGCAGGGTTCTGGACGACCGTGATCGGCAATTCGAACAACGATCTGACATACATGCTGCGCTGGAACTCGATGGCCGAGCGGGAGACCAAGTGGGCGGCGTTCGTGGCCGATCCGGAATGGCATGCCGCGCGGGACGCATCGGAAGCGGATGGGCCGCTGCTTGCCAATGTGTCGAGCCAGTTTCTGACGCCGACGGGGTTTTCGAGCGTGAAGTGACGGCACCGTCTTCCCCTCCCCACCGGCCGTCATCCCGGCGAAAGCCGGGACCCACTGCTCGGATGGTTGGGCTGGCGCGGCCCTCTCCGGTCCTTCACGGAAGGGTCGGAGAATGCGAGTTTGTGGGACGCTCGGCGCACTGGGCCCCGGCTTTCGCCGGGGTGACGGCCGGTGGATGGGGAGCCGCGAGGTTCCTCATCGATAAGCCGGCAACCAGTTCCCATGTGCCTCGATCAGCCGATCCACCAGGCTCCAGATCTCGTCCAGCGATAGCTCAGCCGCCGTGTGCGGATCGAGCATCGCCGCGTGGTAGATGTGCTCGCGCTTGCCCGTCACCGCCGCGGCAACGGTCTGCCGCTGCACATTGATCGAGAGCTGCATGATCGAGGCCAGGTGATCGGGGATGCGGCCGATGCGGGTGGGCTGGATGCCGTTGCGATCGACGTGGCAAGGCACCTCCACCACCGCATCGTCGGGCAGGTTGCTGATCAGTCCGCGATTGGGGACGTTGCCATAGATCAGGCCACTCTCGCCTGATGTCATCGAGCGGATGATGCCGGCGGCGTACTCGTTGGACTGCTCTACCTCCAGCGGAGCATCGCCCTCGAGGTCGCGGCGCAGCTGGTGCCATTCGGCGATCTGATCCTCGCAGCGGTAGAGGTATTCGCCGAGGCGCAGGTTGTACTTCTCGAGCAGGTCCTGGCGGCCACGCTTGATGAACCAGGAATTGTACTCCGAGAAGTGGACGCTCGACTCGGTGACGAAGTGGCCGACGCGTTTCAGCATGTCGAAGCGCACCCGGTCGTCGTCGGGGATCGGGCCGTTCTGGGCGATGGCCTTGAGGCGCGGATAGAGGTCCTCGAACTCGCCGTCGGGCAAGACCTTCCCAAACTTCAGGTAGAAGGCGACGTGGTTGATGCCGGCGCAGAGGTAGCTGAGGTCGGCCGGGTTCTCGCCCAATAGCTCCGCCAGCTGGTGCGAGGTTTCCTGCACCGAGTGGCAGAGGCCGACGGTTTTGATGTGCGGGAATTTCTCCTTGATGGCCCAGCAGTTGATGGCCATCGGGTTGACGTATTGCAGCAGCGTCGCGTCGGGGCACACCTCCTCCATGTCGCGGCAGATGTCGAACAGCACGGGGATGGTGCGCAGCCCGCGGAAGATGCCGCCGATGCCGAGGGTATCGCCGATCGTCTGGTTGAGCCCGAAACTGTCGGGCACCTTGAAATCGGTGACGGTCGCCGGCTTGTAGCCGCCCACCTGCATCATCAGGATGACGAAATCGGCGCCCTGCAGCGCATCGCGGCGGTTGGCCGTGGCTCCGACCTTGAGGTTGGTCAGCCCCAGCGTCTGGCCAATGCGGTTGGCGACGACCACCGAGGTCGAGAGCCGGGTCTCGTCGATGTCGTGGAGGCTGATGGTGGCGTTCTGGAGCGCGGGGTTCGACAGAACATCGCCGAGGATCGACTGGGCGAAGACGGTGCTGCCGGCGCCGATGAGACAGATTTTGAGCATTAGTTTTCCTTCATCGCGAAGCGATGCTGAGCGGTTGCGGGGGAGGTCAGGGGCTACTTGATGCCGGTCGCGGCGAACCCCTGGATGAACTGCTTCTGCGCGAAGAAGAACGCCACGATGATCGGGGCGATCGAAATGATCACCGCCGCCATCATCAGCGCCCATTGCGCGCGATAGAGCCGCTGGAACAGCGCCAGCCCCACCGGCAGCGTGGTCTTTTCGAGATCCGATGGCAGATAGATCAGCGCGCTGAACAGATCGTTCCACGAGCTCATGAAGGCGAAGATGGCGAGCGCAGCCAACGCGGGCTTGGCCAGCGGCAGGTAGATCGAGAAGTAAATGCGGAACAGGCTGGCGCCATCGAGCCGCGCCGCTTCGAGCAGCTCGATCGGGATAGTGCGGAAGTACTGGCGGAGGAGGAACACACCGAAGGCACCGCCAAGGAAGCTCGGCAGGTAAAGCGGCACATCGGTGCCGTAGAGGCCGAAGGTCTTGAAGATCAGGAACTGCGGGATGACGGTCATCTGGTAGGGCACCATCAACGTCGCGAGCAGGACGAGGAACAAGAGGTCGCGGCCCCTGAAGCGGACGATGGCGAAGACGAAGGCGCCCATCGAGCAGGTGACCACCTGGCCGATGGTGGAGAGCGCGGCGATGCGGAACGAATTCCAGACGAGGTACTGGAACTCCATCAGCTCCCAGGCCTTGCCGAAATTCTCGAAGGTGATCCGGCGGGGGATGAGGTCGCGGGTGAACTGGTCAGCAGCCGGCTTCAGCGCCGTCGACACCATCCAGACGAAGGGCGCGACCATCAGCAGGCCGCCGGCGATCAGGACGAGATAGAACCAGATGTTCTCGCGCAGGTGCTTGGCGAGGAACGCGGTGGTCGGCAGCTCGGTGGCGGGGGCCGAGGCGGTGACAACGCTCATTGGTGCTGCCCCCAGCGCTTGTTGAGCTGGGAATAGATCAGCGTCAGGCCGAGGACGATCACCGCCAGCACCACCGACTGGGCCGAGGCATTGCCCATGCGGAAGTAGTTGAAGCCTTCGCGATAGATGTTGAACACGAGCATGGGCAGGTTCGAGCTGCCATTGCTGGTCTGGGTGAGGATGTAGACGTAGTCGAAAGCCTGGAAGGCGTGGATGGTGCAGAGCACCGCCTGAAAGAAGATCGAGGGCAGCAGCATCGGCACGGTGACGGCGAGGAACTGCTGGAAGCGGCTAGCGCCGTCGATGGTCGCCGCCTCGTAGACATCGCGCGGGATGGCCTGCAAGCCGCCGAGGAAGATGATCATCCCCTCGCCGATGGCGCCCCAGACATTGACGATCACCACCGAGTAGAGCGCCATGTCGGAGCCGAGCCAATGCACCGGATCGCCACCGAAGGTCGTGATGATGGCGTTCAGCACGCCCTTGTCCTTCGAATAGATCCAGGTCCAGACGAGGCCGACGGCGGTGGGCGAGGTGACCACCGGGATGAAATAGATCAGCCGGAAGAGACTCACGCCCCGGATGCGCTGGTTGAGTAAGACCGCCACCACCAGCGAGATACAGAGCGTCGCGGGCACGTAGATGGCGGAGAAGGCGGCGGTGTTACCGAGCGCCTTGAGGAAATTGCGGTTCTCGGGCAGCGCCAGGTAGTTCTCGACGCCGACCCATTTGGCAGGGCTCAACAGGTCCCACTCGAAGAGACTGATGCCGATGGTGGCGGCGATCGAGCCGAAGGCGCCGAGCGCCAGCCCAAGCAGCGTGGGCAGCAACAACACGATGACCCAGAACCGCTCGGCACCGCGTGGCGATACTCCGATCTGCGTCATGCTGCCCTGCCCTTGCTTGCCCATCAGCATCGTGAGACCAACCCGGGCGTCCGGCAAGCCGGTGGAGATCGCCCGGGTCCCCTGGCGGGATTACTGGTTGTTGGCGAGCGCCGCGTCGGCGTTCGGGACGATCTCGGCCAGCGCGTCGTCGATGGTCATCTCGCCGTTCCAGACCAGCGCGAGGGCGTCGCCGACAGCGGCCGACCATTCCTCGTAGCCGCGGAAGCTCGGCTTGGTGTGGGCGTATTCCAGCGCATCGAGGAACACCTTGTGGCTGCCGCGCGCCTTCTGCTCGAGGAACACCGGGCTATTGGCCACCTTGTCGATCACCGGAATGGCGAAGCCGAGCTCGGTGAGCTTGCTCTGCCCCTTCTCGCTGATGACGAACTGCACGAACTTCCAAGTTTCGTCGGGATGTGCGGTCTTGGAGCTGATGACGATGCCGGCGCTGTTGACCAGCGTGGCGCGGCCGGCCGGGCCCTTGGGGAACGGCGCGACATCCCAGTCGAAAGCTAGATCGGAATAGGCCGGCACCACCCAATGGCCGGAGAAGGTCATCGCGGCGACGCCGGCGAGGAAGCCGTCGCTGCCGTAGCTCTCAAGGTCCTCCTGGCTCATCACCGAACTGTCGTTGAGGCGGAAATCGGCGAGGAACTTCCAGGCTTCAACCGCGGGGGCCTCACCGAGCAGAGTCTTCTTGTAGTCGTCGCTGATCGGCGCGCCGCCATAGCTGTAGACCACCGGGCCCCACATCGGCTCCATGTCCCAGAGCTCCGTGCCGAGGCCCCACTGGTCGGTCTGGCCGTCGCCGTCCTTGTCGATGGTCAGTTTCTTCGCCGCGGCGCGGAGATCGTCGAGGGTCCAGCTGTCGTCGGGATAGGCCACGCCGGCCGCGTCGAACATTGCCTTGTTGTAGAACAGCACGATGGTCTGGAAATCGCGCGGCAGGCCGAAGGTGCCGGCGCTCAACTGATAGGCTGCGAGCGGGCCGGGATAGACGCCGTTCAGCGTCTCCGGGGCCGCCGCGAGATAGGGCGTCAGATCGAGCAGGCTGCCGCGCGACTGCCAGTCCGGGTAGAGCGGCGCATCCATGGCGAAGATGTCGGGCGGGTTGCCGCCGACAGTGGTCACCCGCAGCTTGTCCCAGTAGCTGTCCCAGTCGGACACCTCGACCTTCACCTTGATGTCCGGGTTGGCGGCCTCGAACTCGTCGACGATCGCCTCCCACACCGCGATCTCCGGCGGATCGCCCCACATCATGTAGGTGAGGTTGGTCTCGGCGAGGCCCGCGGTGGCCGACAACGCGAGCGCGGTGAATGCGGTGGCCGAAAGCACTGCCTTCATGATGCTACCCTCCATCTGTCCCTGTCATGCCGGAGAGCGCTTTCCCTCTCGCCGTCCGGCCGTAGGGGTACTGTCCGGCAAAGCGGGCGCGTAATCTTCCGAAATTTTGGTGTTATTCTTCCGGAAAAGTAGCGATTGTGACGGTTGTCGTTGCCTCACGGGAGAAGGGAAGCCATGGCGAATGCACTGCGCACCACTCCCAGCGACGTGCCGATGTCCGACAATATCGATGTCCTGCGCCACGAGTTCTGCGTCGAGACGCATCTCGCCGATGCCATGCCCGAGAGCCACTGGCACGACCATATCGAGCTCAACTACCTGTGGTCCGGCCAGCTCACCTACCTGATCAACGGCCGGCGGCTGGTGCTGAATGCCGGAGAGCTCGCCATCTTCTGGGCGGCGACGCCGCACCAGGTGGTGGCAGTGGACGACGAACAGCGGCTCAGTTGCGCCTACATGCCGCTGTCGTTCTTCCTCAGCCTGCCGCTCGAGCCGGGCTTCCGTCAGGCCATTCTCGATGGCGAGGTGTTCTACAGCCATGAGCATGACGAGGGCGACCGGCACATGTTCGCGCGCTGGACCCGCGAGTGGCAGTATGCCGGCACGGCGCAGCGCCATATCCTCGAGGAAGAGGTGCGGCTGCGGGTGCGGCGGCTGTCGTGGTCGCAATCGATCGCGCGGGCGGGCGGCCGGGCCCCTGCCCCGGCGATGTCGCCGTCCGGGCATCGGGCAGTAGCGATGGCCGAGCGGATGACGCGGTTCATCCACGACCATCTCGATACGCCGGTCAGCGTGCGCGACGTCGTGGCGGCATCCGGCCTCCACGCCACCAATGCCGGCGCGGCGTTCCAGAAAGTGCTCGGCATGTCGATCGGCGAGTACATCCGCCGCCACCGCCTGCAACATGCGATGCGGCTGCTGGTTGATACGGACATGGAGATCGCCGAGGTGGCGTTCGAGTGCGGCTACACCTCGCTGGCCCGGCTTTACGACGCGTTCCAGAAGCGGCTGGGCAAGACGCCGCGGCACTACCGGCTGGAGTTCCAGCAGGGGCGCAGCACGCCGAAGCGGGAAGCGGCGCAGCTTGCCGGTTGACGTCAATTCGTCATGGGCATGTCATATCACGCATCGATTTTCGCCAGCCCGCGACAGCATGAGTCGCTGCGGCGCCACCCACATAATTTGGATCATTGCCGTGAACACGACCCTCAAGAACGCTCGCCTTGTGCTCGAAGATGCCGTTGTCGAGGGGGCGCTGAGCATCGCGGATGGGCACATCACGGCGGTTGGTGATGCGGCAAGCGGCAGCGACGAGATCGATTTCGAGGGCGATTACCTGCTGCCCGGTCTGATCGACCTTCACACCGACAACATGGAGCATCATTTCCAGCCGCGCCCGGGCGTGCGGTGGCCGTCGACACTGACGGCGGTGCTGGCGCATGACTGGCAGATGCTGGGCGGCGGTGTCACCACGGTGCTCGATGCGCTGTCGCTGGGTGATTATGACAGCGGCGGGGCGCGCACGGCGATGCTGGACGCGGCGATCACCGGGCTCACCGAGGCGCGCGAAGCAGGGTTGGTGAAGGCCGACCACTACCTGCATTTCCGCTGCGAGCTGTCGGACCCGGCGCTGCTCGGCATCGTCGAGCGCCATATCGACAACCCGGCGCTACGGCTGCTCAGCGTGATGGATCACACGCCGGGCCAGCGGCAGTGGCACAATACACACCTCTATCGCGAATTCCGCCGCAAGAAGAACTCGCAGGTGTGGACCGACGAGGAGTTCGCCGAGTACCTGGCCGGGCGGCGGGATGACCAGACCAAGTACGTCGTGCCGGGCCGTGCGGCCATCGGCGCGCTTGGGCGGGCGCGCAACATCCGCATCGCCAGCCACGACGACACCACCGTGGCCGATGTCGAGGAATCCTACGCCGACGGCATCGCCATCACCGAGTTCCCGACGACGCTGGAGGCGGCGCGGCGGGCCCGCGAGTTCGGCATGAAGATCGTCATGGGCGCGCCCAACGTGGTGCTTGGCCGCTCGCATTCGGGCAATGCCAGCGCCGCCAGCCTCGCCGATGCCGGGCTGCTCGACCTGCTCACCTCGGACTATGTGCCGGCGAGCCTCTTGCACGCGCCGTTCATTCTCGCCGATCGCGGCATGCCGCTGCATGAGGCGATCGCCAAGGTCACTACCAACCCGGCCGACTCGATCGGCATGAGCGACCGCGGCCGCCTGAAGCTGGGTCTCCGCGCCGATATGTTGCGAGTGCGCCTGGTGGGCGGGCAGCCGGTGATCCGGGGCACCTGGGTGGCCGGCCGCGCCTATCTCTGAGCTGCGCTTGACGGCTTGTCGGAACCCCGTCCAACTGGCGGCGCGTTTTTGCGTGTCCGGAATGTCGAATCCACGCCGGAGGCATCGACTAGTGCATCACGCGCTAGCAGGGATGGGTATCGACATGGCCTTCACCGACGACGAACTGATTACCTTTGAAGCCAGCGGAGCCGAGCTGCCGCCGGGTGGAACCTCCGCCTATGTCGACAATGACGGCGCGCATATCTGGCACGCGAGCTTCGGTGCCGGCGATGCGGTGATCCTGCTGCATGGCGGCATGGGCCACTCCGGCAACTGGGGCCACCAGGTGCAGCCGCTGGTCGATGCCGGCCGTCAGGTAGTGGTGGTCGACAGCCGCGGGCACGGCCGCAGCTCACGCGACGAGCGGCCCTACAGCTACGAGCTGATGGCGTCGGACGTGTTCGCGGTGATGGACGCGCTGGGGCTAAGGAAGGCCGCGATCGTCGGCTGGAGCGATGGCGCCTGCATCGCCATGATCATGGCGGATCGGCAGCCGGAGCGGATCAGCGGCGTGTTCTTTTTCGCCTGCAACATGGACCCGAGCGGCACCCTGCCGTTCGAGGCGACGCCGGTGATCGACCGGTGCTTCGGCCGGCACGTGAAGGATTATGCGCGGCTATCGGCAACGCCCGATCAGTTCAGCAGCTTCGCCGATGCCGTCGGCCTGATGCAGCGGACGCAGCCGAACTACACGGCTGACGACCTCGCGCGGATACGGGTACCGGTGACGATCGTGCAGAGCGCCGGGGACGAGTTCATCAAGCCCGAGCATGCCGAGTACCTCGCCCGCAGTATTCCCGGCGCCGGGCTCGCAATCCTCCCCGGCGTCACCCACTTCGCGCCGCTGCAGCGGCCGGAGCTGTTCAACGGCGCGGTGCTGACGTTCCTCGACCGGCTCTAGCTGCGCCAGTGGGCGACGGGTTCGCTCAATGTCTGCAATGACTCGGCCGGTTCGCCGTCGATGCGGCGGAGCAGCAGGCGCGTGAGCTCCAGCCCCGCTGCGTAGACGTCTTCCTCGATGGTATCGACGTTGGGGAAGACGGTCGAAAGGATGTCCGAGGTCTGCTTGCAGATGAAGCGGATGTCGCGGCCGAGCAGCACGCCGCCATCCTCGAGGCCGCAGAGCATCGAGATGGCGCGGGTCTCGCTGTCGCAGATGATGCCGTCGGGGCGATCCGGCTTGTCCGCGAGGTCGCGGCCGAACTGGCGCATCTCGGCGGAAGCAGGGCGGATGCTGTCCTGCACCACGACGCTGCCGTTGACGCCGAAGCGCGCGGTGGCGCGCTCGAAGGTGCGGACGATGTTGTGGTAGTTGTTGGTGGTCCCGTCCCCGACCGAGATCATGATGTCGCGAGCGCCGGTCGCCGCCAGCCGCTCCACGGCCAGTTCGGTGAACGCCTCGGAGTGGAAATCGTGGAAGGCGTGCGGGGTGAAGAACTCGGTCCTTCCATGACTTACGAACGGAAAGTCATGGTCCATCATCAGCTGGACGCGGCGATCGCGGGCGCCGGTGTGGGTGATGATCACCCCGTCGGCCGTACGGTTCTCGAGGATGTAGCGCACCGTCTCCACCGAGCGATTGCGGTCGAACTCCGGCATCACCGTCAGATGATAGCGGGTGCCGCCGATGGCGTCGCCGATGCCGCGGATCATGTGGCGGGAGAAATCGATGGCTTCGTCCGAGCCGTCGAGCACGAGGGCGATGACGTTGGTCTTGCCGGTCCGTAAGCGCACCCCTGCCCGGTCCGGCACATAGCCCACGGCGCGCGCCGCCTCGGCAACCTTGAGGCGTGTTTCCTCCTTCAACGACGCGCCGCCGCGCAGCGACAGCGACACCGTCGAGAGGCTGAGCCCAGTCAGCTCCGAGATGGTCTTGAGCGTCGCCCGCTGGCGGGTGCCGCCAGCAGCACGTGGCTTGGATTTCGTCATCGTGGTTTCTTCAGCCCCGGACCCGTCATACACCGGCAGCGGGATGCCGGGAACCACAGAAAATTGCATCGATACAATTGATCAATCCCCAGATTTCCGCTGAACGGCTTTCTCTAACTATCTGAATTATCACAGATAATTCATTCTGATGTACGTCACTCCGACAATTCTGCATCAATCATTGCAACGTTGCAATAAATGCGCTTAGCTCACCGCGCACTCAGGAGGTGCCGCGCAGCCCGCGCATGAGGGATGCGACGCCAAACATTTGGAGGAGGAATTCATGCTTAAACGGACTCTCTTGGCGTCTGCGGCAGCGCTTGCCCTGCTGGCCGCCACGGCTCCCGCGCAGGCGGTGAGCATCATGTACGCCGAGTGGCTGGCCTCGCTGGTCGAGCCCGGCATCGCCAATTACGAAGCCGCGACCGGCGAGAAGGTCGACGCGATCAAGCTGCCGGGCGATGGCTATGTGGAGCGCGTGGCGCTCGATCTGTCGGCCGGCACCGCCGCCGACGTCATCCAGATGGACAGCTTCGTGGTGTCCGAACTCGCCTCCGCCGGCTATGTACAGCCGCTCGACGAGCTGGCGACGACCTGGGACCAGTACGGTTCGTACATGAAGGGCCTGCTCGACGTGGTGTCCTATGACGGCCATGTCTACGCGCTGCCCACCGACACCGACGTGCGCATGCTGTGGTACAACCTGGAGCTGTTCAAGCAGGCCGGCATCGCTACTCCGTGGGCGCCCAAGACCTGGGACGACGTGCTCGCCGCTGCGCAGGCCATCAAGGACAAGACCGGCGTCGAGAACGCTTTCCTGATCCCCGCCGGCACCAAGCAGGGAGAAGCCGCCACCATGCAGGGCTTCTACATGGCGCTGCTCGGCGCCGACGTTCCGGAAGCTGGTCGCAACCGGCTGCGCGACTGGGACGCTGGCAAGTGGGTGGGCGACAGCCCGGCCCTGCGCCGCACGCTCGAGCTCTACAAGAAGGTCTACCAGGACCAGAAGCTGGCCGGTAAGGCGATCAACTACGCCACCGATATCGGCGCTGCCGTCCGTGCCGAAATGACCGGCAACAAGATGGGCATCCTTGCCTCGGGCTCATGGGAATATGCGTGCCTGTGGGACTGCAACGGCGTGAACCTGCCCTCGACCGAGGAGCGCGACAAGATCGTTGCGTGGACCCCGTGGCCCGGTTCGGGCGAGCCCGGCGCCAAGACCACGACCAACATCTCGGGTGGCTGGGCCATCGGCGTCAATGCCAAGGCTGCGGACAAAGCCGCTGCCGAAAAGCTGCTGACGACCATCTTCGACAAGGGCAATTTCGGCGACTGGACGGTGAAGAACAAGCGCATGGCCGTCCGCACCGATATCTCGGAATCGCCGGAATATACGGCTGACGCGTACCTCGCCAAGGCAACCGCCATGGCCGCCGACACGACCGGCCGCGATACCTACCCGGGCTACCAGGTGGTCTCCAAGCTGGTGCAGGAAATGACGGCCGCGATCCTCGACGGGTCGTCCGTGGATGATGCGATCGCCGAGTACAAGGCGGCGCTGATCGACGAGTTCGGCGAAGAGAACGTCATCACCTACGAATAAGAGCGGCCCCCACCCGCTCCTCCCGGGGCGGCGCGGTACTCCCAACCCGCGCCGCCCTTTTCGTAGGCCCTGGTATATCGGATCACGCTACATGCGCCAGATAAGTCCCTGGCTGGCCTCCAATGGCTGGTTACTGCTCCTCGGATTGCTGCCGGCAATCATCCTCATCGGCGCGCTGATCTACTTCACCGGCTGGGCCTTCGCCTTCAGCTTCACCGATCTCGAACTGGTGGGCCGCAAGTCGGTCAACTGGAGCTGGGTCGGGCTCGACAATTACGAGCGTCTGTTCACCCGCCGCGGCTTCCTCGAGGCGCTCGGCACCACCGTCACCTTCACCTTCTTTTCGGCCATTGTCGGCCAGACCGTGATGGGGTTCGTCCTCGCCTCGGCACTGCGCACCCAGCATGGGCTGCTGCGCACGGTGGTCGAGGTCTCGATCATGCTCGGCTGGCTGCTGCCCGACATTGTCGCGGCGTTCCTGTGGTCGGCGACCACCTCCCCGACCGGCCTGATCAACGGCCTCGTCGTCACCCCGTTCGGTCTCGCACCGGTCAATTTCATCAACGATTTCGCCCTGCAGGTCGTCATCATCGCCAATGTCTGGAAGGGCACGGCCTGGAGCTACCTGCTGTTCATCGCAGCGCTCGACTCCGTCGGCCGCGAGATCGTCGAAGCGGCCAAGGTCGATGGCGCGACGCTGTGGCAGCGGACCTGGCAGGTGATCCTGCCGATCATCCGGCCGCACATCGCGACCAACATGCTGTTCATCACCATCTGGACCTTCACCTACTTCCCGCTGATCTACGCAATGACAGGCGGCGGCCCCGGCCGGCAGACCCAGGTGCTGGCGATCCTGATGTACGAACAGAGCTTCAAGGTCGGCAAGATCGGCTATGGCAGCGCCATCTCGGTGGCCATGCTGGCCGTGGTCGGCCTGCTCTCAATCTTCTATGTCCGCCTGCTCCGGGAGCCCAAGTAATGGAACGTACCGCCCCTTCCCGCGGCATGGCGCTGGCGCTGAGTTTCCTGGCGCTGATCTGGGTCAGCCCGTTCTTCTGGCTGTTCACAAACGCCTTCGATCCGACGGCCAATGGCGCCTTGCGCATGCCGGCAGCGCTTGGTTTCGACAACTTCATCCGGGCGATCAGCGGCAGTGCCGGCCGGCAATTCCTCAACTCGCTGATCCTCGCCGCCGGCACTGCAACGCTGTCGGTGGTCGTCGCGGCGGCGGCGGCCTACCCGCTCGCCCGCATGACCATCCCGGGCAAGAACGCCTTCCTGTGGCTCTTGGTGCTGCTGCGCATGCTGCCCTCGGCCGGCGTGATCGTGCCGCTCTATTTCACCGCGCAGCGGCTCGGGCTGCTGAACTCCTATGGCGTCATCGTCGCGCTCACCATTCTCAACCTGCCGTTCACGCTGCTGCTCCTCAAGACCTTCTTCGACACGGTGCCGATCGAGCTCGAAGAGGCGGCGTATGTCGACGGTGCGAGCCTCTGGCACATCATCTGGCACGTGGTGCTGCCGATGTCGCGGGCCGGGCTCGCTGTGGTCTGGTTCTTCACCTTCACCGGCGCCTGGAACGAGTTCCTGCTGCCGCTGATCTTCACGCGGACGGAGGCCGGTTTCCCCATGTCGGTCGGGCTCTACTCGGCCTTCGGCCAGCAGGGGGCCATCGACTACGGCTTCCTCGCGGCCTTCTCCATCATTTACGCAGCGCCGGCGGTCGGCGTGTACTTCCTGTTGCGGCGAAACATGAACACGGGTTTCGCCGGCGTCGGTGTCAAAGGATAGAACGATGAATAGTCTCGCCACCAAGCTCGGTCTGCTTGATGACGACATCAAGCTCGAGGAGAAGCTGTTCCGGCTCTGCCGCGACCTTCACGAGAAGATCCTGACGCCGATCGAAGGTGCCTTCGCCTGGCGCTACCAGCCTGACGACATCGAAACGCCCGCGGCGCTCGCCGCCGACTGGCGGCAGTGGCCGAACTTCACGCCGACCACCGTCTGGGCCAAGCACCAGGGCCACACCTGGTTCGCCGCCGAAGTCACCGTGCCCGAGGCAGCGCGCGGCAAGACGTTCGTCTTGCGCTTCACCTCGCAGTGGCAGGACCGGCCGGGCTCGACCGACCCGCAATGCCTCGCGTATCTCGACGGTAAGATCGCCCAGGCGCTCGACGGCAACCACAATGAGCTGGTAATCGCCCGCGACGCGGTGCCGGGCACCAAGCGCACCCTGCTCGTCAATGCCTTCACGTTCTTCGACCGGCCGCTGGTCGGCTTCAAGGTCGAGCTGATGGTCCGCCATGCGCGCGCCGAGAAGCTCTATTTCGACCTGATGACGCCGCTCGAGGTGGCGACGCGCCTGCCGCAGAATGACGGCCGCCGCCACGCGGTGCTGAACCTCGTCGAGCAGTCGCTGCGCGCGCTGGACCGGCGCGGCGGCGTGACGGCAGAGTTCGAGGCCTCGCTGCCGGCGGCCGAGAAGATCGCCGAGAAGATCTACAAGCTGGTCGACACCGAAGTGCAGCCGACGATTTCGGCGGTGGGACACACCCACCTCGACGTCGGCTGGCTGTGGCGGGTAATGCACACGCGCGACAAGACCGGCCGGAGCTTTGCCACGGTGCTCAACCTGATGGCCGAGTACCCGCAATTCGTCTTCATGTACAACCAGTCGGTGCTCTTCAATTTCCTGAAGACCGACTATCCCGAGATCTGGGCCGGCCTGCTCGACAAGGTGAAGAACGGCCAGTTCGAGATCGAAGGCGCCATGTGGGTGGAGCCCGACGCGAACATCGTCTCGGGCGAGTCGATGGTCCGCCAGATCATGCGCGGCCGCCGCTTCCACCTCGAGCACTTCGGCGTCGTGCCGAAGACCGTCTGGCTGCCGGACACGTTCGGCTACTCGGCCAACATGCCGCAGATCCTCGAACGCTCCGGGCTCGAGTATTTCATCACGTCCAAGCTCAGCTGGAACGACACCGACCGGCACCCCTACGACACGTTCTTCTGGCGCGGCATCGACGGGACCGAGACCAAGGCGCAGCTGATCACGGCGCAGAAATTCGACAGCGAACAGATCTTCACCACCTACAATTCCGACCTCTCGGTCTCTGAAGTGATGGGCGCATGGAAGCGCTATGAGCCCAAGTCGGTGAACGACGAAGTGCTGGTCTGCTACGGCTATGGCGATGGCGGCGGCGGTCCGACCCGCGCCATGATCGAACGCGGCACCCGGCTCGAGCGCGGCATTCCCGGCGCGCCTAAGGTGAAGCTCGAAGGCATCGGGCCGTTCCTCAAGCGGCTCAGCAAGCGCATGGACGAGAACGCCAAGCGCTTCCCGACCTGGAACGGCGAGCTTTACCTGCAGTACCATCGCGGCACGCTCACGAACGTGGCGAAGAACAAGGCCAACAACCGGCGCGCCGAGCGCGTGCTGCGCGAACTCGAATTCCTCAGCGCCATGGCGATGCGGAGTGGGGCGCCCTACCCCAGCGAGAAACTCAACGAGTTCTGGGAGCTGGTGCTGATCAACCAGTTCCACGACATCCTGCCCGGCACCTCGATCGCCGAGGTCTATGTCGACAGCGACGCCGAGTATGCGGGGCTGTTCTCGACCCTGGCGTCGGGTAACGGCCCGTGGCACAGCGCGGCGAAGGCCGTCGCACCGACCGGCAAGGGCGGATTGCAGCTGTTCAACTTCACCGGCCATACGCGCGACAAGGCGCTGGTGCGGGTGGACGGGGCGGCCGATGGTTCGGCGTTGGCGCAGGGCGGTGCGGCACTGCCGTTGCAGAAGCTCATCAGCGCCGATGGCAGGTCGACGCTTGCGGCGCCGGCGAACCTCCCGGCGCTCGGCTGGGCTTCTGCCTCGCTGGTGACCGGCGGCAGCGCCCCGAAGTCGAGCCTTTCGGCTTCGACCAAGCATCTCGAGAACGAGTTCGTCCGCGTCGCTTTCGATGGGAATGGCGAGATCAACTCGGTGTTCGACAAGCAGCACAACCGCGAGTTGATCGCCAAGGGCGAGACCGCCAACCGGCTCGTCGCCTACGAGGACAAGCCGCTCAACTGGGACGCCTGGGACATCGATCGCTATTTCGAGGAGCAGTTCTGGCTGCTCTCGGCGAACAAGGCGAAGATCGAGGTGGTGGAGACCGGGCCATACCGCGCCGCGCTCCGCATCGAGCGGCAGTATCTCAGCTCGAAGGTGGTGCAGGTCGTGTCGCTCGAGGCCGGCGCAAAGCAGGTCGAGTTCGACACCTTCGTCGACTGGCAGGAGCGCCAGACGGTGCTCAAGGCCG
The DNA here is from genome assembly GCF_056405135.1 of Devosia sp. P1_H9. Lineage (NCBI taxonomy): Bacteria > Pseudomonadati > Pseudomonadota > Alphaproteobacteria > Hyphomicrobiales > Devosiaceae > Devosia > Devosia sp. P1_H9. Next base: position 113,689 of record NZ_JBFUCQ010000009.1, read on the forward strand.
AGTTCCCGTTCGACCTCAATATCTCGGAGATCCGCTCGGAGATCCAGTTCGGCCATGTGAAGCGCGCGACGCACCGCAACACCAGCTGGGACCGGGCGCGGTTCGAGGCGAGCATGCATCGCTGGGTCGATATCAGCGAGCCGGATTTTGGCGCCGCGCTGCTCAACGACAGCAAGTACGGCTACGACGCGGTGGAGCAACTGGTGCGCATCACCCTGCTGCGCGGCGCGACCTTCCCGGACCCGGCATCGGACCGCGGCGAGCACCGCATCAAGTATGCGCTGCTGGTGCATGACGGGGTCAGCGACCTTGCCGACGTACCGGTCGCCGCCGAACGCTTCAACAACCCAGTCGCGGTGATCGGCGACACCTCTGCGCGTGCCTCCGATGCCGGGGAAAGCAGCAGCTTCTCCTTCGCTTCGGTCGACAAGCCGAACGTGACGCTGGAGACGGTGAAGAAGGCCGAAAAGAGCGATGCGCTGGTGCTGCGGGTGTTCGAGCACGCCAATGCCCGCGCCAACGCCACCCTCAGCTTCGGCGTGCCGATCAAGTCTGCGAAGCTGGTGAACCTGATGGAAGAAGGCGGCGAGCCGGTTGCCGTCACCGGCAACAGCGTGACGCTGCAACTGCGCCCGTTCGAGATCGCGACGCTGATGCTGGAGCTGGAGGCCGGCTGATCTGCCGCCCATCCAATCGCCTGACATAGCTGACGCCTTTAAGGCCACCGCCGATGAAAATCGCCGGTGGCCTTGGTGTTTTGTTCGCCCCGCTCTGGTCAACCTCCACGACAAGCTCATTGCAGCATTTCTGCAAATTTACAACGAAGTATTGCAAGACGAAGAATCCGCTGCTAGCGTCCGGCACGATCGGACCGGAAGGACCGCAAGATCAGCCAGCGAAAAGCCTGGCGAGCGGCCGAACGGTACGATCGGGGACTGAGGATTCCTGAGGAGGAAAAACTGAAAAACACGGTAGGACGTTTGTTCACGGCAACCGGGCGCACCGCGCGGATTGCCCTCGCTACGACAACAGCCCTCGCGGCCCTGGCGACGGCAGCTTCCGCCGACGACCTCACGGGCACCATCACGGTGTGGAGCTGGACCGCTCCGGCCGATGGCATCGAGGCAGCGATTCCCGGCTTCGTCGCCCTGCATCCGGGTGTCACCATCAAGGTGGAAGACGTCGGCAACCCGGCGATCTGGGACAAGATCACCACCGGCATGGCCGCGGGCGGCGCCGGTCTTGCCGACGTGCTCAACATCGGCATCGACTACATCGGCAACTATGTCGAGACGTTCCCGGGCGGGCTCGCCAACCTCAGCACGATGGGCGCCGACGATCTCGCCGCGCAGTTCCCGTCGGGCATGTGGGCCAGCGGGTCGGGTCCGGACGGCGCGGTCTATGGTATTCCCTACGAGGTCAACACTTCGGGCTTCTTCTACCGCAAGGACCTGCTCGAGCAGGCCGGCATCGACATCAACTCGATTGCCACCTGGGACGACCTGATCGCGGTCGGTCCCGCGCTGAAAGCGGCGACCGGTGCGGACCTGATCGCCATGGACAAGGCGGCGACGGTCGCCGACTCCGCCGGGCTCTGGCAGTTGCTCACCAACCTCCAGGGCAGCTTCTACTTCAACGCCGCCGGCGAGATCACCATGAACGGGCCCGCCGGTCTCCGCTCGCTCGAGCTGATCAAGAAGGCCAATGATGCCGGCATCGTCGCCGACATTCCCGGCGGCTGGGACAACTTCATGATGCAGATCAAGGGGCAGACCAATATCGCCGTGATCCCGGCGGCGTCGTGGGCGGCCGGCGTGTTCGAGAACGAAGCACCTGACATGGCCGGCAAATGGGGCTTGCGCCTGCCCCCGTCGGTCGAGCCGGGCGGGCTGACCGCCGCGATCTCGGGCGGCACCTACCTGTCGGTGGCCGAGACCAGCCCCAACAAGCAGCTGGCCTGGGAGTTCGTGAAGTACGCGCTGGGTACGCTCGACGGGCAGCAGGCGGTGTACGAGGGCGGCGGCATGTTCCCCGGCTTCAAGCCGATGCTGGAGAGCGACGGCTTCGTCAAGAAGAGCGCCTATTTCGATGCCGAGGTGAACAGCTTCTTCATCGACGAACTGGGACAGGACACCCCGACCGTGAACTACACCACCGACTATGCGCGGGCGCTCAAGGCCTATACCGACGCGCAGACCCAGGTGCTGCTGAGCGGGGCTGACCCCAAGACCGTGCTCGACGAAGCGGCCGCGCTGGTCGCCGGGCAGACCGGGCGGACGATCGCCAAGTAGCTGGTGTCAAAGCAACACGCTCGTATGAGCGTGACGGCGGCAGGGCCGAGTTTCCTCCCACCCTGCCGCCGCCTCCCTGTTCCCACCGAGAGCCTGATATGACCGCGCCGACCACACAGCCTGCCGCACGCCGGCGCTGGCGGGGCTCCGCACCTCGCGCCACCCCCTACCTGTTCCTGCTGCCGGTGATCGTACTGTTCCTGGCGTTCAAGGTTTATCCGTACGTCTATGCGGCCTGGCTGAGCCTTACCAAGATCCAGAAGGGCAAGCAGGTGTTCGTCGGGCTGGGCAATTACGGCCGGCTGCTGACCGATCCGATCTTCTACAAGGCGCTCAGCAACACGCTGCTGATCCTCGTCATCCAGGTGCCGCTGATGCTGGGATTGGCGCTCCTGCTGGCGGTGGCCTTCAACTCGGCGCTGCTCAAGTGGCGGGCGATCTGGCGCACCGCGTACTTCGTGCCGATCGTCATGGGCCTCGTCGCCTATGGCATCCTGTTCTCGACGCTGCTCAACAACCACTACGGCCTGATCAACTTCGCGCTCGAGAGCATCGGGCTGCCACGTGTGCCGTGGCTGGCCGATCCGTTCTGGGCCAAGATTTCCATTATCATCGCGCTGACCTGGCACTACACCGGCAACAGCGCGGTGATCTACCTGGCACAGCTGCAATCGGTGCCGGGCGAGCTCTACGAGGCAGCGGAGATCGATGGCGCCACAGCGCTCCAGCGCTTCTGGCACATCACCCTGCCTGGGCTGCGCCCCGCCATCACCCTTACCGTGGTGCTCTCCACCATCGGCACGCTGCAGCTCTTCGACGAGCCTTACGTGCTGACCAATGGCGGGCCTAACAATGCGACGCTGACCATCGGCATGTACCTCTATCAGAACGGCTTCAAGTACTTCGATTTCGGCTACGCCTCGGCCATCGGTTACGTGCTCACCGGCATCATCGGCATCCTGGCGCTGATCCAGTTCTACCTCCTCAGGGAGAAGCGGACATGAGGGCCGACCGCTCCCCCCAGGCGAAGCTCGCTAGCACGGCGGTGACCACCGTCGTGGTGCTGGGCTCGGTGCTGATGCTGGCGCCGTTCTACTGGCTGATCGTCGCCAGCACGCACCGCTCGCGCGATATCTTCTCCAACCCGCCCAACCTGCTGCCGGGCGACCAGTTGTGGGCCAATCTCGGCAAGCTGTTCGGCGACGCCGGGTTCGGGCACGCGGTGCTCAACTCGACTTTGGTGGCGCTGCTCTATGCGGTGTTCGGGGGGATCGTCTGCACCGCTGCCGGCTATGCTTTCGCCAAGTTCCGCTTCGCCGGACAGGGCGTGCTGTTCGGCATCGTGCTGGTGATCCTGGCACTGCCGTCGCAGGTGACGCTGGTGCCGCTGTTCCAGGTCATGGTGCAGTTCAACTGGCTCAACACCTACCAGGCGCTGATCCTGCCCAACCTGGCGCTGCCGTTCGGCATCTTCCTGATGCGGCAGACCATGCTGTCGGTGCCGGACGAGCTGATCCAGGCGGCGCGCGTCGATGGCGCCGGAGAGTTCCGCATCTTCTTCCAGATCGTCCTGCCGACGATGCGGCCGGCGCTCGCAGCGCTCGGCATCTTCCTCTTCCTCGCGCAGTGGAACGACTTCGTCTACCCGCTGATCGTGCTGCGCACGTCGGACGCCTACACCGTACCGGTGGCGCTCGCCTCGCTGCAGGGGCTCAGCGACACCGATTACGGGCAGCTGCTCGCGGGCACGCTGGTGTCGGTGCTGCCGGTGCTGGGGCTGTCCCTTTTCCTTCAACGTCATTTCGTCGCCGGCATCCTCGCCGGCGCGGTCAAGCAATAGCAATCTCAGGAGACTGGCACCGTGCTGCTGGAAGACTACGCATCCGTCATGGCCCCGGCCGCCACCGGCATCCCAGGCGTCGAGGTGACGATCGGCACCGGCTGCCGGGTTGTCGGGAAGGAGACCATCGGCGAGCTCGAGATCACCACGATCGAGACCAACGGCGAGATCGTCCGGGTCTCGCTGGAAGTGCCGCTGGGCGACGTCGAGGGCTACTGGTATCCGAACGGCTCGATGCGGGCCCTGCCGGCCGACTGGAGCGGGCGCGACAAGACCAGCATCATCTCCTCGAGCCCGCTCGGTTGCGTCTACGACCGGCAGGGCCGCAACATCCTCGCCTTCTGCTTCGACCAGCAGATCGAGGAGAGCCAGCTGCGCTTCGGTGTTTCCGAGGAGCACAAGAGCTTCGTCATCTACTACGAGCACGACCCGAAGGGGCCGCGCACCATCCGCCTTGCGACGGCGCGCCCGGGTCTTGATCATGCAGAGGCCGTCGGCCTGCTGCGCGACTGGCTGCGTGACGACATCGGCGAGCCGCTTGCCGTGCCATTCGACGGAACCGTGCCGGTCTATTGCACCTGGTACGCCTACTCGCAGGACATCAGCGCAGCAAAGATCGAGCGCGATGCAGTGCTGGTACGCCAACTCGGATGCCGCGCCGTGATCATCGACGACGGCTGGCAGAAGCTGGGCACCGGCCGCTGGTATGCCGGGTGTGGCGACTGGGTCGCCGACCCGGTGAAGTTCCCCGACATGCGGGCGCATGTCGGCAAGCTGCACGAGCTCGGTCTGTCGGTCATCCTGTGGGTGGCGCCGCTGCTGTTGGGTGAGAACAGCGATGCTTATCCGCACCTGAAGCCGTTCGCGCCCTACTACAACGGCGACGGCTGGCGCTGTTCGGCGCTCGATCCGCGCTATCGCGAGGTGCGGGACCACTTCGTCGAAACCTGCATCCGGCTGGTCCGCGACTATGGTGTGGATGGACTGAAGCTCGACTTCCTCGACGGCGTCGTCGCCTACCAGGGCACCCCGACCGGCGGGGATATCCCCGATGTCGGGCAGGCGATCCACGCCACGCTGGCGCAGCTGCGCGAGGGACTGAAGCAGGCCGGGCTCGAGGAGGTGCTCATCGAGTTCCGGCAGAGCTATATCGGACCGGCCACCGCGCCCTACGCCAACCTGCTGCGGGTCGGGGACTGCCCAGTCGACGCCAACCAGAACCGCCGCGCCATCGTCAACATGCGCATGATCGCTGCCGGTCAGGTCATCCATTCCGATCCCACCGTGTGGGACCATCGCGCCGGAGCCGAGCCGGCGGCGCGACAGCTGCTCAACGCGTATTTCAGCGTGCCGCAGATCTCCATGGATCTGTCGAGCCTGCCGCACGTGCAGCGCGACGCCGTGCGCACGGTGCTGTCGAGCTGGATGGAGGATCGCGAAACCGTGCTCTTTGGTCAGTTGCAAGCGGGGTTGCCGTCGGAGGGCTATCCCGTGCTGCAGGCCCGGCATGAGGATCGGCTGGTCGTAGGTGTGTACCAGCCGCTGGTGGTGGATATCGACCTCGATGGCATTGACGAGTTGAGGCTGCTCAATGCGACTTCCCACGACCGGATCGTTATGCGATGGACCGGTAGGCGTGCGCGGCTGCGAGGCGTGGCCCACTCCGCCCGGGGGGATGCCGGCACGGAGATCGAAGTTGTCGCGACGCAGGGCCTTACCGAGCTGCAAATACCGGTCTCGGGCATCGCCACCTTGCATGTCTTGAACGAGTAACGATCGAGGACCAGTGGACAGGTCGGACGAGAGTGGTGGACCGGGCGGGAAGCGCAGCCGTGGAAGCGGCAGCGAGGCGTCTCGTCATCGCTCCCGTTCGCCGGCGGCCAACATTGGCCTTGCCACGGTCGCAGAGCTGGCCGGCGTCAGCGAGGCAACGGTCAGCCGCGTGCTCAACCGCAAGTACGGCGTCTCGCAGGCAACGCGTGAGGTGGTGGAGGCGGCCTTGCGCAAGGCCGGCTACGAACGTCAGCTCAAGGGCGAACTGGTGCTGCTGCTGGTGCCCGGCGTCGCCGAACAGATCTTCGCCGATTTGTGCGAGGCGATCGAGAACGAGATCGCGCCCTACGGGCTGCGCGCAGTGATCTGCCCCGGCACGCAGCGCGAGCGCGACTATGTCGAGGCGATGATCGACGCCGGCATCGCAGCGGTGGTCTTCCTGTCGTCCAGCAACACGATGCGCAACACCGATCCGGTGGCCCGCCAGTTGCTGCAATCGCGGGGCATCCCGTTCCTGTGCGTGAACGGCGGCTTTGCCGACATCCCCTCGCCGGTGTTTTCGACCGACGACTGGCGTGCCGCCGAAGTGGCGGTGGCTCACCTGTACGATTTGGGGCACCGACGCATCGGCATGTGTGCGGGGCCGGTGGGCAATACGCCGGCCGACCGGCGGGTGGAGGGGTTCGTCCAGGCGATGGACCGGCGCGACCTGCCCAATTCCGACGATTTCGTCGTCCGGCAATACTACAATATCGAGGGTGGCCGGCACTCGGCCGAGGCGCTGCTGCAGATGGGCGTCACTGCGATCGTCGCCTCCAGCGACGACATGGCGCTCGGGGCGATGCGGGCCATCCAGCGCAATGGACTGAAAGTGCCGTCCGATATCTCGGTGATCGGCTACAATGACAGTTACATGCTGGATTTCACCGATCCACCGCTCACCTCGGTGCGGCAGCCGGTCGAGCGCATCGCCGAGAACACCACCCGCGCCATCGTGGCGCTGACTGGAAACCGCGAGTTGCCGCTCACTGAAGTGCTGATCGAGCCCGAGATCCGGCTGCGCGGTTCGACCGGGCCGGTCGCAGTCCGCTAGCTCCAGAAAAATAGAGAGGCCCAGACTAGGAGGTGGAACTCCAGCTGGGCCTCAGTCATCGGGCGGCGAAGCCCGACAACGCGGTCCTGATAGACGCATGACGTCCGGGAGTCCAGCGGACAGATCGCCTCAGCGCAAAACTATCCGTGAACCTCATCGGCTCATTCCGGCCATCGGTCGTCGGGCCGCCAGAAGCCGAGCTTGGGGGTGTTCCACTCGTCGGTGGGGAGGAACATGGTGCCTGGGGTGCGGAGGTTCGCCTCGATCGCCTCGAGATTGAGGTCGACGCCGAGGCCCGGCTTGTCCGGCACGGTGACGTAGCCATCAGCCATGTAGTCGGGCGCAAGGCCGGTGACGAGGCTCTCCCAGAACGGCAGGTCGAGGCCGTGGTGCTCGCAGGCGAGGAAGCTCGAGATCGAGGCCGCGGTGTGAATGTTGGCCATGAAGCCGATGGGCGAGCCGGCACAGTGGAGCGCCGTCGGGATGCCCTCCTCCTCCGCGTCGTCGGAGATACGCTTGGTTTCCATCAGGCCGCCGGACGTCAGGAGGTCAGGGTGGACAATGTCGAAGGCGCGCGTGCGGATCGCCTCGCGGAAGCCGTCGCGCAGGTAGAGGTCCTCGCCGGCGGCGATCGGGGTCAGCAGGGCATCGGCAATCTTCTTGTGGCCCGGGATGTCGAAGCGCGACACCGGGTCCTCCATCCAGGCGAGATCGAACTTCTCGAGCGCCTTCCCAAGCCGGATCACCTCGTCGGAGGTGAGGTAGCCCTCGCCGAAGTGATCGACGCAGATCTGCACGTCGGCGCCGACCGCCTTGCGAACTTCGCCGACCACATGGGCGGCACGCTCGATGGTGACCTCGGTGAGCTTGACGCCGCGACCGTGCATCGGCGCCTTGAACGGCCTACCCTCTTCGTAAGCAAAGTCGTACTTCGCCTCGTTGCCGATCAGCGGGCTGTCGCCGGTCTCGAACAGTGACGGACGCAGGTCGAACTTGATCCAGGTCAGGCCGCGACCACGGCGGCCTAGCACGGCGTCGACGAAATCCTCCGGGGTCGGATCGTCGGGCGTCGGGGTATCGCCGTAGAGGCGGACCTTGTCGCGGTGCTTGCCGCCGAGCAACTGGTAGCACGGCACGCCGTAGACCTTGCCGATCAGGTCCATCAGCGCGATCTCGATGCCCGAGACACCGCCACCCTCGCGGCCCCAGTTGCCGAAGCGCTTGATGGTGCGGAAGATCATGTCGACGTGGCAGGGGTTCTGCCCGATCAGCATCGACTTGAACTGCAGCGCGTTCGACGCATGGCCGGCGTCGCGCACCTCACCGAGGCCGTAGACGCCCTGGTTGGTGTCGATCCTCAGGATCGGATAGTCGTAATTCGCCGCCACGACGGCGAGGCGCATGTCGGTGATGCGCAGTTCCGATGGGCTCGAGTGGGTGCTGACCGCGTCTTCCATTCGCCCCAGTTGGATTTCAGTCACGATTCCTCCTCGCTTAACACTGCTTTTCTGTTCAGTCTGTTGCTAGCGGCGGTGCGGGTAAGCGGGCAGCATCAGGTCCCGCAACCCGTCCATGATGGCCGCCGCCTCCTCCCGAGCGGCATCGTCAAGCGCCCGGAAACCGGACTGCCGGACCGCCGCGTGCGGGATCACGCCCCGCATTTTCAGCACTTCCTTCATCAGCAGCATGCCGTAGTTGCTCTCCATATCGAGCAGCGGCAGCAGGCGCTGGAAGATGTCCCGGGCGCGCTTGTCATCCTTGGCCTCGATGGCCTTCCACAGCGCCACGTGCACATCGGCGATCTCGCAGGCGGGCATGGTGCCGGACACACCGTGGCGGACCTCCTCCATCAGGGTCTTCCCCGCCTTGCCGCCCATAACGCCTTCGAGCTTGTCGCCGCAGAGCCGGATGATTTCGCCCACGGTCTGCGCCGGATAGCCCGACTCTTCCTTGACGAAGCGGGCCGTCGGGATGTCGTTGACCAGTTCGGCGATCAGCGCCGCGCCCATCGCCGAGGCGCCCTGCCCCGCGACGTTCTGGATCACCAGTGGCAGCGAGGTCGCAGCACCGATGGCGCGGTAGTGCGCCTTGATGTCGGCGGGGCTCGACGGGTGGAGCGTCGGCGGCAGCGACATCACCGCATCGGCGCCGATGCTCTCGGCATGGCGCGCATAGTCCGCGGCGAGCAGGTAGTGCGGCGCCGAAACGGCGACGATCGCCGGCACCTTGCCCTCGGCCTTGCCGACGACGACCTCGGCGGCCCGTCTGCGCTCGGGTTCGCTGAGGTAGCCGCCCTCGCTGGCCAGCGCATTGGCGACGACTCCGTGCACGCCCGCCGCGAGGCAGAAATCCATGGTCCGCTCCAGCGCTGCCTCATCCAGCCTGAAATCATCGGTGAACGGCGTCGTGACGATGACGAAGATGCCGCGGAAAGTGCTGCGATCCATGGGTGTTTGCCTCGTTGGGGGATCATGCGCCGGCGAGCGGCAGGAGCGGATGGTACCGGCCGCTTTCAGCAGTGACCAGTCGACCATTTGCTCATCCGCGATCGTCTCCGGTTCCAGTGATTTGGGCGCCTAAGCGGCTAAAAAACCTCACTCTTCGGTTGTCGCCATTGCCTCGATGCGCCACTGTCTCGGCAAAGAGAAACGGGGGAAACGATGACCAAGCTCGGCGAAACACGATCGCTGGTCTGGGCGCATGGCGTGGTCAGCGTCGAGAGCCTCGGCGGGATGATCGGGCCGACGCTGTTCGTTCTGCCTGACGGCCGCCAGGTGGCCCCGTTCCAGATCGCGCCATGGGCAAACGAACCCGGCGGCGAGGCATTGCCCGGTATCCTGAAGCGGTTGCGCGGTGAGTGGCCGTGTGTGCCATTCGGAGTGGATGGGGATCGCCCGGCGAAGGGCGAATGGCCAGGGTCGACGGCCAGCCCGACGGTCGATACCGATCCGCATGGGTTCAGTTCCAACCATGACTGGCAGTTCGAGGCCGGTTCCTACGGCAGCATCGCGCTCAGCATCGCCTATCCCGACAACCACCCGATCCGAGCGCTGCATCGCCGCGTGACGCCGGACCCGACGACCACGGCGCTGGACTTCGAACTGACCATCGACGTTCGAGCTGATTGCATGTTGCCACTCGGCCTGCATCCTTCGTTCCGGCTGCCGGCCAGGCCCGGCGCCATGCATATCGAGGTTGGCAGCGGCATCACCGGCGCCACGTTTCCCGGGCCCGTCGACGACACTTCGATCTTCGAGCAGGACCGGTTCGTCACGCCATGGCACAACATGCCGCTGCGCGATGGCACCCGGCTCGATGTCAGCCACGTACCACTGCCGCAGGCGACCGAGGAAATCCTGCAGCTGCTTGATATGACCGGCACGGCGTCGCTGTGGAACAGTGCCGAGGGCTATCGGGTTAGGCTCGAGTGGAACCCCGAGCACTATCCGAGCGCGTTGCTGTGGATGTCCAATCGCGGCCGGCAGATGGCGCCGTGGAATGGCCGGCACCTGGCGCTGGGGTTCGAGCCGATCTGCTCGGCGTTCGATCTGGGCCCGCAGATATCGACAGCCGATAATCCGATCTCGCGGCGCGGAACGAAAACCGCCCGCCGGTTCACTGCCGGCGAGCGGTTCATAACGCGTTATCGGATCGCTGTGGAGCCCGCCGATATCGTCTGACCGCGGCGGGTGGTCATCAGCCCTGCGGAGCGAAGCGTACCAGCACCGTTCGGATCTCGCGTGGTGCTAGTTCGACCGTCAGCGCCTTGCCCTTCAGTTCCAGCGCCTGGCCCGGATGCTCGATGGGGTCGGCACTTCGTGCGGCCGCCGGATTGCCGGTGAAGGTCACGGTCTGCTTCACGGGCTTGTCCGAGAGGTTCTGCAGCCGCAGCGCCACCCAGCCATTGTCCTCGCCCGGCTTGCACGTCACCAGCACCGGCGACTTCTCATCCGTGCCGAAGAAGCTGTCGCTGGTCTTGCCAGTGGGCTTGATGTCGCGCATCGCCACCGGCGGCACGGCGACTTCGGCTGCGAAGCGGGCGGCAGTGGCCGCATCCGCGGGGCCTTCGTGGGTGGTCAGTCGATAACGTAGCGGGATGCGGCCCGACTGCGCCGACTTGAAGTTCACCAGCCAGTGGTTGTTGAGGGCCCAGCTCATGATGGTGGGGCCTTCGGGCTGGAGCATGCGGTCCCACTTGCCCGTGGTGATCCCGCCCAGATGCAAAAGGGGGGCATCAAGCGGCACGACGGTTACACCGCGCTTGCTGTCGCTGACATCGACCCAGCGCCCGACCGGGTACCAGTCCTTGGCGGCGCCATCGAGCTGGTCCGTGTTGGGCACCGACGGGATGCCGTTGAGATCGAGCAGGAAGTTGTGTGCGTCGAGCTTGAACGGGAAGGCGACGAACACCGCCTCGGCGTTGGCATGCTCGAGCTTGTCGATGCTCCAGTCGACCACCACGCATTTGGTGTCGGCATCGAGTGCGTAGACTGCGCTGGCGGCGGAGACGCCGGGGGCTGCGATGTGCACGGTGATCGAGGCGCGGCCTTCGAAAATCACCGCAGGATCAAGGGTCACCTTCGTCGCCGTCTCACGCTTCCACGGCGTGTCCGTGTGGCCGGTGAAGAACTCCGGCTTGTCGAAGCTGATATCGGCGATGGCGAGGCGGTCATCGGGCGAGTCCACGGTCTCGTAGACGTACTCGCCCGGGCCCCAGCCTTGGTATTTGCCGGCGAAATCGTGGCCCTGCGCCTTGTCGAACAGCTCGGCGATGGCGCCGGTCTTGGCGTCGATGCGGATGCGGTAGTGCCGGTTCTCGATGGTATCGCCGTCGGCCTTGAGGTCGCTGGAGGGAACGCCCTTTTTCAGGTCGAGGAAGGCATAACCCATCGGCGGGATGGTGCCGGCAACGCGGCGGATCTCGGGAATGGGACGTGGCCCGCCCCAGGTGCTGCGGCGGTTGAAGAAGGTGTCGAGCATGCCGACCGGGGCGGCGCCGCCGCGCGGTTCGGGCTCCTCGACGATGACCTCGCGCTCCCACGGTAGTGTGTTGAACACCAGCAGTTCATCAATCCCCGAAGGCTTGAAGGCCTCTTTGGGATCGAGGTTGCCCAGGTTGAAGCTGCCTTCCGGTCCTTTGGTGCCGAGCGGTGCGGCCAGCGCGTTGGCGGCCTTGGCCACCGAGCCGTGGCCTTCCATGGCGGCGGTATAGGCGAAGCCGGCCTTGCGGTTCCATTGCGCCTGGCTGAACAGCGAGTGTGGCGCCTCCACGGAGGAATAGGCGCCCCAGGTGTGCTCGTCGAAGAGCGTCATCGACTCGTAGATGGCGGCGGCGCGATCGGCGTTCCACTCGCCCTGCCCTTTGCTGCGGCGCCAAGCCTCGAGCGCTTCGCCGATGCCGACGATCTCGTGGGCGGCGCGGTTTACGCCGACTTCGAAGGCGGAGGAACCGACGCCATCGGCCCAGTGATCGGTCCAGTCGCCGCGCTGGGTGCCGATGGATTGGTCATACTTGCTGTCCAATAGTCGCCCGAAGTCTGTCACGGTGATGAACTGCATCTGAACGTTCTTGCGTTCGTCATTCCACCGCCGGACGAAATCCGGCATGCGCGCATCCGGCGGGCCGTTGTCGACGCGGACCGGGTGGGTGGATTCGCAGTAGAGAAAGTCGAACGGGTAGCTGTCGTCGTTCTCGAGTTCGTCGATCCAGCGCGGCAATAGCCGATCGACCAGATCCCAGTTGCCGAGACCGGCCTGGCTGCGGCCGAACAGGTAGTGGTAGCCATTCCAGGCCAGCACCTTCTTACCGCTCGGACCCTCCCAGCGGAAGGCGCCGGGGAACGGCTTGGGACGGGCGCCGCGGATCGGGTTGATGGCGGCGGTGTAGAACTTGATGCCGAGATCATGCAGCAGGTCGGCATAGAGCCAGGAGACGCCATTGACGTCGTCCTGCATCGCCGCCTCGACGTGGAAGCCGAACTCGTCGCGCAGGGCCCGGAGCGGATAGAGCGAGCGGTGCATCTGCTCGATATTGAGCAGCGGCGTCATGTTGTACTGCATGCCGGCGATATCGATGCGGCCCTGCTCGTGCCAGTGGCGGAAGCGGGCGATCTCGGACTTGCTCGCTTGCCGCAGGTACTTGAGGAAGGGGCCGGTGGTCTCGACGGTCCAGCGATACTGCGCCTCGGCCGGATAGGCATCGGTCGCTTCGATCAGGTCGAGAGCCTGGCCGACGAACTCGCCGTGCTGGCGCAGCGCCAGCTCCTGATAGTCGGTGAACCCGATATCGGTGTGGGCGTGGTTGCAGATGTAGATCGTCTTGATCTTGCTCATGGCGTTCCTCCGTCGGCAGGCCGGCTTATGCCGGGTAGATGGCGACGCGGGTCCAGGCGCGTGGGGCGACCTTCAGCCGGACTTCGCCATTGGCGGGCAGTGCTTCCAGCACTTCGCCGGAGAGTGTCGTGCGATTGGCCTTGGCGGGGACAAGCGTGCCGGCGCCGATCCTCGCTTCAACCGTGTCGCCGCCCGGGTTGAGCAGGGTCAGTGCCACGCCGTTGCTGTCGGCTTCGATGCGAGTCAGCAGCAGCGGGCCGAGGTCGGGGTTGAGCAGGCTCGCGGCTGTCGACTTCACCGCACCGCGCTCGCCATAGACATGCGCCGCCAGCGGCTGGACCCGGGCCAGCGCGCCTTGTGCGGATTTGCCGAGCTCCTGCCGCGCGCCGGGCAGCACCCAGAAGCGGAAGCGGGTTTCGCCGCCCTGGTCTGCCTGGAAGTTGGTGCTCCAGTAGTTGTTGGTGAGCCAGGCGAGCAGCGTCGGGTTTTCGCGGACGACGCGGCCATCCGGATCGCCGAAGCGGCCGAAGGTGAAGCCGCCGATCTGCCACAGCGGCACATCGGGACAGGCGACGGTCAGCTCGCGCTGGGTGTCGGCGATGCGGATGAAGCGCTGGGTGGTGATGTAGTGGCGGCTGGCGTAGGGCAGCTGCTCGTCATCGAGCTTCACCACCGCGCCGCCGGTTTCGTAGTCGACGTCCCAACCGCTGCCCAGCGCCGCCGGCATCGGCAGGTAGATCGAGTGGGCCTCCGACAGCGGCCGCTTGGTGACCACCGCGTCGATCGACAGCGCCACGTCGTAGGGCAACAGCCGATAGATCACCTCGACCTTGTCGCCATTTGCCAGCACGAAGGACTGGCTGATCTTGGCACTGCCGCGCTCGACGGTCGCGCTAGTGCTGGCCACCTTTTCCGGCAGGTCGCGCCTGGCCTGCCAGTCGAGGTGCCAGGCTTTGTGCCAATCGGGCGACTCGAGCTCGACCACGTCGAACATGTCGGTGCGGATACCCGAGGCGATGCGTTCCAACACCGGCACGCCGAACTTCAGGTTTTCGGCGGCGGCACCGGCATACTCGACGCCATCGAGTTTCAGCGAGGTGACGCCGCCGCCCTGCTGGTCGAGGGTGACGGTGAGGCGGCCGTTGGACAGCACGCCGTCCTTGGCCGAGAGCTTGCCGTTGTCGTTGGGCACGACACCCTCGGCGGGCATCGTCACGTAGGACAGCGCGGGGACGGCGATGGGCTTGGTCCAGTAGGCACGTTCGTCCGAGAGGTCGGACATCACCACATCCTGGCGCTGGATGCGGTGCGAGGACGGCCCGGTCGGCACAAGGTCCTCGAGGCCGAAGCCGCGCTTCGGATCGGGGGCGCCGGCGAGCGGCGGCAGGTAGGGCAGCCGCAGCGACTGGGTGACCGGGAACGGGTGCGGGTTGAATACCAGCAGGGTCGGATCATCTCCACCGGCGTCGATCGCCAGCTGCTCCAGGGCATCGCGGCGCAGCATGCGGGCGACGCTGGCGCCCTCGGCCGCGGTGACCAGCTTCAGCAGCTGCTGGGTGCGGGTCTCGGGTGAATACGGGTGGCTGATCGAGCGATCGGCGCCCCAGGTGTGCTCGGCATAGAGCGCGAGGCCGTTGCGGGCGACGTCGTGCAGCATAGCGCGGCGGCGCGGTTCGGCGCCCGGGTGCCAAGCTTCACCGGCAAATGCCGCATCGAGGTCGCGTTGGCCGCGCAATGCCTGCGCCGTTTCGTGCGCGGTGCTGCCGGCGCCGAAGTTCCACCAGTCGGTCCAGTCACCGCGGAGGGTTGGCAGCGTGTCCTTGGGCTGGGCGCGCACCCGGTCGAAGAACTCGCTCAGCGTGCCGAAGCGCAGCTTGATGCCGCCCGACGGAGCGTTGCCCTCGTTGAAGCGGCGGATGAAATCGGGGAGCGCGGCCTGCGGCGAACCGTTGTCGTGGTAGCGGATGTTGGTGATCTGCATCATCAGGAACGGATGCGGGTAGCCGTCGTCCTCGAAGCGCTTGGCCCAGTTCGGGACACGCATACGTGCTTCGTCCATGTCGAGCGGGATGCGCAGGCTGCGGTCCGAGGTCACGCCGTAGATGAAGCCGTTATAGGCCGTGATGGTGCGACCGCCGGGGGCTTCCCAGTTGAAGGCCCGCGGCCACGGCTTCAGGGCGTGGCCGTAGTGCTCGTTGATGGCCATCGAGACGCCGGTGATGCCGTGGTCGAGCAGCGCATCGACGACGCCCCAGGGCAGGCCGTTGACGTCGGTGTTCATGGCCGAGCGCACCGGAATGCCGAGATCGCGGAAGAACTTCACCGGGCGCAGCACGTCGACCACCATCGAGTGGTCCATCAGCGGAGTCATGTGCCAGCCCATGCCGGCCACTTCGAACTGGCCGCGCTTCACCGCCGCCATGAAGCGGTCGCGATCGGCGTTCGAGGCATGCTTCCACCAGTCGACGGTCACGCCGGTGATCTCGCAGGTCCAGCGGAACTTCGCGTCATCGGGGTAGTCCTGCGTGCGCTCGGCGATATCGAGCGCCTCGTCGACGAAGCGGCGGTGCAGTTCCATCACCACCGGCTGCGGGTGGGTGTAGCCAATGTCGGTGTGGCTGTGATGGACGAAGAGGATTTCTTTGATCATCGGGTGGCTCGGATCATCGGGTTGAGATTGGGAGGAGTGGACCGCCTAGAAGGCGGCGAGCTTGACCGACATCGGCGTGCCGACATCGAAATGCTGGAGGGGTTCGGAGAGGGTGCCGGCTGCGGTATCGACGGCGAACACCGTCAGCCGGTCGGAATCCTGGTTGGCGACCACGAGGTGCTTGCCCGAGGGCGAGAAGGCGAAATCGCGCGGCGTGGTGCCACCGCTGGGCCAGCGGCCGGTCTGGGTAAGCTTGCCGGTAGTGGCGTCGACTGCGAGGCCGAGGATCTCGTTGCAGACGCGCAGACCAACGAAAAGATGCCGGTCATCGGCGGTCAGCAGGATGCCGGCGGGCTGCACGATGCCGCCGTCGAGCAAGGGGATCGAGAAGACGTCCCGCTGGGTGAGAGCGCCCGTGTCCGGGTCGACTGCGAGGCTGACGACGGTGGGGATCAGCTCGCTGACCATGAAGATGGATTGGCCATCGGCAGAGAACACTAGGTGGCGCGGGCCAAGGCCGGGCGGCAGGGTGAAGTCGCGTACCGGTTCGTGCGTCAGACTACCGTCGGCTCCGAGGCGGTACGCCACCAGTTTGTCGATGCCGAGATCGGCGACATAGACGATGTCGCCTGACGGAGCCGGGACGACGCAATGGGCATGTGCTGCGGTTTGCCGTGCAGGGTTCGGGCCGCTGCCTTGATGGCGGACACTGGCCACCGCCGCGCGGAGCGAACCGTCGCTGGCGATGGGGAAGACGCCGAGAGAATGGTCCGGCCAGCCTGCGGGATTGGCGCCGTTGTAGTTGGCGACCAGCAGGAATTTGCCGTCCGATGAGAGGCTGGCGTGGCAGGCTTCGTTGCCGAGGGTCGGCTGGCGGTTGAGCAGCCGGAGGCCGGCGGGCTCGACTGCGTAGGCGGCGATGGCGCTTTCGCCGGTGCCGGTGATCTCGCAGGTCGAGTAGAGGCGGCCGCGCGCCGCATCGGTCACCAGCCACGCGGTGTCGTCGACTCCCTCGACGAGATCGAGGGCGCTGAGTCGGACCGCCTGTTCGTCGAACGCGAGCCGCGTGATGCCCTGCCCGTTGGCCGCGCCGTATTGCGGCATCGGGCGCGTCAGGCTCCCGGTGAATGCGTAGACCGCCAACTATTCCCTCCCCTTTTTCCTCAGCCATCGCCCCTGCGCCCTGCCGGCGCTTGCCAACCCTGTCGTTTAGATACAGGATCGATGGCGATTGACACAACTAGTATGGTAGACCTACAACGCCTTGGCAAGGGAGGACGATGCCGGTGAACGACACAGCCAAAACCGCAGCGAACACAGTGCTGGTGACCGGCGCCGCGATGGGCATTGGCCGCGCCGTGGCTGAGGTCTTGTCGGCTGAGGGACGCGGTCTCGTGCTGTTCGACCTCAACGCCGAGGCGCTGCAGGCGACGGCGAAAGAGCTCGGCGGCAAGCATGCGGTGCAGGTTGGTTCAGTCTCGAATCTTGCCGACTGCGAGGCCGCGGTAGCACTCGCGGTAGAGCGCTTCGGAGGGCTCGCGGGCGTCTCCCACAACGCCGGCATCCAGACCTACGGTGACGCGGTTTCGACTACGCCCGAACTGTGGGCCAAGACGCTCGATACCAATCTCACCGGTGGCTTTTACGTCGCCAAAGCGGCGATGCCTGAGCTGCGGCGCAACAAGGGCGTGATCGTCCTGACCGCATCAGTCCAGGGCATGGCCGCACAGAAGGGTGCGCTGGCCTATGTGGTCGCCAAGCACGGTCTGATCGGCCTCGTCACCGGCATGGCAATGGATGAAGCCGCCAATGGCGTACGCGTCCTCGGCGTGGCGCCAGGCTCGGTCGAAACGCCGATGCTGCGCTGGGCCATCAATCTCGATCCGAACCCCGCGGCCCTCGACGAAGAGATCGACGCGATGCACCCGATCGGCCGCCGCGCCCAGCCGCGCGAGATCGCCGAGGTCATCACCTTCCTCCTCTCCGACAAAGCCTCGTTCATGACCGGGGAAACCGTGCGCGTCGATGGCGGCATGCTGGCGCGCATCCCCGGCGCTCCCCGAAAAAGCTGAGACCACTATGAAGATCGTCGACATCAAGGCCACCACCGTTGCAGTGCCGCTCGAGGCGCCGCTGCGGCACGCGTCGGGCGCCCATTGGGGGCGGTTCGTGCGCACCATCGTCGAGGTGGTGACCGACGAGGGCATCTCCGGCTGGGGTGAACTTGGCGGCGGCGGCGAGAGCGCCGAGAACGCGGTGAAGGGCCTCCTGCCCTACCTCAAAGGGCATGATCCGCTGCAGCTGGAACAGCTGCGCTGGAAGATCATGAACCCGGTGGCCAGCCTCTACAATTCACGCATGCAGGTGCATGCGGCGCTCGAGATGGCGTGCATGGACGTGGCCGGCAAGGCGCTCGGCGTGCGCGCCTGCGACCTGATCGGCGGGGCGTTGCGCGAGTCGATCCCCTTCGCCAGCTACTTGTTCTATCGCTACGGCAACGAGAAGAACGGCTTTGGCGACGAGTTCTCGGCCGACGCGCTGGTGGCCGAGGCCAAGCGCCAGAAGGAACTGCACGGCTTCAAGTCGCACAAGCTGAAGGGCGGCGTGTTCGCCCCCGAGCACGATGTCGAGGTGTTCTCGGCCATCGCCGACGCACTGCCCGGTGACCGCTTCCGGCTCGACCCCAATTCGGTGTGGTCGGTGGAAGAGTCGATCTGGGTGGCGAAAGAGATTGGGCACATCCGCAACGACTATTTCGAGGACCCGTGCTTCGGCCTCGAGGGCATGCGTCGGCTGCGTGAACGCATCTCGATCCCGACCGCAACCAACACCGTGGTGGTCAATTTCGAGCAGCTCGCAGCCTGCATCAAGCACGACGCGGTCGACGTGATCCTCCTCGACACTACGTTCTGGGGCGGGCTGCGGCAGGCCTACAAGGCCGGCCAGGTGCTCGAGACCTTCCAGTTCGGCGCCAGCGTCCACTCGTCGGGCGAACTCGGCATCCAGCTCGCCTCGATGCTGCACCTGGGCGCGGCGCTGCCCAACATGAGCTTTGCCGCCGACGCGCATTACCACCACCTGCTCGACGACATCATCGTGGGCGGGAAGCTCAAATACGTCGATGGCGAGATCGCGCTGCCCAAGGGCCCCGGCCTCGGCGTCGAGGTCGATCGAGACAAGCTCGCCCAGTACGCCGCCTACTACCGCGAGGTTGGCGGCTACACCTACGACCGCGATCCGCAGCGCCCGGACTGGTACTCGATCCAGCCCGAGATGCGCTACGCCGACCCAGCCGGACGATAAGAGGCGCCATGGCAACCGTTACCCTCCGGGACATCATCAAGATCTACGGCGAGTACGTCGCGATCAAGGGCGTCGACCTCGACATCGAGGACGGCACCTTCGTGGTGCTGGTCGGGCCATCTGGCTGCGGCAAGTCCACCATCCTCAGGATGATCGCCGGGCTCGAGACTATCTCGCATGGCGAGCTGAAGATCGACGGCAAGCTGGTCAACGACCTGCCGTCGCGCGACCGCGGCATCTCGATGGTGTTCCAGTCCTACGCGCTCTATCCGCACATGAGCGTCAGCGACAATCTGGGCTTTGGCTTGCGCATCAGCGGCGTGCCGAAGGCGGAGATCGCGCGGCGGCGGGGCGAGGCGGCGAAGATGCTGGGGCTCGATCCGTACATGGACCGCCGGCCAAGCCAGCTATCGGGCGGGCAGCGGCAGCGCGTCGCCATCGGCCGCGCCATGGTGCGTGAGCCCAAGGTGTTCCTGTTCGACGAGCCGCTGTCGAACCTCGATGCCAAGCTCCGCAACCAGACGCGCATCGAGATCAAGCGGCTGCAGCGCCAGCTCGGCGCGACGGTAGTGTTCGTCACCCACGACCAGGTCGAGGCGATGACGCTGGCCGACAAGATCGTGGTGCTGAACGACGGCCGGGTGGCGCAGATCGGCACGCCGCTCGAGGTGTTCGAGCGGCCGGCGAACATGTTCGTCGCCGGGTTCATGGGCGCGCCGTCGATGAACATGCTGAAGGCCGAGGTCGGTCCGGGCAACACCATCCGGGCGGCCGGGCTCGATATCCCGGTGCCCGCGGATCGGTTCGCCCTGCCCGCCCAGGGCACGGCGGTGACGCTGGGCATCCGGCCCGAGGACATCGTGCCCGAGGGGCACGGCACTCGACCCGACCTTGGCGCCGATTTCAGCGCCGAAGTGAGTTTCGCCGAGATGCTCGGCAACGAAAGCCTGCTGTTTGCCGACCTCGGTGGCACCGAGATCGTCGCACGCATGCAGCACCCGCGCGCGCTCGAGCCGAACCAGTCGGTGCGGTTCCGCATCGACTGCACGCGCGTCCACGTCTTCGACAACGGAAGCCAGAATTCGCTGCTCCGCTAGGGGGCAGCGGGAACAACGACAAGGGAGAGAGACATGTCGTTTATGAGGACTATGACTAGCGTGGGCCTAGCTGCCCTCGTGTCAGCCAGCGCCGCGCAGGCCCAGGACCTGATCCTCAACTCGGACAAGACCGAGTGGAACCCGGGCATTACCGCGATGATGGACGCTGCCGGCGCCGCCGCGGGCGTCAAGGTCACGGTGCAGGACATCACGCCGACCGACAAGTATCAGGCGTACATGCAGACCTCGATCGCCGGCAACAATGCGCCGGCGTTCTTCACCTGGTGGAACGGCCAGCAGTTGAGCGACCTGGTGGCGACGGGCATTCCCGCCGACCTCAGCGCCAACTGGGATGCGGCCATCGCCAACGGCGACTATTCGGAAGCGCAGCGCGAGCTGGTCAGCGTCGACGGCAAGCCCTACGGCGTGCTGCTGAACGTCGCCAACTGGGTGGTGTTCTACAACACCGCAGCGTTCGAGAAGGCCGGCATCGCAGCGCCTCCCACCACCTGGGAAGAGCTGATGGCCGACGCCGACAAGCTGAAGGCGGCGGGCTACACCCCGTTCAACGGCCCGACCTCGGGCGGCTGGATGCCGTTCATCTGGTTCAGCCAGCTGGTGCTCGGCGGCGATCCGGACGCCTTTGTCGGGCTGACCGACGGCACCGTGCCCTATGACGGCCCGGCCGTGCAGAACGCCTTCAAGGTCTGGGGCGACATGTACGCCAAGGGCTACTTCACCGACCCGCGCGAGCAGGACGACCAGAAGTTCTTCGTCGACGGCACGGCCGCCATGTACCTGATTGGCGACTGGCACTCGGGCTCGTTCGCCGAAGCCGGGATGGAGCCGGGCAAGGACTTCAAGACCTTCCTGATGCCGTCGCTGTCGCCGGATGTGCAGCAGTCGGTAATCGTCGAGGCCTCGCCGATCGTCGTCTCGAAGGCGGCGCTCGATGCCAACCCTGAACTCACCAAGGCCGTACAGTCGATGATGGGCGTCGACGCCTCCAACGCGCTTGGCACCAAGATCCAGGTCTACAACGGCAACCTCAAGGCCGCGGCGCCCAACGCCACGATCCAGGCCAACAAGGACATGGTGGCCGCCGCCAAGCCGCGGGCGCTGGTGCGCTGGTGGGAAGCCGTGCCGTCGCAGATCCAGGGCGACCTCGTCGCTGCCATGGGTGCCTTCATGTTCAACCCGACCCCCGAGCAGGCGGCCGAGTCGATGAAGACCATGCAGACCATCAACGCCGACTACTGGGCCAGCAAGTAAGCCAGTTCCTCCCGCCGGTCGCGCTCTCGGGCGCGGCCGGCACCCCGATTGGAGCACCTCAGATGATTGCCACCGCCTCGGCCCTGCTCTCGCCGCAAGTGTTGAAGGAAGCGCGCCGCCGGGAGCGGCGGGTCGCCTGGCAGCAGACGCGCGTCGCCTGGCTGTTCATCGCGCCGGCGGTGATCATGGTGACGCTGTTCCTGCTCACCCCGGTGGTGTTCAACGTCATCCTCAGCTTTACCAAGTGGCAGAAGTTCACCGGGCTCGACCAGTTCGCCGGCTTCAACAATTACGCCCGGCTGTTCCGCCTGCCGTATTTCTCGGAAGCGCTGTCCAATACCGCAGTCTGGGTGGTGGGCGCCGTCATCTTCCCGTTGGCGGTCGGCCTCGGGCTGGCGCTGCTGCTGCGCAACATCCCGTTCCAGGAAACCTTCAAGAGCCTGTTCTTCCTGCCGCGCGTGCTGGCGCCGACAGCGGTTGCCGCGATCTGGTACTACGTCTACGCGCCGCGCGGCGTGCTCAACTCAGCCGTTTCCGGGATCACCGGCACACCGTTCGATTTCGGCTGGCTGTACGATCCGGCGACCATCACCGGCTCGGTGATCGTCACCTTCGTCTGGCAGACCGTCGGCATCACCATGGTGCTGCTGCTGCTCGGGCTTGCCGCGATCCCCAAGGATCCGGTTGAAGCGGCGCGCGTGGACGGCGCCTCGAACTTCCAGATTTTCCGCCACATCGTCTGGCCGCTGCTGCTGCCGACCGTGCTGGTCGTGACCATTCTCAACGTCGCGGCGGGCTTCACCACCTTCGACCTGCTGTGGGTGATGGCAACCTCGTTCCCCGGCAAGCGCACGCTCTCGCTCGCGGTTTACATGTACTACGAGAGCTTCTCGAACGGCGCCTGGGCCTATGGCTCGGCAGTCGCGGTGGTGCTGGGCGCCATGGTGATCACCGTCAGCGCGTTGCTCGCCGTGGTGCAGGCGCGCGTCAGCAAGAACATCCGATAGGCAGATCATGGCAGTCGATATCACCGACAAGGCGTTCATCTCGGGCCTGATCGCGAAGGAGAAGCGCACGCAGCGCCAGGGCGGCCGCTGGCTGGTGCTCCCGATCCTGGCGCTCACCATCGCCTACCTGACGCCGCTCTATTACCTGTTCGTCACCATCTTCAAGACCTCCGAGGAATACGCCAAGAAGGGTGTGCTGGAGCTGCCGGACAGCCTCGCGCCGCTCGCCGACAACGTCGTGCAGGCCTGGACCATCGCCAACCTCGGCCAGGCGGCGATGAACTCGTTCAGCTACGCACTGGTCGGGGCGGTGCTGTCGGTGTCGTTTGCCGCGGCGGCGGCCTACGGCATGACGCGGTTGCACCTCCTCGGTTCGAACGGCTGGTTCATGCTGATCTTCACTGGCACGCTGTTCCCGTTCCAGATGTACCTGGTGCCGCTGCTGTTCGGTTATCAGCGGCTTGGACTGGTCAACACTTGGTTCGGCATGCTGCTGGTCTACGTAGCGATCTGCATCCCGTTCCCACTGCTGGTGCTGCGCAACTCGTTCTCGGCGATTACACGCGAGGTCGACGAGGCGGCACGCATCGAGGGGGCGAGCGAATGGCGGGTGTTCACCTCGATGATCGTGCCCAACGCTATGGGCCCGCTGATCGCGCTGTTCCTGTTGCAGTTCACCTTCATCTGGAATGACCTGCTGTTCTCCTCAATTCTCGCCAACGGCATCGAGGTCCGTTCGATCATGGTGGCGTTGCAGTCGCTGCAGGGCACCTATTCGACGCTGGGGCCAAACGTGGTGATTACCGCGACGCTGATTTCGAGTATCCCCACGGTCTTGCTGTTCATCGCCCTGAGGAAGTACTTCATGGCTGGACTGCAGCTGGGGACCAAATGACGGCAAAATGGCAATGAAGGCGCCCAAGGCGATATCAGCTGCGAAAACGGCAGCAGCGGAGTTGGGGAGCGACAGCGTCTACAGCCCGCGCCAGGATGGCGGCTCGATCGCCAGCCAGGTCTACGAGCACCTGATGCAGCAGATCCTCGATATGCAATTGCAGCCGTTCCAGGAATTGTCCGAGGCCCGCCTCGCCGCCGAGTTCGGGGTCAGCCGTACCCCGGTGCGCGAAGCCTTCGCCCGCCTCGCCCGGCGCGGGCTGGTGGAAATCCTGCCACAGCGCGGCACCGTGGTGTCGCCGCTCAGCGAGAACCTGATCGCCAAGTCGCGTTTCATCCGCGAGGCGCTGGAGCGCCCCCTCGCCCGCCTCGCGGCCGAGCGGCTGACACCGGAGATTGCGGCGCTCCTGAAGCGCGAGATCGTGCTGCAGCAGACCTTCGCGGGGCTCGGCGACGACCAGGATTTCCTCAAGTCGGATGACCGCTTCCACGCGCTGATCGCCAAGGCGGCCGGCTTCGAGACGATCTGGGACGACGTGCGCGAGGCGAAGTTCCACATGGACCGCATCCGCCGGCTGTCGTTGCTCAGCCAGGAGCACATGTATTTCATCGTCGGCGAACACGAGGAAATCCTCGCCCGCCTGCAGGCAGGCGACGCCAAAGGCGCTGACGAGAGCATGGCGGTGCACCTCGTCTCGGTGATGCGCGAACTCGACGTCATCCGCTCGGCGCACCCCGAGTATTTCGTGCGCGTGGCCGCCGCGGCGGAGCACTAGAGGCCGCGCTTCGACGATATCGGCACGTGGATGGTGCCCAACGTTCGGGCTGTTATCCGCCGAGGCCTGGTATTGCCGCGACCTTGCCGCTAAGGCGGGCCCCGAGGAACAGGCTCGCGGGGAAGGTGCGGACAAAGCGGCGCATCAGGCCGGCGGTCATGGG
This sequence comes from Devosia sp. P1_H9, assembly GCF_056405135.1. Lineage (NCBI taxonomy): Bacteria > Pseudomonadati > Pseudomonadota > Alphaproteobacteria > Hyphomicrobiales > Devosiaceae > Devosia > Devosia sp. P1_H9. Next base: position 138,181 of record NZ_JBFUCQ010000009.1, read on the forward strand.
CCGGGAAGCGAGGCCAGCCAGCGCCGATGCCGTGAGGATCCGCAGGGCGAACTGCTTGTGCCAGGCGGCCGCATAACGCTGCCCGGCCTGCTCGCGCCCGGCTTCGTCCCACCTGCGAACACCGGCCAGTTCCGATGCCAGCAGCCAGCCGGACTGGAGCGCCATCGAAATTCCCTCGGCAATGATCGGGTGGGACTCGCCGGCGACGTTGCCGACGCGGAAGATGTCGGCCGCGTAGCAAGCGCGAATGCCGGGGCGGATGGGGCCTGCCGCCAGCCACCCACCATCGAGACTGGCGTCGCGCAGCACAAGGGCGGCGCCGGGACAGGAGGCAAGGATGTGCTGATGGACCACCTCGCCCGCAGACAGGCCCCGGCTGGCGGCTCGGATGGTATCCAGTTGATCCCGCTGGACGCAGCAGGACAATGACATCCGCCCTTGATCGGCCCAGACCATGCCGCCGTAGCCGCCGGGAAAGGCCAGCAGGGGCATCAGGTCAGGCGGCAGGGCCGAATCCCGAAAATGCGCCTTGAAGCCGAGAAAATCGGACGGGCGGTGCTGCTTTTTCGACTGGGTCGGGAGGCCACCTGGCTCCCACGACCCATGGGCGGCGATGAGCGCCGGGGCGGTCAGGATGTGCTGCTCGCTGCCGCTTTCGATGCGGATGGCCCAATCCTCGCCATCGCGGAACGCTGCAACCGCCTGCCAGGGCTGCCACACCGTCGCCCCCGCTTCGGCTGCCACCTCGAGCAGCAGCGTATCGAGCACATCGCGCCCGAGCGCCCGCCCGAACGCGTCGGACGCGGCCCGCGGCATCATGGCTTCGATACCTCGCCCCGCCGCAAACAGCGCGAGGCGCCGCACCTCGGGCCCGGCGAGACTGCGCACTCTGTCGCCGACCCCTAGCCGGTCGAGCAATGCGAGGTTCACCGGCGAGATGAACTCGCCGCAGACCTTGCTGCGCGGGAAGGCACTCTTTTCGACAATGGCGACCGCGCGCCCCTGCCGAGCGAGCGCGATCGCAGTCGAGGCGCCGGAGGGACCACCACCGATGATGATGGCGTCGTACCTCACGGCGCGGCCTCTACTGCTGAGAACAGGTGGGTGAACGGCCCTACGGCTCGTTCCCGAATCTTCATGCGGTCGGCGTCCGGCCATAGGCGGGACAGTTCCTGGCCCGCGAAGCCGGCTTGGACGCTGACGGCGGCATCGTGCAGCGTGACTGCGTTGGCCCCGATCACTCGCAGCAGTCCGGTTGCCGCCAGCGCCACCGCGCGGCGTCTTGGTTCGGTCGCCACGAACGCCGGGGCCAGCCGCCTTGCGGCGGCCAGCAGCCGCGTCAACTGGGCTTCGTCAAAGTGGTGCAGGAACAGGTTGGCAGTGACGAGGTCGAACTCTCCTGCCGGGGCCTGCTCCATCCAGGCCAACGCATCCGAGGTGACGGTGTCGATCCGCCAGCCGAGCTCGACGAACCGCCGTCGCCGCTCGGATGGAACCAGGTCCTGCTGGTCGAGAAGCACGACCTGCACGTCGGGCCAGTGGCGCGCCATGCGCCTCGCCACCGCTAGCATGAAGGCGCCGTCGCCGCAGCCAATCTCGAGGATCCGCCGCGGAGGCCTCGGCAGGTCCTTGCGCAACCGCCGGGACATGATGGCGGCCTGGAACATGATGGCATTGATCCAGACCAGGTCGCGGCGCGACCCGATCGCTTGCGCGTTGCTCGGCGGCAGGTGGTCGAGCAGTTCCGGCGTGAGCCGGCGCTGCGCCAGGACGCCGGCCATTTCAGGCAGCGTCGGCGGTGTGGAACATGAAGGTCTCGGCCGTCAAACCCGGGCCGAAAGCCATAGCGCAGCCGATCTGGTCCGCCTGCCGATGTTCCAGCATGTCGGCCAGCACGAACATCACCGTCGCCGACGACATGTTGCCGTTCTTGCGCAGCACCTCGCGCGACGGCCGCAGCGCTTCGCCGTCGAGGCCAAGCGATCGCTCAACGGCGTCGAGCACGGATTTGCCGCCTGGGTGGATGGCCCAGAGGTCAACATTGTTCAGCCCGCGATTGCCGAGGATATCCGAGATGCCGGTGCCGAGCGTCTCGTGAATGGCAGCGGGCACCTGGCCGGACAGCACCATATCGAAGCCGTCGTCGCGGACCGTCCAGGTCATCAGGTCGCGGCTGCCCGGCGCGACGATGCCATGGAAGCTATCGAGCGCGATGCCGGTCGGCTCGGCGGTAACCAGCGCCGCCGCTGAGCCGTCGCCCCACAGGAGGAAGGTGAGCAAGCGCTCGAGATCGGTGGTTTCCTTGAGATGCAACGTGCAGAGCTCGATGTTGACGGTGAGGACCCGCGCATCGGGAGTGGACCGGACGATGTGGCGCGCCAGCTTGAGCGCGTTGACCGCGGCGTAGCAGCCCATGAAGCCGATGATCGTCCGCTCGATCGACGGGTTCAGCCCGCAACGTGCGATGATTTCGAGGTCGACTCCCGGCGCGGAGAAGCCGGTGCATGTGGTGACGATGAGATGGGTGATCCGCGCGGCATCTTCGCCAAGGTTGAGCCCCTCCACTGCCCTCTGCGCCAATGCGGGGGCGGCCTCGGCGAACAGGTCCATGCGCACCGCCGTCCCCGGGAATGCACCGCGCCGGAACCGGCCAGCGGCGTCGACGGTCGGGCCATTGGGGTCGGCGGCCGAAGGATAGCAGGCGAAACGATGCTCAATGCCGCTCTTGGTCGCCATGCGATTGAATATGGCCTGGCGGCGCGGATCGTCGGCCAGTTGCGAGCTCGCGAAACCGAGCGAGAACTGGTGGACGTCGTGGTCGGGAACCGCGGCGGAAATCTTGTTCACGTAGGCCTGGGTAGACATCACGGCTCCTTGGTTAGGCCCAAGGGACCGGGGAGCGGACGCTTACCCCTGGGCTCTCAGGGGTAACACTCGCGGTGTCGGTTTATTCCACCGGCCGCTGGCGGCCGTGACGCAATATCAGCAGCGAGTGAAGGATTGGCGCGCCCTAAGAGATTCGAACTCCTGACCCCCAGATTCGTAGTCTGGTGCTCTATCCAGCTGAGCTAAGGGCGCGCACGGCCGGGATAGCGTTCCGGCGGACGGCGTGACCCATACATTGCGTTCCGCAGCATTGCAAGCAGGGTTGCGACGACAATTTTGACGCGTCCGTGACAGTCAGGCGATACGGATCGCGCGGGGCAGCGTTACGTCGAAGCGGGTGCCCACCGGCTGGTCGACAAAGCTGAGCTTGCCGCCATGCGCTTCGGTCAGTTCGCGGGCGATGGCGAGGCCGAGGCCTGTGCCGCCGGCGCGGGCGGAACCTTCGAAGGCGACGAACAGGTTCTCGCGCGCCCGTGGCGGCAGGCCGGGACCGTTGTCCGTCACCGACAGGGTCAGCCATTCCGGGGTCTCGGTCAGGTCGACCTCGACATAGGGCGCCTCGATCTTGCCGGCGGCGGCTTCCAGCGCCTCGCGGGCGTTCTTGAACAGGTTGTCGAAGATGCGGGCGAACTGGTCGGGGTCGGCCGAGATCGAGACGGCGTCGGGCACGCCATTGGTCCAGCGGATCGAGGGGTGGCCGACGAGGCCGGCATCGAATGCCGCTTCATCGAGCAGCAAATGCAGGTCAACCGGCACCGGGCGCGGCGGGGTGGCGCTCTGGCGGCCGTAGTCGAGCACCGACTGGGCAAAGCCGATGGCCTTGTCGATCGACAGCACGAGGCGCGGCGCCAGGCGCTGCACCTTCGGGTCGTCGAGATTGGCCACCTGGTCGGAGAGCAGTTGTGCCGAGGTCAGGGTGTTGCGCAGGTCGTGGTTGATCTTGGCCACGGCGAGGCCGAGGTCGGCGAGGTGCCGGCGTTGGCGCAGCATCGAGTAGATGTCGGACTCCATGTCGGCCAGCTCGCGCTCCATGATGCCGATCTCGTCGCGCCGGTCGCTGGGGGTGACGATCAGCGCCGCATTCTCGGGCGCTTCGGAGAACTCCACCATGTTGCCCGTCAGGCGGCGGATCGGGGCGATCAGGATGCGCGATACGAAGACGTAGAGGACCGCCGAGGTGATGATGGCGAGGATCAGGGACAGGAAGAACAGGTTGCGCGAGTAGAGCAGCAGCTCGGTGCGCAGCGGGGCCTCCGGCATCAGCACCTCGATGACCCGGTCGGGCATGCCGTCTTCCTCGCCGACGATGCGCAGGGTCCGGTTGGAGCCGAGCACCAGCGTCTCCAGCGCACCGAGGATCAGCGTTGCCGGGTCGCGCTGGCGCAGGTCCACCGTCACCGCTTCGCGCGGCATGGTGACGTTCTCGAGCTCGATCAGCTGGCTTTGGCCCTCGCGGCGATAGACGATGGCGAGCGCCCCGGCGGAGGTCAGCAACCGGTCGGTCAGCATGCGCGGCAGGTTCATGGCATCGGGGACGGCATCGAGCACGCGGGCGGCGACGACGCCGACGCGCAACCGGTCGTTGAGCCAGCTCTGGCGGAAGTTGGCGGCCGACGGCAGGTAGATCACCACCTCGACCGCGAGGATCACCACGATGAGGGTGGCGATGATCTTGACGGAGAGCCCCGAAAACGGGTCCGGCATCGCGCGGTTTGCTGTGGCCATTGATCGATGATTAGCGGGGAAAGGCGCCGCTTTCCAGCGGCAACACGCGACAAATACCGCTTACCCGAGCAGCTTGTTGAGGCTGATCCACTGTTTGACCAGCGGCTTCTGCGTCTCGCCGCGGCGGAACTCTTCGCCGAGGCGGACGACGATCTCGGCAAACGAGGGGTAAGGGGCCACGAGCTCGGCGAGTCTGCCGGCAGGGAGCCCCCCCGTCATGGCGAGGGAGAACATCGAGACCAGTTCGCTCGCACCGGCTCCGACGACGCCAGCGCCGAGGATGCGGCCCGAGCGATCGGTGATCAGTTTTGCCAGCCCATAGGTCTCACGTGTGGCTCGGGCCCGGTCATTGTCGGCGTAGGACCACCGGGTGACGCGGAAATTGACGCCGTGCCTGGTCCGCGCCAGGGCTTCGTTGAGCCCCACCTCCGCGAGTTCCGGGTCGGTCGAGACGACGCGCGGCACCCGCAGCGCGTCCGGCTGCGCGAGGACGCCGAGCAGCGCGTGGCGCACGACGATCTGCGCTTGCCGCACGGCCGCTTGCACCGACTGCCCGCCGGCGGCATCGCCGACAGCGTAGATGCGCGGGTTGCTGGTCTTCAGCCCCCGCGACAGCTGCGGCAGACGCGGATCGCCCTTGTTCATCTTGACGCCGGCCTTATCGAGTTCGAGGCCGGAGAGATTGGGGATGCGCTCGGGGGCGACGAGGATGTGCGAGGCGTCCAGCAATTGGTCGACATCGCCGTTCTGCAAGGCGACGCCGATGCCCAGCGAGCGCGGCTGGATGGCGGTAACGACCGCGTGGGGGCGAAGGCTCACCCCCTCCTCGACCAGGCGCTTCAGCGCTACCGCGGCAAGCTCGGGGTCGAAGCCGGCGAGCATGGGGCCGTTCTCGACCACTGTGACCTCGGTGCCGAGCCGGCAATAGGCCTGCGCGAGTTCGAGCCCCAGCGGTCCGCCACCGATGACGACGAGATGGGTGAGCTTTCGGGTGTTGTCGAGAATTGTCTCGCTGGTGAAATACGGGACCGCGTCGAGCCCGGGGATCGACGGCACGGGCAGTCTCGCACCGGTGGCGATGACGAAACGCCTGGCGCGGATCTCGATGTCGCCGACCGTCACCGCGCGGCGGTTGATGAAGCGCGCCGTGCCGCGGACGATCTCAACCCCCAGCGCTTCGAGGCGACCGGCGGCGTTCTGCGGCGACAGCGCGGCGATTACCTGATCGACATGATCGTGAACGCGGCGGAAATTGATCTTGGGGTCCTCGGCGGTGATGCCGAAAGCTGCGCCGTCGCGCATCGCCTGCGCATGGGCTGCGGCAGCAGCGAGGGCCTTGGCCGGGATGGCGCCATGGCTCAGGGCGTTACCGCCCAGCTTCGCCTTCTCGACCAGCACCACCGAGGCACCATAGGCGCGGGCCAGTTCGGCCACCGCCAACCCGCCCGATCCGGCCCCGATGACGCAGAGGTCGGGAGTAAGGATATCGGCCAATCTCGCCCTCTCGGTGCCCTGGGGACTAAGGCCCCGCGCCTCATTATCACCGGCTTCGTGCACGACAATAGTGGGCGAGATCAAGCCAGTGTGGAAATCGGCAGTTTTCGTCGCCCGGAAAAGCCTTTCTGCCGCAGCGCCGTCGCGTTGACTTCACCGAACCAATTCCCTATAAGCCGCCCCAATCTGCCGTAGGCGCCCTTTCGAGGGCTCGACCGGCAAGCACCTTGCTGCAGTCAAGAATAAGAGGAACCGCGCGCCGGCGTGGTCAGATCGTATGTCGAAACGCACTTTCCAGCCGAGCGTACTCGTTCGTACCCGTCGCCACGGCTTCCGCGCCCGCATGGCGACCAAGAACGGCCGCAAGATCCTGAACCGCCGCCGCGCTGTCGGCCGCGCCAAGCTCTCGGCCTAAGGCATTGGCCGTGAACACGGCCAACCCGCAGGAAAGCGCTTTGCCGCACGAAAGCGCTTTGCCGCAGGAGGTCGCTTTGCGGCGCCTCAAGAACCGGTCCGAATTTCTGGGAGCCGCCCGAGGCAAGCGCGTCGGGCGCTCTGCGTTTTCGCTGCAGGCGAACGCGCGTGACCTCGAGGAGCCGGGCATCGGCTTCACGGTCACCAAGCAGATGGGCAATTCGCCACAGCGCAATCGTATTCGCCGTCGCCTCCGGGCGGCCGCCAAGGCTTGCGCCAGCGGGTTCGAACCCCAACATGACTACGTGCTCGTCGGGCGCCGCGAGGCGTTGAGCATTCCGTACGGCCAGTTGGTCGATGACCTCGGTGCCGCCATTTCCAAGATTCATCTGAAGAAGAAGAGCTGATGCAGTCCGAAAACAACCGCAACATGATCATTGCGATCGTGCTCAGCGTCGTGGTGCTGTTCGGATGGCAGTTCTTCATTGCCGGACCACAGCTGGAGCAGGCGCAGAAGCGCGCCGCCCTCGAGCAGGCGGCGCAGCAGCAGGCCGGTACGCCTGCCGCGACGGACACCAGCCTCGCGACGCCCGCGGCCAATGGTACGGCCCCGGCCGCAGTTGGCGAGGGCGTCGGCAATGCCACCTTTGCCGACCGCAACGCCGCGCTGGTCGCGACGCCGCGCATCAAGATCGATACCCCGGCGCTCAGTGGCTCGGTCGCCCTCATTGGCGGCCGCCTCGATGACCTGCAGCTCAAGCGCTACACCGAGACAGTCGACGCCAGCTCCCCGATCGTCACTCTGCTGATCCCGCCGGGTGCGCCGGGTGGGTATTACGTCGAGCAAGGCTGGGCGCCCGTAGGCAGTGCAACCACGGTGCTCCCGGGCGCCGACACGGTCTGGGCCGTCGAGGGCGACAACCAGACCGTCACGACTGCGACGCCGGTGACGCTGGTATGGGACAATGGCGCCGGGCTCATCTTCCGCCGCACGGTCGGCGTCGATGAGAACTACCTGTTCACCATCACCCAGTCGGTCGAGAACAAGACCGGCGGCGATGTGGCGCTCTACCCCTACTCGCGCATCGTGCGCCAGGGCATCCCACACGTGCAGAACTTCTTTGTCCAGCACGAAGGCCCGCTCGGCGTGCTCGGACCCAACAACCTGGTGTCGAAGAAGTACTCTGACCTCAAGGCCAACGAGCCGGTGGACTATACCAGCCCGACCGGTGGCTGGCTCGGCATCACGGACAAGTACTGGGCGACGGCCGTGCTGTCGGAACCCGGCAAGCCGCTCAACGCGCGCTTCTCGCGGTCGTTGTCCGGCGCGCTCGATATCTTCCAGACCAGCTTCGTCGAGAGCACCCCGGTGGTCGTGCCGGCGGGCGGCAAGGCCGAATCGAAGTCCTTCGTGTTCGCCGGCGCCAAGCAGACCCGCATCATCGATGCCTACGACAAGAACTACGGCTTCGATCGGCTCGAGCTGCTGATCGACTGGGGCTGGCTGCACTTCATCACCCGCCCGATGTTCGAGCTGATCCAGTTCCTCTACGGCATCCTTGGCAATTTCGGCCTCGCGATCCTCGGGGTGACAGTCATCGTCAAGGCGCTGTTCTTCCCGCTGGCCAACCGCTCCTACGCCTCGATGGCGGCGATGCGGCGCGTGCAGCCGGAAATGAAGGCGATCCAGGAGCGCTTCAAGGAAGATCGTCCTGCCCAGCAGCAGGCGATGATGGAGCTCTACAAGAAAGAGAAGATCAATCCGCTCAGCGGCTGCTGGCCCGTGCTGATCCAGATTCCGGTGTTCTTCTCGCTCTACACCGTCATCTTCATCTCGCTCGAGATGCGCCACGCGCCGTTCTTCGGCTGGATCGTCGATCTCGCGGCGCCCGATCCGACCAACATCTTCACGCTGTTCGGCCTTATCCCGTGGAACCCCACCACGCTGCCGTTCGTCGGCAACCTGCTGCACCTCGGCGTCTGGCCGCTGCTCATGGGCATCACCATGTGGGTGCAGATGAAGCTCAACCCGCCGCCGCCGGATCCGACGCAGGCGATGATCTTCAACTGGATGCCGATCATCTTCACCTTCATGCTGGGCTCGTTCCCCGCCGGCCTCGTAATCTACTGGGCCTGGAACAACCTGCTCTCGGTGACGCAGCAGTATTTCATCATGAAGCGCCACGGCGCCGAGGTGAACCTGCTCAGCAACATCGCCGCCACCTTCAAGCGCAAGCCGAAGGCTGCGGACGGCAAGGCGAGCTGACGCAACAAGGGTGATCAGGTGCTGGACACCATCTGCCTGATCACCGGGCCCCGCACCGGGGCCAACCACCTGATGCAGCTCGGCGGCAACTTCGCCGAGCTGAAGACCTTCCCCGAACTGTTCGAGAGCCTTGCGGAGCGCATCGAGCCGGACAACGTGCTCGAGCGCGCGGCGGCCGAAGCGCAAGCCGAACGCAAGCGGGTCCTCACCTTCAAGCTCTGGCACGATACACTCGAAGCCGAGACGGTGGAGCAGCTGGTGCTGTCCCGCCCGGGCACACGGGTGATCTTCGTCGTCCGCCGCCAGATCGATGCCTACATCAGCTGGTGCAAGGCGATTGAGCTGGGCAAATGGCAGGGCGTCGATACCTCGGGCGTCCATCTGACTCTCGATGCCAACGACTTCGCCGCGTGGATGGAGGCGCAGGAGCGCTGGTACGACCGCTGGCGCAACTGGCTCAACCGGCGGTTCCTGCCCGCCCCGATCCTCCGCTACGAGACCGATCTCGACCAGCCACCGGAATGGGCGCTGCGCCGTTTCGCCGCTGCCGCGGCACAGGTCGGAGTGACGCTGCGGGTGCCGGCGAGCCTTCCCGTCGCCGGGCTCACCAAGCAGGACCGGATCAAGGCCGCCGCCGACAAGGTCGACAACTGGCCGGCTTTCTCGAAGGCGCTGGTGGCGCGCGACCTCGAGAAGCGCGCCTTCGGCTATCCGGTCTAGCCTTCCCTTCCGGCGCCGCCTCCCCTATGGGAAGGCAATGAGCGAGACACAATCGAAGTTCAGCGAAGACCAGATCGAGGCCGGGCGGCTGTTGTTCGCGCGGCCGTTCGTCTTCATCAAGGGGTGCGTGCGCATCGCCGACCTGCCGCCGGCCGACCGGATGGAGATTGCCTTTGCCGGCCGCTCCAATGTCGGCAAGTCGTCGCTGATCAATGCGCTGACCGGCACAACTGCCCTCGCCCGCACCTCGAACACGCCGGGCCGGACGCAGGAACTCAACATCTTCGAGAGCCAATCTGACGAACTCCGCATCGTCGACATGCCCGGCTATGGCTATGCCAAGGCGCCCGAGGACAAGGTGAAGCAGTGGACGCGGCTGATCCACCAGTACCTCACCGGCCGACCGAACCTCCGGCGCGTCTACGTGCTGATCGACGGCCGCCATGGGCCGAACGCCAACGACGCCTCGGTGATGAACGAGCTCGACAAGGCGGCGGTGAGTTACCAGATCGTCGTCACCAAGGCGGACAAGCCGAACAAGACCGAACTCGACGCGGCCCTCGCCAAGACGCGCGCGGCGATTGCCAAGCGCCCGGCGGCGCATCCCGAGCTGATCCTCACGTCGAGCGAGACCAAGCTGGGCGTGGAACAGCTGCGGGCCGAGATCCGGCAGCTGATGGAGCACTAGCGGGCGAGGAACGCCCCTAGCCAGCCGGCAACGTCCTTGCTGTGCGACGGCTTTGCTACCGATCCGACCGCCGTGTCCACCACCTCGTCTGGTGCCTTGCCGCGACGCAGTTCCGCCAGCGCCAGGGTGTAGTCGTCGAGGAATTCGGGGTGCGGCTGGAGGCTCAGGGCCTTGCCGTTCTTGTAGACGAGGCCGGCGTTCGGGGTGAATTCGGAGCCGAGGAACACCTCCGCGTCCTTTGGCGGGACGATCACCTGGTCCTGGTGCGAGCAGGCGATGGAGAGGGTTGGCAGGTCGGTGGCGAGGAAGGCGGGGCGTGCCTTGACCTCGTAGGTGTGGCGGCCGAGGCCCCAGCCCTTCTCGGACTTGCGCACGTCACCGCCCAGGGCGTCGGCCATGATCTGGTGGCCGAAACAGATGCCCAGCATCGGCGTATCGGCGGCGTAGGCCGAGCGGATGAAGGCGCGGAGGGGATTGAGCCAGGCGTAGTCGTCGTAGACGCCGGCGGCGGAGCCGGTGATCAGGATGCCGTCGAGCTTGCTCGCATCGGGGAACGCGGCGCCGTCGTAGACTGGCACGGTCTCGTATTCGAAGGGCTGCCCCGCCTCGTCGAACATGCGCTTGAACATTGGCGGGTAGGCGCCGAACTGGGGGCGCAGGGCGGCAGGGACGTCGCCGGTCTGGATGATCGTGAGCTTCATGGCGAACGAGAAATGGATCGGTTCGCGCGGGGACGCAAGATGGCGGGTAGCGCGGCTGGGTTGCGCAGAAAAAGGGGCCCGCGCTTCTGTGCGAGCCCCAGTTTGGAGAGTTCGGTGATCGGGATCAGCCCTCGGCGGGGGTAAAGGTCAGCGCCAGGCCGTTCATGCAGTAGCGCAGGCCCGTTGGCTGCGGGCCGTCGGTGAAGACGTGGCCGAGATGGCCGCCGCAGCGGCGGCAATGAACTTCGGTGCGGGCCATGCCGAGCGTGTTGTCGGTGGCCTCGCCGACGGCGTTGTCGAGCGGCTGATAGAAGCTGGGCCAGCCGGTGCCGCTCTCGTACTTGGTCTTGGAATCGAACAGCGGCAGTTCGCAGCCGGCGCAGTTGAAGGTGCCGACCCGATGCTCGTTGAGCAGCGGCGAGGAGCCTGGCGCCTCGGTGGCTTCGTGGCGCAGCACCTCGAAGACCTTTGGCGGAAGCTTGGCCTTCCACTCCTCTTCGGTGAGCGTGATTTCGAAAGTGCCTTCCGCGGCGCGGCTGGCGCCCATCGGGCGGAACATCAGCGCTGCCGCGCCGAGGGCGGCTACGGCGGTGCCGCCGAGTAGAAAAGTACGGCGATCGACTTGCATGGGGTGAGGCCTTTTCAGCGGTTGCCGGCAGTTTATCCGCCCTGTCGGCCAGGAGCATTCAAATGCTCGTGTCCCGCAAGGCAACCCCAGCGGGACACGAAACAGGCAAGGCCCATCTTGCGGCGGACAGATGGGCCAGTGCCGAAGGTTACATCTTGGGCAGAAGCACCTTGTCGATGACGTGGATCACGCCGTTCGACTGGACGACGTCGGCGATGGTCACGTTGGCGACGCCACCGGCTTCGTCAGTGATGGTGACCTTGCCGCCATCGGCCTTCAGCCACAGCTTGCAGCCGCCCACGGTGGTGACCTCGTGGGTGCCGCCATCGTCCATCGCCATCTTGGTGATGTCGGTCGACATCGCCTTGGCGGCGATGACGTGGCAGGTGAGGATCTTCACCAGCTGGTCCTTGTTCTCGGGCTTCAGCAGGTTCTCGACAGTACCGGCCGGGAGCGCATCGAAGGCGGCATTGACGGGAGCCAGCACGGTGAACGGACCAGCGCCTTTCAGCGTCTCGACCAGGCCAGCGGCCTTCACGGCGGCGACGAGCGTGGTGTGATCGGCCGAGTTCACGGCGTTGTCGATGATGTCCTTGGTTTCCGACATCGGCGCGCCGCCGACCATCGGGTTCTCGGCAAAGGCAACACCGGAGATCGCGGAGACCGACAGCATGGCCGAGACAGCAAGTGCGCGAAGAGTGGAGAGCTTCATTGTTTGGTTCCTTCCTTTGGCAGTGTCCGCGTTGTTCTCTTGGCGGGACAGCGTGAGATACGGAGGGAACTTCCGGCCGGTTTCGGATCACATTTCGCTTCTGGCGGGATTATTTGGGGGTGGTGGCGAAACTTCTTGGATGGAGTTTTCGTAGCCGCGCGGGAGGGGTTGCTGGCGTAGACGGCCCCCTCCCGGCCTCCCCCATGAAGGGGGAGGTGAAGAGTCGAGGCTGTGGTTCGGTCGTGCCCGATGCTCGATGCGGCACCTCCCCCATCATGGGGGAGGCCGGAAGGGGGCCGTCTGCTGGTGGATGCGACCGGTCAGATCGCGGTCGCCATGCCCTTGGCGACGATGGGCCCCTGGGGGGCGCCGGTGGGCGAACCGCCCTTCTGCTCGAGGGTGACGGCGAGGACGGTGCCTTCGCCGAACTCGCCGGGCATGGGCGGCATCTTCATGTCGGAGCGGCCCATCGGCACCACGCCCATCGAGATCGGGGCGTTGGCGCCCTGGATGGCCCAGAGCTCGTAGTCCTTGTCGGGCACCGCATCGCCGCTCAGCGCGGTGAGCCGGACGCTGCCGGTCATCGGGTTGTAGAGCGCGACGAAGCTGACATTGCTGCCCTGCTCGCTCAGCGCCGCCACCAGCTGGTTGGCGAACATCTGCGGGTCGAGCCGTGGCGGCTGCAACAGGTTGACGCCGATGGCGACCACGGCGACCGCTGCGGCTACCCCGGCCAAGCCGCGCCACAGGGCCAGCGAATTCCACCAGCCGCCGCGCGCTTCCGGCTGGCCGCCGAACAGCCGCGCTTCCAGCCGGGACAGCCCGCCGGCGGGCGCCGTCACTTCGGCGAACTCGTTGTCGAGCGTCGCGAGCCGGGTGCGCCACAGGCGAAGGTCGATGGCGAGGTTCGGCTCGGTGGCGATGCGATGCGCGACGGCGGTCAGCTCGGGGCCCTCGAGCAGGCCGAGCGCGTATTCGGCGACCAGGACCTGGTCGTCTTCCCTACCGCCGCTGTGACCTTCCGTGCTCATGCCGACAGGCACTCTCTCAGTTTCAACAGGCTGCGCCGCAGCCAGGTTCGCATCGTGTTCAGCGGCACGCTGTGGCGCGTCGCCAGTTCCTCGTAGCTGAAGCCGTCGAGATAGGCCCCGCGCACACAATCGGCCTTGTCGCTCTCGAGCTCATCGAGGCAGCCGTCGATGCGCGTGCGCTCGGAACTGTCGATGGTTGCCTGTTCTGGATCAGGCCCACCATCGGCAAGGTCGAGCACGAGGTCGATATCATCGCTCACCGGCTTTCGCGCCCGGAGTGCATCCAGGGCATGGTTGCGGGCGACCGCCACCAGCCAGCTGATCGGGCTGTAACCTCCGGCCACGTAGCGGTCGGCGCGTTGCCAGATCTTGACGTACACTTCCTGCAGCGCCTCTTCGGCTTCCGCTCTGTCCTTGAGGATACGCAGCGTTACGCCGAAAAGTTTCGCGCTGGTGCGGTCGTAGAGATCACGAAAGGCCGCACGATCCCGCAACGCGATGCGGGCAATGAGGTCGGCGATCTCGGCGCTCGCGGGGCTGCTCATGGCGCGAACTTAGCCAAAGGCTCGTCATATGCCTATCCCTGCCCCCGCCGGTCACGAAATCTTCGTGTTTGTTTTGTTGATGCGCGCCGGGGCTCAAAAGCGCTTTCGACTCCGGCGGAATGCGCTATAGGACGAGACACAATGGATACACAGCGCAAGATGCCCGATATCGAGAGCTTCTCCCGGGACGCCGCCGTCCTGTCTCAGGCACTGCCTTACATGCAGCGCTACGAGGGCAAGACCGTCGTCGTGAAATATGGCGGGCACGCCATGGGCGACAACGCGCTGGGCCAGGCCTTTGCGCGCGACATCGCGCTGTTGAAGCAATCGCGCGTCAATCCGATCGTGGTGCATGGCGGCGGGCCGCAGATCGCCTCGATGCTGAAGAACCTCGGCATCGAATCGAAGTTCGAGGGCGGGCTGCGCGTCACCGACAAGCGGACCATGGAAGTGGTCGAGATGGTGCTGGCCGGCTCGATCAACAAAGAGATCGTGGCGCTGATCAATGCCGAAGGCGAATGGGCCATCGGGCTTTGCGGCAAGGACGGCAACATGGTCTTTGCCAAGAAGGCCACCAAGACCGTCAAGGACCCCGGCTCGAACATCGAGCGCGAACTGGATCTCGGCTTTGTCGGCGAGCCGGTGGAAGTCGACCGCACGCTGCTCGACCAGCTTGCCCGTTCCGAGATGATCCCGGTGATCGCGCCGGTGGCGCCAGGGCGCGACGGCAATACCTACAATATCAACGCCGATACGTTCGCCGGCGCCATTGCCGGATCGCTCGGCGCCAAGCGCCTGCTGTTCCTGACCGATGTCGATGGCGTGCTCGATGCCAACAAAAAGCTGATCCCCGAGCTGTCGATGCGCGATGCCAAGGCGCTGATCGCCGATGGCACCATCAATGGCGGCATGATCCCGAAGGTCGAGACGTGCCTCGAGGCGCTCGACAATGGCGTCGAGGGCGTGGTGATCCTCAACGGCAAGACGCCGCACGTGGTGCTGGTCGAGCTGTTCACCGAGCATGGCGCCGGAACGCTGATCGTCCGGTAGGGCGAGCAGAGGCGCCCGACAGCCCTTCGGCTTCGGTAGATTCAAAGAACGAAGCGGGACCGGCGAGGCGTTTGCCCCGTAGCGGTAGTCCGCAGATGAAAGAGGCTCACGCCTCGCCGGCCGGCCGGGGTTTTGGGCCTATGCCACCAGGGCCGGGGCGCATCCCCTGCCGCATCGCGAGAAACGTGGGACCTCGGTCGGCGGCCGGAATGCCAGCACCGCGTTTCCTTGCTCCCGCCCGGCTCATGCGTGCCAGGCTTCGTCCCTTGGGCCACTCCGCATCGAGCGACCCTCGCGTGA
>NZ_JBFUCQ010000010.1:0-131574 GCF_056405135.1 Devosia sp. P1_H9
TCCGCATCGAGCAACCCTCGCGTGATAGCGGCTTGACCGGCGAACCGGTCCTTGCCGTGATGGTTTCCGCCTGAACTGCAGCGACCCGCAGCCCACCCGGTCTCCACCGCACCAACCACTCGTCATGATCTCGCTTCGGTGCAGCGGACGAGGGGAGAATCGCATGGGTGGGGAGCGGGGGGATAGATCGGCGCAAGATTCTCGCAACGCCTTGCCCAGCCTCGTGATTGTGGCTTCGCTCACCCCCTCCCATCCTCCCCGTCAGAGGGGGAGGTGCCGCATCGAGTTTGGGGCATGATCGAGCCTACCCCCACTGGCTGTCGTCCCGGCGAAAGCGGGAACCTTCGTTGGCGGAGGCTCGGCAGAAACAGAAATCCCCGCTTTCGCGGGGATGGCGCCGGCGGATGGGAGAGGTCGGGAAGGCGCGCCGCGGCATCGCGAGGCCGCCTGGGCGTGGTGACTCCGCTCACCTACTCTGCGGGTTGCCGCCAAGCCGCGGCCAGAAGAACCCAGTGCGCCGGCGATAGTCAGCATAGTCCGCCGCCATTTCGGTGCGTGAGAACTTCCGTTCCTCGCCCAGGGCCGCGAGCACGTAGATCACCGTGATCACGACCAGCGGCACGACAGACCACAGCGACCAGGTCGCCACTGCCCAACCGATCCAGAAGATCAGATAGGACGTGTAGAACGGGTGCCGCAGGTAGCGGTATGGGCCGCCGGTGACGAGGCCGTGCGGGTTCCGCACATCAAAGGCCATCTTCAGCCGCGCCGCCCGCGAGGCCTTGATGGCGGACCAGAACATCCAGATGGCAAGGCCCTCGAGCATGAGGGCGACAAGGGTTGCCAACAGCGGCTGGCTCTCGATCCATAGCAGGGCCACATAGATGGCAGCGGTGGTGAGCACCACCACCGAGATCACCACGGTGCCGGTGGGCATTTTGGGAGAGTTGAAATGCGCTTTCAGCGACCAGCTGTACTGGGCGATCACCGACAGGCTGACGGCACTGACGATCAGATCGAGGATCAGGTCCATTCGCATTCTCCCTGTGACGCCAGTCGATTTCAAAATCACGCTACGTAGTGTTTGGGAGCTAAACAAGTCGCAGTTGCATGGCGGCGCCAGCGATATCGGTAAAATACAAGCTTTCAGCTTCGTGGTTGCTTCACCGTGCCGGTTGACCGGCACGTAGTGAGTGTCTGGCAGAGTCCGGTCGTTCTCGAAGGACGCCCGCATGACCGTCTACCATAGCACAGTGCAGACCCGCTCTGCCTCGATCCGCCTCAGCGAAAGCGATGGCCGGGGCGAGCCGCTCGTGCTGCTGCACGGGTCGGGCGCTTCGCGAAAGGTGTTCGGCAAGCAGTTCGACAGCCCGCTGGCCGAGCGGCATCGCCTGATCGCGCTTGATCTGCCGGGACACGGAGCGTCGAGCGATGCCGAGTCACCGGCCGATTACGGTGTCGACGCGCTCGCCAGCACTGTGGCCGAAGTTCTCGCACACAAGGGGATCGACCACGCAGTGGTGTTCGGCTGGTCGCTTGGCGGCCATGTCGGCATCGAGCTGATGGCGCGACACCCGGGCGTCACCGGCCTGATGCTCGTCGGCGCGCCGCCGGTCAGCCGCGGCCCCATTGCCATGCTGAAGGCGTTCCAGACCAATCTCGACCTACTGCTCGCAGCCAAGGAGCATTTCAGCGAGCGCGAGGCGCAGCGCTTCTACGAGATGTGCTACCACGGCGCCGGCGACCCGACCTTCCTGCAGTCGATCCGGCGTGCCGATGGCCGCGTCAGGCCGGCGGTGTCGCGGAGCCTCCTGAGGGGCGACGTGGCCGACCAGAAGCAGGCGGTGGAAGAGGCCACGATCCCGATCGCCATCGTCAACGGCGCCAATGAGCCGGTCGCGCGGCTCAGCTACCTGGCGGGCCTGCGCTACCGCACGCTGTGGGGCAATGTCTGCCACATCATCCCCGAGGCGGGACACGCGCCGTTCTGGGACCAGCCCGCCGTCTTCAACGATCTGCTCGGCCGGTTCGCGGCCGATGTGGTGGCGAAGCCCGCCACCACGCCCAGAGAACTGCCGCTCGCCCGTTCGGCCTGAGCCTTATTCGGCCGCCTGCGGCAGCGGCTCGGCCCGTTCCCACTTCAGCACCGGCGAGCGCGCTGCACGCGTCTCGTCGAGACGGCGCCGCGGTGCGCTCATCGGGGCGCTGGTGAAGCGAGCGCTGTTGCCGGATTTCGCATCCGCCGCCAGTTCCAACATCACGTCACAGAAGTGGTCGAGCGTCTGCTTGCTCTCGCTCTCGGTCGGCTCCACCAGCATCGCGCCATGCACCACCAGGGGGAAGTACATGGTCATCGGGTGGAAACCCTCGTCGATCATCGCTTTGGCGAAATCGAGCGTCGAGACGGCGGTGCCCTCGAGGAAGCTGTCGTCGAACAGCGCCTCGTGCATGCAGGGCTGGCCGGGGAACGGCACCGAGAAGGCGCGCTCGAGCCGCGCCTTGATGTAGTTGGCATTGAGCACGGCATCCTTGGCCGCCTGCGCCAGCCCGTCGCCGCCATGGCTCAGCATGTAGGTCAGCGCGCGCACGTACATGCCCATCTGGCCGTTGAACGCGGTGATGCGGCCGAGGTGCTGGCCTTCAGCGTGCTCCACCAGTTCGCCTTTCCGGACGAATGGCACCGGCGCGAACGGCGCCAGCGCTGCCGACAGCACCACCGGGCCGGCGCCCGGCCCGCCACCGCCATGCGGGGTGGAGAAGGTCTTGTGCAGGTTGATGTGCATGGCGTCGATGCCGAGATCGCCCGGCCGCACCACGCCCATGATGGCGTTGAAGTTGGCACCATCGCAGTAGAAGAAGGCGCCAGCCTCGTGCACGGCGGCGGCGATCTCAATCACCTCCGGCTCGAACAGCCCGCAGGTATTAGGGTTGGTCAGCATGATCGCCGCGACGTCGGGGCTCAGCGCCGCCTTCACAGCCTCGACATCCACCGTGCCGTCATCGCGCGCCGGGATCGAGCGCACGCTGTAGCCGAGGAAGGCCGCGGTCGCGGGATTGGTGCCGTGGGCGCTCTCGGGCACCAGCACGACCTTGCGGTGCCCCTGCCCTGCCGCTTCCTGCGCGGCACGGATCGCCATCATGCCGGCCATCTCGCCATGGGCGCCGGCCTTGGGGGTCAGGCATACGGCAGCGGTGTTGGTCAGCGTCATCAGCCAGTGCGCCAGTTCGTCCATCAACGCCAGCGCGCCCTGGACTGTCGAAACGGGCTGCAGCGGGTGGATGTCGGCGAAGCCTGGCAGCCGGGCCATCTTCTCGTTGAGGCGCGGGTTATGCTTCATGGTGCACGAGCCGAGCGGGTACATGCCGCTGTCGATCGAGTAGTTGAGCCGGCTGAGCCGCACATAGTGGCGCAGCGTCTCGGGCTCGGTGAGTCCTGCCAGATCGATCTCGGATTTCCGCTCGAAGCCGCCGAGGAACGCGCCGTCGATCTTCACGTCCGGCAGGTCGACGCCGGAGTGCTCGCGGTCGCCGATCTCGAACAGCAGCGGCTCGTTGGGGAGCAGCGACGAGCCTGAGACGGAGGTGAAATCGGAGGTGCCGACGCCGGTCGGGCGGCCCTGGTTGTTCATGCTCATTGGGCTTCCTCCGAGAGGGCGGCGTGGAGGCACTCGGCCAGCATCGCGATATCGTCGTCGGTGGTCAGTTCGGTGGCCGCGAGGACGATGAGGTTGGCGCAATCCGGATTGTCCGGCTCCAGCCGGCTGACCGGGAGGCCGACCAGGACGTCGGCCCGGGCCAGCAGCTCGACGATCGGCGCTGCAGGGACCGGCAGGCGGATGGTCATCTCGTTGAAGAAGCTCTTGTTGAGCAGTTCGACGCCCGGCACCGTGCCGAGCATGCGCGCCAGCTTCACCGCGTTGTGGTGGTTGAGCCGCGCCAGCTTCTTCAGTCCGGCCTCACCCAAGAGCGACATGTGGATCGAGAAAGCCAGCGCGCAGAGCCCCGAGTTGGTGCAGATGTTGCTCGTCGCCTTCTCGCGGCGGATGTGCTGCTCGCGGGTCGAGAGCGTCAGCACGAAGCCGCGATTGCCGTCGGCATCGACGGTCTCGCCGCAGAGCCGGCCAGGCATCTGCCGGATGAACTCCTTCTTCGTCGCCATCAGCCCGACATACGGCCCGCCAAAGTTGAGGCTGTTGCCGATCGACTGGCCCTCGGCGACGACGATGTCGGCGCCGAGCGCGCCGGGAGCCTCGATGAGGCCCAGCGACACTACCTCGGTCACCACGACGATCAGCAGTGCGCCGGAGGCATGTGCCGCGTCGGCGGCGGCGCGCAGATCGCGCAGGTGGCCATAAAAGTCCGGGGTCTGCACGACGATCGCAGCAGTCTCGCTGTCGATGCGGTTGAGGATGTCGCCCTGCCCTTCCGGCGAGGCCGGCAGGCAGATGAGATCCGGGCCGTCGCCGAGATAGGTCCGCACCACGTCGCGATAGTGCGGATGCAGGCCGCCCGACAGGACAATGCGGTTGCGGCGGGTCAGCCGGCGCGCCATCAGCACGGCCTCGGCTGTGGCGGTCGAGCCGTCATACATCGAGGCGTTGGCGACCTCCATGCCGGTGAGATGCGCCACCTGGGTCTGGAACTCGAACAGCATCTGGAGCGTCCCCTGCGAGACCTCCGGCTGGTACGGCGTGTATGCCGTCAGCCATTCCGAACGCTGGATCAGGTGATCGACGCTCGCCGGCACGTGGTGCCGGTAGGCGCCGGCGCCGATGAAGAACGGGCCATCGCCAGCCGCGTGGTTCCGGCCGGCCAGCGCCTTCATGTGGGCCTCGACGAGGAACTCCGGCGAATGCGCCGGCAGGTTCACCGACTCGGTCAGCAGGGCTGAACGCGGCACGCGGGCGAAGAGATCAGCGGCGGTCTTGGCGCCGATGACGGCGAGCATATCGGCCCGCTCGTGCTCGGAATGGGGGAGGTAACGCATCGAGATCCTCAGGCAGTCAGCTTGGCGTAGGCGTCGGCATCCATCAGCCCGTCGAGCTCGGCCGCGTTGTCGAGCTGGAGCTTGAAGATCCAGCCGTCGGCTTCGGGCGACGAGTTGATCAGGCCGGGCTCGCCCGAGAGCGCGTCATTGACGGCGGTGACGGTGCCGGAGACTGGGGAGTAGATTTCGGACGCGGCTTTCACCGATTCCACCACCGCAGCCTCGTCGCCGGCCTTCAGCTTCTGGCCCACCTTGGGCAGCTCGACATAGACGATGTCGCCCAGCTGTTCCTGGGCGTAGGGCGTGATCCCCACGGTGCCGATGGAGCCCTCTTGGGTGATGTACTCGTGGTCCTTGGTGAACTTGGTCATTTGCTGGCCTTCCGGACATAGCGATGGGGAACGAATGGGGTGGCGACGGCTTCCGCCGCCTGGGTCTTGCCGCGCACCATCACCTGCAGTTTGGTGCCGGGGGCGGCGTGGTCTGGCGGCACGAAGCCGATGGCGATGGCGCGGCTGAGGCTCGGGGCGAAGCCGCCCGAGGTGACAACGCCGATCTCGGCGCCGTATTGATCGAGGATCGCCGCACCTTCGCGCGCCGGCGCGCCTTCCACCGTCAGCCCGACACGGACGCGATCCAGCACCCCGCCGAGTTCGGCGAGGATGCGCTGTGCGCCGGGGAAATCGGCGGCCTCGCGGCGGCGTTTCGAGATGGCGAAGTTTAGGCCGGCCTCGACAGGCGAAATGGTCTCATCGAGGTCGTGGCCATAAAGCGGCAGCCCGGCCTCGAGCCGCAGGCTGTCGCGGGCGCCGAGGCCGATCGGCTTCACCCTGTTATCGGCGAGCAGCGTATCCCAGAAGGCGGCGGCGTGCTCCGGATCGACGAGGATCTCGAACCCGTCCTCGCCGGTGTAACCGGAGCGCGAGATCACGAGCTTGGTGTCGCGCCAGTCGAACGAGCCGTAGTGCATGAACCCCAGTTCGGCCGCTGCCGGGACGATCGCGTCGATCACCGCCGCCGCCTCCGGGCCTTGTAGCGCCAAGAGTGCCGCATGGTCCGAACGGTTGAGCGTTGCCCGGCCCAGCGCCGCCGTGGCGATGCGCTGGAAATCGGCTTCCTTGGTGCCGGCATTGACCACGATGTAGAGCGCCCCGCCCCAGCCCTCGGCTGCCGGTCGGGCGACCATCAGGTCGTCATAGGTGCCACCCGCCTCGTTGAGCAGCAGCGTGTAGCGGATTTGCCCGGGTTTCAGCCCCTTGATGTCGCCGCAGATCAGCGGCTCCACCACTTCGGCCACCGCCGCGTGGTCGGCTTCGCCGTCGCCCGACTTGTGATCGAGCACGAGGAAGCTCGGGCCCATATGCGAGACATCGAACAGCCCCGCATGCTCGCGGGTCCATTTGTGCTCGGCGATGATGCCGGCGGGGTATTGCACCGGCAGCGAATAGCCGGAGAACGGCACCATTCGCCCGCCAAGCGCAATGTGCTTGTCGTTGAGGACTACGGTCTTGAGGTCGTCTGCCGGTTGTTCGGCCATTGGGACACCAGGGGTTGACTGCACAGCAACGCGTGAGCAACCGCCCCCGCGTTCGTGCCCCCTCTGTCCGCTAACCTGAGAGATTTCCCCGCCGCCTATGGGCGAGTTGCTCCTTCGGTGGGGTGTGGTCACCCGCTTTCCAGAGTTCAGTCTGACTACGGTCCGGTTGCCTGAGAGTTTCCGGGGCGGTTGCTCCTTCGGCGCCGGCACGAAGCCGGACTCTCCCGCAGTCGAGGTATGCTAAGCCGGGTTTACGGGGCGGAGTCAATCCGCCCCTCGCCGGCTATACAGTCACGTCAGCTGTCGAAGCCGACCCAGATCACGATCTGCTCGCCGCCGGTGTAGGGGATGGCGACGTTCTCGACCACCTTCACGAACTCTTCCGACTGGTTCGGCGGCGTGATGGTGACGGGGATTTCGTAGCGCTCAGAGAACAGCGGAACTTCGTCGCGTTCCACCGCGAAACGCACCGGCACGTTGACGTTGGTCTGGTTGCCGGCGGGCCCGAGCAACAGGCGGCCGACGATACCCATCTTCACGGTGATCAGCCCGTTGGACACCACGCAGTTGCGCGACTGCTTCTCGATCACCGCCTGGTAGTTCAGCGCGCGCGCGTCACCCACCTTGCCCTTGCCGTAATAGAACAGCGCTTCGCCGCCCAGCCGCACCTTGATCGGTGGGCATTCGGTGGCGATGGCGGGCAGCGCATTGGTGCTGGCGGTTGCCAGTTCCTGCTGCGTGGGGTTGGCGGTCTGCATGGGAGACGGGCCGCTCGCGGCGGGCGCGAACATATTGCCTATCGAGCAGGCCGAGAGCGCAAGCGCCACTGCGCCAATCGAAACCAGCCGTGCGCCCTGCGTCGCTGCCACTTCAACAAACCCCATGCGACTGCTCCTTACGCACTTACTCGCGACGCTTCGAGGGCCAGCAGCACAGCCGGCGCGCCGCTGACGGTCACTCCTGCCACATCCTGCACGAAGAGGTCCTTAACGACGCCGTTCTCGATGATCATGGCGAAACGCGCGAAGCGCTTGCCCAGATCGTTGGATGTCTTGTCCAGCCCAAGCGCCTCGGCCAGCTGGGCGTGGGCATCGGCGATGAAATCGACCTTGCCCAGGGCCTCGGAACGCTGTCCCCAGGCCTTAGTCACATGGTGGTCGTTGACGGTGCCGCAGACGACGCGGTCGACGCCGAGCGCCTTGAATTTCGCGATATTGGCGACAAAGCCAGGCAGGTGCGAGGTGTCGCAGGTCGGGGTGAAGGCGCCCGGCACGCCGAAGAACACGATCTTGCCGGTGCCGAGCACGGCGTCGGCGGTGGTATCGACAGTGTCGCCGTTGGTCACGAGCTTGACGGGAACGGACGGGATCCTGTCGCCGGGCTGGATCGTCATCTGTGTGCTAGCTCCCCATGACCAAAACTCGAACACCCGATACCCGGGCGCGAGGGACCTTAGATCAGTCGTCCGCTGCCGTCGACCCGGCGGACGAAATCCGCCGCTCGACCGAGAACGGCCCCATTTCGGTCATGAATGTGAGCCGGACGGGCATGCCCTCCACGTCGCGGCTACTTTCTCCCCCGAGCAGTGGCAGGAGGACTAGTTTTCCATCCGGGCTTTTTTGCGGCGCACCAAAGAGTTGCCCACCTTCTCCGGCATCGGCGATGAGCGATTGCGGGTCGACCTCGGGGTCGCTGACCTGCACCGCCAGCGCGCCGCTCGCGGTGTCCAGCCCCACCCAGGCGATCGGGTCGCGCGGGTCCTCCCAGGGCATCGGTGTCAGCGCCAGCGCCTGCGCGATGCGCAGCCCCTGCACCCGGTCGGGGGTAGCAAAGGACAGCGGCAGGTCGAAGCTTGCCGTCACCGGCACGCAGATGTCGGAGCAGACGCCCATCACCACCTGCAATTTGAGGTTGGTGGCCGCACCATCGAGCTTCAGGTCCACCGGCAGCACCGTCGGGCCGCGATAGACGTAATCGACATAGCCGGTCTTGGTCTCGCGCAACGGGAACGGCCACAGCACTTCGTGGCCGAGCACGCCGGTGGAGCCGCTGAAATCGAAGGTGGTCGGAATGCCGGTTTCACCGGGCACCCGCCAATAGGTGTTGGTGGCCATCGGCATGTCAATCTCGAGCGCCACCGTGGTGGTGCCGTCGGACTTCAGCACATCGGACGAGATCAGCCGGACCCTCGCATCGGGGGCAACATCCTGCCACGGCGTTTCGGCCGCCGTGGCGGGGAGGCTGAGGGTGGCGATAAGCAGAACTGCCGGGGTGCGCATGGGTTTCCGGATAGCCGAGCGCACCCTAAATAGAAAGGCGGATCAGGTCTTCGTGAAGCTAGGCAGAGTGCCCGGGCCGGGTCTAGATTAGAGGCATCCGGCCAAGCCGGTGCCAGGAGATGTCGTCATGGAGTCGCTCAGGGGCCAGTTTCTCGTCGCCATGCCGGACATGGGCGATGACCGTTTCCGCGATACCGTCGTCTATCTGGTCGGGCACGGCGAAGAAGGAGCCATGGGGCTGGTGATCAACCAGAGCCTCGAGGACATGAAGTTCGCCGATATCCTCGAAGAGCTGCAGCTCGGCGAGAAAGACGAACTCATCCAGCTGCCCGACGAAGTGCGCAACCGCAAGGTGTTGCGAGGCGGCCCGGTGCAGAAGAGCCGCGGTTTCGTGCTGCACTCGTCCGACTATTTCCGCGTCGGCAACTCCTACGAAGTCACCGACGACATCTGCCTCACGGCCACGCTCGACATCCTCAAGGCCATGGCCTTCAAGAACTCGCCGAGCGAGGCGCTGTTCGCGCTCGGCTATTGCGGCTGGAGCCCGGGGCAGCTCGAGACCGAAATACAGGGCAATGGCTGGCTGACGGTGCCATTCTCACGCGAACTGCTGTTCGGGCTGCCGATCGAGAACCGTTACGACGCAGCGCTGGCGAGCTTGGGAATCACGCGGGCGACGCTGAGCGCGACGGCGGGGCATGGGTGAGCGGGGGTCCCGGCTTTCGCCGGGATGACGGCCGGTGATGGTGGAGAGACCGCGGCTAGCGCCGCGCCCTACTTGCCGCTGAACTGGCTCTGCAGGCGCTTGCCGAGTTCCGCGCCGCTCATGGCGGCGCCGAAGGCGTAGCCCTGGGCGTACTGGCAGTTGAGCTGCTGCAGCCGCTCGATTTCCTCGATGGTCTCGACACCCTCAGCGATGACGCTGAGGTCGAGTTCCGTCGCCAGCGTAATGATGGCGCGGATGATCGGCACCTGGGTGTGGCTCATGCCGCTGTCGTCGCCCAGTTGCACGAAGGCGGCGGGGATCTTGATGGTGTCGAACGGAAAGCGATGCAGGTAGCTGAGCGATGAGTGCCCGGTGCCGAAATCGTCGAGCGCGAGGCGGAGGCCGAGGGCGCGCAGCGCGTTCAGGACATAGGCCGAGTGCTCGGGGTTGCTCATCACCTGGCTCTCGGTGATTTCGAGCTTCAGGTGGCGGGCGATTTGGCGGTGGTCGGAGACCAGCGCGCGCATGTCGTTGAGCAGTGACTCGGTGGCGAGCTGCGCCGGCGACAGGTTCACCGAGACGAAGAAGTCTTCAGGCAGGGGCAGCGATGCGGCCCATTCACGGGCCTGCCCGGCGGCCTGCTCGAAGGCGACGCGGCCGAGGCGCTCGATCAGCCCGGTGCGTTCAGCCAGCGGCACGAACTCCTCGGGCGGAACAACGCCACGCTGCGGATGATTCCAGCGCATCAGCGCCTCGCAGCCGGCGATAGTGCCCGAATGGATATCCATGATCGGCTGGAACTGCACCGCGAGCTCGCCGTGGCGGAGGCCGCGATCGAGGTCCTCTTCGCCGGCCTTCGAATAGGCGGCGATGGAGCGGGCGGAGGCGCGGAAGGCTTCGATGCGGTCGCCGCCCAAGCGCTTGGCGTAGTACATGGCGAGTTCGGCATCGCGCAGCACGTCGGGCGCGGCGACCGGGTTGCCGTCATAGATCGTAACGCCGATCGAGGCGGTGAGGCTGAGGTCGCGCTCGCCGAAGTTGAAGGGCGACTTCAGGGCCTTGCGGATCTGCTCGGCGGTCTCGGCGATCTTGCCGGCGGCCTGCTCGGACGCGAGGATCACGCCGAACTGGTCGCCGCCGAGGCGGGCGACGGTATCGAGCGGGCGCATGACGCGGGCGACGCGGCGGGAGATCGCCAGCAGCACGGAATCGGCGGCGGAGTGCCCTACCCGCTCCTCGAGCTCGGTGAAGCGATCGATGTCGATGAGGAACACCGCGGGCTTGGTGCCGTTGGGCAGGCGGGCACGAACCAGGGCGCGCTCCAGCCGGTCGAGGAACAAGTGCTTGTTGGGCAGGCCCGTCAGGCTGTCATGCACGGCGTCGTGCAGCAGGCGCTCGCGGCTGGCGCGGTCCTCGTTGACGTCCTGCAGGGTGCCGACGATGCGGTTGACCTGGCCGTCGCCGCCGAGCACCGGCTTCACCCGCATGCGCATGGTGCGGAAACTGCCGTCGTGGGCAGTGAGGCGCACGTCGGCCGAGACCTTGCCGCGGCGCAGTTCCACCAGCGTGTCGAAGGCGGTGCGGAAGCGGTCGCGATCCTCCGGATGCACGCGGTCGAGCCAGCGCTTGATCGAGCCGCGCAGCGCACCACGGCGCTCGCCGAGACGGGTACCGAGTTCATCGGAGACCGAGACGCGGTCGCGCTCGATGTTCCAGTCGAAGACGAAGTCGCCCGAACCGGTCAGCGCCAGCGCGCGTCGTTCCACTTCGGAGAGCGTGCCGATCGACACCTGCCCCTCGGAGAAGGCGTGCTGCACCGAGGTAAAGCCGAGCAGCATGACGATGAGCACGAGGCCGCCCGCCACTGCCGGCTGCGCCACGTCGTTCGACACCTGCCCGGTGACCACCAGCCAGGCGTAGAACAGCCAGGCGATGTAGATGACCCAGGTCGGCACCAGCAGCACGGCCCGGTCGTAGCCGCGCAGCGCCAGCAAAAGGATCAGGAAGAAGCCGGTGACGCCAAGCAGCGCCAGTACGAGCCGCGCCACGGTCGCGGCGATCGAGGGCTGGAAGAAGGCGAAGCCGAACAGCGCGAGGAACACCACCACAAGCGCCAGCGCCAGGTGGATGAAGCGCAGGTGCCAGCGGTGGAGGTTCAAATAGATGAACAGGAAGCCGAACAGCGTCGTGGCGATACCTGCCTCCGCCGCCGCCCGGAACGGTTGCATGGCCCCGTTGGAGATGCCCAGCAAAGGTCCGAGCACGCCGAAATCGACCAGCAGGTAGATCAGCACGGCCCATGAGAACGCCGCCGTCGCCGGGAAGATGCCGCGCCCCTTCACCACGAACATGATGGTGAGGAACACCGCCGCCAGCGCCGCAACACCCAGTACCACGCCGCGGAACAGCGTGAACGAGTTGACGTAGTCGCGATAAGCGTCGGGTTTCCACAAGTAGAGTTCCGGCAGCGAGCCGCTCGACAGCTCTGCGACGAAGGTCACGGTGGCGCCCGGGTCGAGCACCACCTCGAAGACGTCCGCTTCGCGGTCGGTGAGGCGGGTCGGCCTGAGGCCGGCGCTCGGGGTCAGCACCTTGATGCGCTCGGCACCGAGATCGGGGCGGAAGACGCCGGAGCCCGGCAGGCGGAAGAATGGCGCCACCAGCAAGCGCTCGAGCTGCACGTCGGAATCGTTGCGCAGCGCGAACAGCGCCCAGTTCGGGTTGCTGCCGCCTACGGAAGCCAGCACTTCGATGCGGCGGATGATCCCGTCTTCACCGGCGGCGGTGGAGAGCTGCACCTTGCCTGCGTCGCCGGGAACGATATCGACCACGCCGGTGAGGTTCACGGCGTTGACGTTCTCAGGGGCGGTGATGACGTCGAAAGCGGAGGCAGGAAGGGTCCCGGCCAAAGCCAACGCAATGCACATCGCGAGGAAGAGGATGTGACGCATTAGATGAAAAATGGCCCTGCCGCCGTCATGGTTGGGGAACTTAGGTAGCGGGGTTTCCCCCTTGGGACAAGCATTCACCGGCTGGAGTGCCTAACGGCCGCGTCGTAGCGCTCTCGGGTAAGGCCGAATAGCACATGATCGGCCCATCTGCCGTCGATCTGGAGGTAGTTCTCGGCGTAGCCCTCTTCCGTGAATCCGTTTTTTTCAAGGACGCGACGGCTGGCCTGATTGTCGGGCAGGAAGGCCGCGTGGATGCGGTGAAGTCCAAGTGTTTCAAAGCAGAACGGCACGACGAGACCCACTGCCTCGGTCATGTAGCCCTTGCCGGCGAACTTGTGGCCCATCCAGTAGCCGAGGTTGACGAACTGCGCGGCACGCCGCCGCACGTTGGAGAGGGTGATGCCGCCGACCAGTTCGCCCTCGCCGCGAGTGAAAATGAAGAAGGCGTAGTCGGTGCCGGCCTTGGCCTCGTCGCGGCCGCGCTTCAGGCGCGACGCATAGACGCGCTGGCCGAGATCCGAGTCGGTCCAGCGGGGTTCGTAGGGCCTGAGGAAATCGCGGCTGGCGCGGCGCAGGTCCCGCCAGGCGATGTAATCACTCGTACGCGGCGCGCGCAGGATCACCCGCTGACCCGTCAGCACGGGGGTATCGTCGCGAGCAAACCAGGTGAGCATCATGACGCCGTCGCCACGCGTTCAGTTCTTGAGCTGTGCCGCAATGTCGCGATAGTCGGGGAGCTTGGCGACCGGGCCAATGCCCGCCAGCGACACCTTGCCGGCATCGAATATCTGCCGCGCGATCTGCTTCACGCGATCCGCGGTGATGCGGTTGATCCGGTCGACCGTCTCCTGCAGCGGAATCGTGCGGCCCCACAGGATTTGCTGGCGCGCCAGTTGCCCGGCGCGGGACGATGGGCTTTCGAGCGACATCAGCAGGCCGGCGCGGATCTGGTTGCGGACGCGGATCACTTCCTCGTCGCTGATGGTCTCGGTGGCCTTGCGCAGCTCGTCGAGCACAACCGGCAGCAGTTCGGTGACCTCCTCCTCGCCGGTCGAGGCGGCGACGCCGAAGATGCCGCTATCGGCGAAGGCCCAGTGGAAGGCGTAGACAGAGTAGCAGAGGCCGCGCTTCTCGCGCACTTCCTGGAACAGCCGCGAGCTCATGCCGCCGCCGAGAATCGAGGCGAGGATCTGCACCGCGTAGAAGCCGTCGGAATTGTAGGCACGGCCTTCCATGCCGAGCACGATGTGAGCCTGCTCGTGATCCGAGATGAGACGCTGCTCGCCCCCGACATAAGCGGCCTTCTCCGGTGCCGGAGCACCGGTGGTCTTGAGGTCGTGGAAGCGGTTGTTGGCGATGTCGACCAGCGCATCGTGATCGACGTTGCCGGCGGCGCAGAGCACCATGTGGTCGCCCACATAGTTGCGCTCCATGTAGGCGCGGATCGAATCCGGCCCGAAGCTGTTCACCGACTCGACGGTGCCGAGGATGGTGCGGCCGATGGCCTGATCCGGATACGCCGCCTGCTGGAACAGGTCGAAGACGTGGTCGTCAGGGTTGTCGCGGGCCGCGCCGATCTCCTGGACGATCACCTGCTGCTCGCGATCGAGCTCGTGCTGCTCGAACTGCGAGTTCTGGAGGATGTCGGAGAGGATGTCGGCGGAGAGCGCCACATCTTCCTTCAGCACACGGGCGAAGTAGCCGGTGTGCTCGACCGAGGTCGCAGCATTGAGGTCGCCGCCGACGTTCTCGATCGTTGACGCGATTTCCAACGCATCGCGGGTCTTGGTGCCCTTGAAGGCCATGTGCTCGAGCATGTGCGAGATGCCGTGCTCGGCTTCGGTTTCGCTGCGCGATCCGGCCTTGACCCAGATGCCCAGGGAGGCGCTTTCGAGGTGCGGCATGTCGTCGGTCAAAACGGTCATGCCGTTCGGAAGCGTCGTACTCCTGACAGTCACTTATGCTCCTCCAGCACGGGTCCGTGCCGCAATGAACCGCTCAACCTCGGCCTGGTCGTTGTCCAGCACCGTGTAGCGTTCTTCTCGTTCATAAAGATCAGACAACCACGCCGGCAAAGCCGGTTCAATGCCCGCCGCTGCCTTGACGGCCGCCGGGAATTTCGCGGGATGCGCGGTGGAGAGGGTCACGACCGGCGACGGCCCGCCCACCAGAGTGCGCGCGACGGCAACGCCGACGGCGCTGTGCGGGTCGAGCAGGTAGCCGGAGGCGGTCTGTACGGCCTTGATCGTCGCGGCGGTCGCAGCCTCATCGGTGCGGCCGGCGACGAACTGCCGGCGGATCGCCGCCATGCCCTTGTCGGGGATGGAGAAGCCGCCGGATTGCTTCAGTCCGCTCATCATGGACTTTACGGCGTCAGCGTCGCGATCGACCGACTCGAACAGCAGGCGCTCGAAGTTCGAGCTGACCTGGATGTCCATCGAGGGGCTGATGGTAGGGTGGACACCGGTGACCTCGTAGCGCCCGGTTTCGAGCGTACGGGCGAGGATGTCGTTGGAGTTGGTAGCGATGGCCAGCGTCTTGATCGGCAGACCCATGCGTGCGGCGCAATAGCCCGCGAAGATGTCGCCGAAATTGCCGGTGGGGACGGTGAAGATCACCTCGCGTTGCGGCGCGCCGAGCGAGGCAGCAGCGGTGAAGTAGTAGACGATCTGCGCGACGATGCGGCCCCAGTTGATGGAGTTGACGCCGCTCAGTTGCGTCGCGTCGCGAAAGCGGCGGTTGTTGAACAGGCCTTTGACGATGTCCTGGCAGTCGTCGAAGGTGCCGCGCAACGCGATGTTGTGCACGTTGGCGTCGAGCACCGTGGTCATCTGCCGACGCTGCACCTCGGAGGTGCGGCCCTCGGGATGGAGGATGAAGATGTCGGTGGCGTCGCGGCCGCGGAAGGCCTCGATGGCGGCGGAGCCGGTATCGCCGGAGGTGGCGCCGACGATGGTGGCGCGGCTGCCGCGCTTGGCGAGGATGTGGTCCATCACCCGCCCGAGGAACTGCATCGCGACGTCCTTGAACGCCAGCGTCGGGCCATGGAACAGCTCGAGGACGAAGTGCCCCGGCTCGATCTCGACCAGCGGCGCGACCGAGGGATGGCGGAACGTGGCGTAGGCATCGTCGATGATGCGCTTCAGCTCGAGATCGGGAATCTCGCCATCGACAAAGCGGCGGATGATGTCGAAGGCGACTTCGGCATAGGGGCGGTTGGCGTAGGCCGCGATCTCGCTGGGGGTGATCTGGGGCCAGGCCTCGGGGACGAAGAGGCCGCCGTCGCTCGCTAGACCCGCGAGGACAGCGTCTGAAAAGCCGGGCACGACCGCCCCGCCGCGCGTAGAAACGAACTGCATGTAGGGAAAGCGCCCCGCCTTGTTCTCACACGTGCCTGCTGCAGCACGCGGTTTGGGATTGCGCCGCACCCTATTGAAACTGGGGCTGCGCCGCAAGTTTCATGGCTTGTGTCATCGCTTGGGTGGCTGTGGCGGCCGTTGCCGGCGGGCCCAGAACCAGAGCAGGAACGGCACCAGCGTGGCGAAGCCGAACCACGTAATGGCATAGCCGAGATGGTTGTTGGGGAAGCTGACGGTGGTCTCCCCGCCCTGCGGCAAGGCCCCACCGGGGCCGGCCGGAAGGTCGATGTAGATCGGCGCGACAGGCTGGGGCACCGCCCCCGCGAGCGAGGCCAGCCGGTCGGTGTTGCGCACCCATTCGACACGCTTGGCCGTGTCGGGAGCCGGCGTGAAGCTGGTGATGGCCTCGGTGGCTCGGGCGATGCCGGTGAGGCTGACGAGGCCGGGTTCAACCACACCACCGGCGGCGAACGCCTCGGCCGACTCCTGCGGGACGAAGCCACGGTTGATGAAGACAGTGCCGCCGGCAGCGAGCGCCAGGGGTGTCATCACCCAGTAGCCGGGACCGGAGAGCTTACCGTGCTGATCGGCAAGGCTGGTGAAGACCAGCACGGTTTCGGACGGCAGGAAGGTGCCGGAGGCGATGACCGGGCGATAGTCCCAGGCTTCCGCGTCGAAGGCGCCCCACTCGGCGAGCGGCGGCAGCTGCTCCGGCGGCTGGTCCATGCGCGACGCCACGTTGGCGATCAGCCGTTCCTTCTCGCCGAGGCGCTCGACCTGCCAGATGCCGAGGACGGTGAACAGCACCATCAGCACCAGCATGAAGGCGATGAAGCCCCAGAACAGCAGGCGCGAGGGCCGCCGCTCGGCCGTGATGTCGTCAACCATCGAGACGACCTTCACCGGCCTTGTTGTGGTATTGCAGCGCGATCATCGTCGCCTTGAACGGCCGAAGCAGCAGCAGCGACAGGATCACCGTGCCAGGGAGCCAGAGCAACAGGTGAACAAACGGCGGCGGGTGGAACAGCCCTTCGACGGCGGCAGCCGCTCCGACGATGACGAAGCCGACGATCAGGATGATGAACACCGCCGGCCCCTCAGTGCCCTCGGCAAAGCTGAGGTCGAGGCCGCAGCTCTCGCAACGCTTCATGGGCTTTAGGAAGCCCGAGAATAGTGGTCCCTCACCGCAGCGCGGGCAGCGGCAGGCAAGGCCGGTGGCGAAGGGAGATGGGAGGCGTTCGGAGGTGGGCTCGGTCATGGCGGGTTTCTATCACATCCGGAAAGCGCGGGACGCGTCATTGTCGCGCAGGCCAAAAGGCAAAGGGCGCGGCCGGAGCCGCGCCCTTTGAAGATCCTTGCAGGTCCACCTTAGTGGTGGATGGCGACGCCCCAGCTGCCCCAGACGTAGATCGAGGCAAACAGGAACAGCCAGACGACGTCAACGAAGTGCCAGTACCAGGCGGCGAATTCGAAGCCGAGGTGATGCTCGGGGGTGAACTCGTCTCTCATGGCGCGGATCAGACAGACGATGAGGAAGATCGTACCGACCAGCACGTGGAAGCCGTGGAAGCCGGTCGCCATGAAGAAGGTGGCGCCGTAGAGGTTGCCGGTGAACTGGAAGCCGGCCTCAGAATATTCGGTCGCCTGCACGAAGGTGAAGAGTGCGCCGAGCAGGATGGTGATCACCAGGCCCCAGACGAGGCCGCGCTTGTCCTTGTGGAGCAGCGCATGGTGCGCCCAGGTGACCGCGGTGCCCGAGGTCAACAGGATCAGCGTGTTGAACAGCGGCAGGTGCCAGGGGTTGAACAGCTCGACGCCGGTCGGCGGCCAGGTGGTGCCCATGGCGGCGATGCGAGCATACTGCTCGTGCGCTTCCTGGTTGAAGAAGCCGTCGAAATAGGCCCAGAACCAGGCGACGAAGAACATCACTTCGGAAGCGATGAACAGCATCATGCCGTAGCGATGGTGCATCATCACCACGGGGGTGTGATCGCCGGCCTTGCCTTCCTTGATGACGTCGCTCCACCACGCGTACATGGTGTAGAGCACGCCGACGAAGCCGGCGATCAGGATCCAGGGCGGAGCAATCTCGTGGAACCACAGGATGGCACCGACGGCCATGACAAAGGCCGAGACCGAGCCGACGAAGGGCCAGGGACTGGGGTTTACCAGGTGATAGTCGTGGTTGGGCTTGGCGTGCGCAGCCATGGTCAGCTTCCCTCGCTCTTAACGGCGTAGAATGTATAGGACAGGGTGATATCGCGAACGGTGTCGAGATCGCCATTCTCGGCAATATCGGGGTCGACGAAGAAGACGATCGGCATCTCGACGGTTTCGCCGGGCTGCAGCGTCTGCTCGGTGAAGCAGAAGCACTCGATCTTGTTGAAGTAGATACCGGTCTGCTCCGGCGTGACGTTGAAGATCGCCTGGCCGGTGATCGGCTTGTTCGAAGAATTGTGGGCTGTGAACGTCACCGTCTCGACGTTGCCGATCTTGTCGGTGACGGGCTTGGCGGGTGTGACGGTCCAGGGCAGGCCACCCTCGACATTGGAGTCGAAGCGCACGGTCATCTCGCGGGCGATGGCGCCCTTGGGGTTGCCGGCGGAAACCTGCGTGGTGCCGCCCAGCCCGGTGACCTGACAGAACAGTGCGTAGAGCGGCACGGCCGCATAGGCCGCGCCTACCATCAGGGCAACCACAACCAGCAGCGTCAGGGCGACGTGGCGGTTGCGGTGACTGTTCGGGAGCGAAGCGTCGGTCATGTCAAAGCGGCCGGTCGAGCACGGCGGGGCCCATCTTCACGATGGTCAGCACGTAGACGATGATGACGAAGGCGCCGAGGGCGAGGCCGAGCGCAATCGAGCGCCGGCGGCGGCGGGCAGCCAGCTCGGCCTCTTCGTCGCGTTTGACTGGTTCAGCCATCAGAGCCATCCCAAGGTGGTGGCTACGTGATCGGTGATCAGCGCCAGGAAGATCACGAAGAGATAGCTCAGCGAGTAAGTGAACAGGGCGCGGCCGGCCTTCTTCATCGCCACCGTCTCGGTGGTGCGGAACAGGATCCAGGCGAACCAGAGGAAGCCAATGCCGGTCGCGACGGCGGTAGCGGTGTAGATCACGCCCATGAAGCCGAGCCAGCCAGGCACCAGCGTCGAGGCAACCAGCACCACCGAGTAGGCGAGGATCTGCAGCTTGGTGGAGGCCTCGCCCGCCACGTTGGGCATCATCGGGATGCCGGCGGCGCCGTAGTCCGACTGCTTGTAGAGCGCCAGCGCCCAGAAATGCGGCGGCGTCCACAGGAAGATGATGAGGAACAGCACGACGGATTCGATGCTGATGGTGCCGGTGACAGCGGCCCAGCCGACCATTGGCGGGAAGGCGCCGGCGGCGCCGCCGATGACGATGTTCTGCGGCGTCGAGCGCTTTAGCCACATCGTGTAGATCACGGCATAAAAGAAGATGGTGAAAGCCAGGAGACCGGCGGCAACCCAGTTGGTGGCGAGGCCGAGCAGGCACACCGAGAAGACCGACAGCACGAGGCCGAAAGCCAGGGCGTGATCGCGTTCCATGCGGCCGGCCGGGATGGGCCGGTTGGCGGTACGGCTCATCAGCGCGTCGATGTCGGCGTCGTACCACATGTTCAGCGCGCCCGAGGCCCCTGCCCCGATGGCGATGCAGAGAATAGCGACCGCGCCGACGAAGGGATTGATGCCAACGGGGGCGAGCAGCATGCCGACGAGGGCGGTGAACACCACCAGCGACATCACCCGCGGCTTCAACAGCGCGAGATAGTCTTCAACCCGCGCCTCATGGGCGTGGGTCGAGATCTCATTGCTGTGGTGCACGTAGGCCAATGTCTCTCGCCCTTGTGGCAGCGGGGCCCGGAAGCCCCGCCACAGGTTCTTGGATCAGTGGTTCGTGTCGGCGCCGATACGCGGCAGCGTCTCGAACTGGTGGAACGGCGGCGGCGACGACAGCGTCCACTCGAGAGTGGTCGCACCATCACCCCAGGGATTGGCCGGAGCCGGACGCTTCTTACGAGCGGCTTCGAACAGGATGTAGAGGAACAGCACCAGGCCGGCGAACGTGATGTAGTAGCCGACCGAGGAGACGCGGTTCCACAGCGCAAACGCATCGGGATAGTCGATGTAGCGGCGCGGCATCCCGGCGAGGCCGAGGAAATGCTGCGGGAAGAAGATCACGTTCACGCCGACGAAGGTGATCCAGAAATGGATGTTGGCCAGCGTCTCGTTGTACATGATGCCGAACATCTTCGGGTACCAGTAGTACCAGGCGGCGAAGATGGCGAACACGGCGCCCAGCGACAGCACGTAGTGGAAATGTGCCACCACATAATAGGTGTCGTGCAGCGCACGGTCGGCACCGGCATTGGCGAGCACCACACCGGTCACACCGCCGACGGTGAACAGGAAGATGAAGCCGATGGCCCAGAGCATGGGCGTGCGGAAGCTGATGGAGCCTCCCCACATAGTGGCGATCCACGAGAAGATCTTCACGCCCGTGGGCACCGCGATGACCATGGTGGCGGCCACGAAGTAGCGCTGCACGTCGAGCGACATGCCGACGGTGTACATGTGGTGCGCCCACACGATGAAGCCGACGCCGCCGATGGCAATCATGGCGTAGACCATCGCGAGGTAGCCGAACACGGGCTTGCGCGAGAAGGTCGAGACGATGTGGCTGATGATGCCGAAGCCCGGCAGGATCAGGATGTACACCTCGGGGTGACCGAAGAACCAGAACAGGTGCTGGAACAGGATCGGGTCGCCGCCGCCTTCAGGTGCGAAGAAGGTGGTGCCGAAGTTGCGGTCGGTCAGCAGCATGGTGATCGCACCGGCCAGAACCGGGAGCGACAGCAGCAGCAGGAAGGCGGTCACCAGCACCGACCACGGGAACAGCGGCATGCGATGCAGGGTCATGCCCGGCGCGCGCATGTTGAAGATGGTGGTGATGAAGTTGACGGCACCCAGGATCGAGGAGGCACCGGCGATGTGCAGGGCCAGGATGGCAAAGTCCATCGCTGGGCCGGGCTGTCCGGATGTCGATAGCGGCGGGTAGATGGTCCAGCCGCCGCCGGTGCCGTAGGCGCCCGCGGGGCCCTCGAAGAACATGGAGAGGACCAGCAGCAGGAAAGCCGGCGGGAGCAGCCAGAACGAGATGTTGTTCATGCGCGGGAAGGCCATGTCCGGCGCGCCGATCATCAGCGGCACGAACCAGTTGCCGAACCCGCCGATCATCGCCGGCATCACCATGAAGAAGATCATGATGAGCGCGTGAGCGGTGGTGAACACGTTGTACATGTGCTTGCCGGCATCGAGCGCGGCATCGCCCGACGTGCCGTAGACCATCGCGGCAAGGCCGTGGAAGATCTGGATACCGGGTTCCTGCAGCTCGAGGCGCATGGCGCCCGAAAGCAGACCACCAATCACCCCCGCGACGATCGCGAAGATAAGGTACATCGTGCCGATGTCCTTGTGATTGGTCGAATAGACGTAGCGCCGCCAGCCGGTCGGATGGCCATGATCATGCGCCGCGGCGTGGCCGTGGTCATCATGGGCTTCCAAAGCGTGAGTATCGGCCATTCTGAGCGATCCCTTTTCGTATCACCTGGGGCGCCGGGTCGAGGACCCGCGCACGGGTCCTTAGCTGAGTGCAGGCAGGGTGGCGTTGGCGTCGTCGACGGTACCCGCCTCGAACGCTGCCATCCAGGCCGCAAATTCTTCCTTCGTCACGACGCGCACGGCGATCGGCATAAAGGCATGGTCCTTGCCGCACAGTTCCGAGCACTGACCATAGTAGATGCCGGTCTTGCGGGCATTGAACCAAGTCTCGTTGAGCTTGCCGGGCACGGCGTCGATCTTGATGCCGAACGAGGGTACGGCGAAGGCATGGATGACACCAGTCGGATCGGCGGTGATCTGCATGCGAACGGTGGTGTCGACGGGAACGACCAGTTGATAGTCCACCGCGAGCAGACGGGGCTGCACCGGAACCTGGGCAAGACGGGCGTCCTCGGAGAGGATCGCGGACGACATCGACTTGCCTTGATCGACGTACTCGTAGTCCCAGTACCACTGCTGGCCGGTCGCCTTGACCGTCAGTTCGGGGGCCGGCACCTCGACGTCGCCGAACGAGAAGATGTTCGAGCCGAGATACTTGCGCTGCCCATCGGGGACGGTGAGCTGGTCGGTCAGCACCGCGAAGGACGGGATGGCGATGATCACGAGGATCAGGATCGGCACCACGGTCCAGACAATCTCGACCAGCGTGTTGTGCGTGGTGGAGGACGGCTTGGGGTTCGACCTGGCATTGAACCGCACGATCACGACGATCAGCAGCACCAGAACGAGCACTGCGATCAGAACGGCAGTCCACAGCAGCGGGCCATCGTGGAAGGCGTGGATGGAATCCATGATCGGGGTCACGGAGGGCTGCAGCCCGATCTGACCGGGCACCGGATGGCCTTGCTCCTGCGCAGTTGCCACCATCGGCAGAAGCGCAAGGGCTGCGGCTCCGAGCGAGCCAATCGAACTCAGTAGTTTGCCGGTCACCTAAAACCCCCTTGAGATCCCGTCTGGTCCGGTATTCTAGCGCGGGTTGAGGTGTCAAATGCGGCATAGCGAAACGCCGCCCCGACTCAACCTCGGAGCGCTTGAAACTTGGAACGTGTCTAAACCACATCGGCAGACCCAAGGCAATTCATGCCTCTCGCCACACCGTGCGTCAAAACGCACCGTTAGGGTGGAAGGGGCCCCGCCTCATGCTCGCCTTGATTGGCAGGCGTTTATCCGCGGCGCCATGCGGGACGGCTTGTTGACAGCCGCGCGGGGCTAACCGACTAAGTTGCAGAGCCTGCGGAAACGCGGGATTCGTTATGTCACATATAGAGAGAGTGGATCGGTGCAGCCAATCCTCGGGCTAGTTGTTCGGACGTTCGCGGTTGTTGGCGCGGTGGCCGCGATTGCGGCGGGTCTGATGTCCCCTGCCCTGTCTCAGGGCGTGGTCAAGGCGCAGTACGGCGACTGGCAGATGAGCTGCGACACGCCGCCGGGCGCCAGCTTCGAGCAATGCGCGCTAATCCAGAACGTCTCGGCCGAGGACCAGCCCAATGTCGGGCTGTCGGTGATCGTGCTCAAGACCGCCGACAAGCAGGCGCGGCTGCTGCGGGTGCTGGCGCCGCTGGGGGTGCTGCTGCCGAACGGGCTCGGGCTCAATATCGACGGCGCCAATATCGGACGCGTGGCCTTCGTGCGCTGCCTGCCCAACGGGTGCGTCGCCGAGGTGGTGCTGGACGACGAGCTGATCGCCAAGCTCACCACCGGCAAGAGCGCGATTTTCTTCGTGTTCAAGACGCCGGAGGAAGGTATCGGCATCCCGGTTTCGCTCAACGGCTTCGGCGACGGCTTCGCGCAACTCCCGTAGGATCAGCGCCGATGGGCCAGCCGGTGCGGCAGATGCGCTTGAACGAGGCCCATGTGGCCCGGATGGCGCTACTGGTGCAGCCGGATGGGGCGGTCCCGCCAAGCGAGGCTGCCACCGACGAGGACTACAAGCAGTTCGTGCAGGACATCCTCAGCGGCAGCGATGGCTCGGATCAGATCTGGGTGTTCGCCTATGGCTCGCTGATCTGGAAGCCGGCCTGCGACTTCGTCGAGATCCGCACCGGGCTGCTGCGGGGCTGGCATCGCGCCTTCTGCCTCGGTTGGAACACCTGGTTCCGGGGCTCGAAGAGTAATCCCGGGTTGATGCTTGCGCTGGACCGGGGCGGCGCCTGCAAGGGCGCGCTGTATCGGCTGCCACCGGGCCAGGCCGAAGACAACATCGAGAAACTCTGCCGGCGCGAGATGAGCCAGAAGCCGTCCTCGTTTCCGCCGCGCTGGGTGACGGTCGCCACCGAGCACGGCCCGGTGCGGGCGTTCACCTTCTGCATCGATCGCAACAGCGGGCGCTATGTCTCGGGGCTGAGCGAGGCGCAGGTCGCCGATGTGCTGGCGAAGGCCGTGGGGTCGCGCGGCTCGATGGTGGAGTACCTGTTCAATACAGTCTTCCATCTCGAACAGTTGGGTATCCACGACCCGCATCTGTGGCGGCTGCAGGAGCTGGTGGCTGAGCGGCTGGACGCGATGGGCTAGGCGGTGGGTCGCCCCTCCACCAAGCTTCGCTTGGTCCCCCGCTGCGCCGGGGAGGATCAGACAAAAAAGCCGGGCCCTGGAGCCCGGCAGTTCATCAGGAAACAAGGCCGGTGGGTGAACCGACCCGAAGATGGCACAATCTGGGATTGAGCCAACGAGGAGACTCACCTCAGGGGTTGAGCCAATTCCGGGCGCTCTCGGCGCGCTTCTGCGACAGCTTGTAGCCGGGGCGCTGGCTGGGGCTGTCGAGCGCTTCGAACAGGTCCTGGCGGTTGATGCCGAGGTCCTCGAGGCGAGCAACGTCGTAGTCGAGAAGCGACTCAAGGGCGATGCGCTGGGTTCGCGCAGCCCGGGCTTTGGCGAACCAGCTCACCAGTGCGCTCAGCGGGTTGGACGACGCGGCAGCCATCGACGGCCGCTCGCTCGAAAGCAAGTGGACCATGGTCCTTCTCCAATTTCATCTTTGCCTGGGCGGGAGTGCCGGGGCGGGGAAAGCGATCGGAGGATCGCCGGTGGCGACCTCGGGATCACCGATGGGTGGTGATATGAGCCCTTGCCTTCCATTCGTCCAACAAATAGATTTCATCCTCGTCATCAAATTTCGTGATGGAGAAGCGGGATGACCACTCCCCTCGATCTCGACCAGTTGCAGAGCTTCTGTGCCATCGCCGATTGCGGCAGTTTTACCGAGGCGGCGCGCCGGGTGAACAAGACGCAGTCCGCGGTTTCCATGCAGATCAAGCGGCTCGAGGAGCGCCTCGGGCAGGCGCTGCTCAGCCGCGACGGGCGCACGGTGGCGCTGACCGAGTATGGCGATGCGCTCTATGCGCGAGCCCGGCGCATGCTGCGGATCAATGCCGAGATCATGGACGTGTTCTCGGATGGCGACCTCAAGGGCTCGATCCGCTTCGGTGTGCCGGACGACTATGCGGTGCGATTGCTGCCGGTGATCCTCTCGAGCTTCCAGCGCACGCACCCCAAGATCGTGGTCGATGTGCGCTGCCAGCCGTCGGAAGAGCTGCTCGATGGGATGAAGAAGGGGCGCTACGACCTCATCGTCTTCACGCAGGGCACGAACCACGAATATGGCGAGATGTTCCGCACCGAGCGGATGTTCTGGGTTGCCTCGCATGGCGGCCAGGCGCTGGCCACCGAGCCGCTGCCGATCGCCGGTGGGTTGCACTGCTGCTGGAAGGAGAACGCGGTCGAGGTGCTGAACCGCATCGGCCGCGACTATCGCATCGCCTATACCTCGTCGAACGCCATGGCGATCGCCAGCGCCGTGCTGACCGACCTCGCGGTCGGCTTCCTGCCCGAGAGCGCGCTGCAGCCCGGCATGCGTGTGATTGCCGAGGACAAGGATCTGCCGCGGCTGCGCGACGCCGAGATCGCCATCATGCGCGCAAGCCACGCCTATGGCGGGATTTATGATGCGCTTTCGAGCCACATCGTTGCCAGCATGGGCAACCTCGATGGCAAGGACAGCCTGCCGATGGCGGCGGAATAGGCGCGACGAAGCGCCCGACAGCCCGTGGGCTTCGGTAGACTCAAAGAGCAGGCGGTTCCGGCGTGGCTTCGACCACGCGGGTAGTCCGCAATATGAAGGCCGTCGCCACGCCGGAACTGTTCGGAGTTTTTGCGGGGACCACGAGGAAGCGTTCGCACGCCGTGCGCTAAGCACGGAAACGGTGGACGGGTGCCCATAGCCGCGGCCGCCAGGGGACGGCTCCCCCAGCACCGAAGTCGCCCCACCGACCGTCCGTACGCGACCGCGCCCGTGTGGGTGACGGGGGCAGGATCGCACGGGTTCGGAGTGGGGGGATAAGTCGGTGACGATTTTTCTTTCCACCGCCACCGACCGTCATCCCGCCGAAAGCCGGGACCCAGTGCACTGGGTCATCCACTCGCTTTTAGCCCTCCGACCTTGCCGTGATGGACCGGCACGGCCGGTGCCCAGACCGACTGTCTGAGCAGTGGGTCCCGGCTTTCGCCGGGATGACGGCTGGTGGGAGGATGAAAAGTGCCCACCGGTCTGCCAGCCGTATCCCCCTACTTCTCCTTCAGCAGCTCGTTCAGCTCTGCCTGCAGCCTGGAGCGGCCGGCTTCCACGGCGCGTTCGAAGGCGCGGGCCTGGATGAGGCGGGCGGTGGGGGTGGTGGCTCGGGGGTCGAGGTGCTCCTTGAGAGCAGCGGCCATTTCGTTCTCTACGAAGGTGCCGATCTCCAGATACTCGAGGATGGCGCGGACCTGGTCGGGGGTGAAGCGGGCCATCATCATCGGGCCGGTCTTTTCGTAGTGACCGAAGATGCGTGCGGTGATGTTGCGGGTGTCCTCGGTCAGTTCGACCCAGATCTTCCGCCGGTCGAGAGTGTCGCGGATGCGGCGGACATAGCCGGCGGCCTCGAGGCGATCGATCACTGCAGTGACGG
This sequence comes from Devosia sp. P1_H9, assembly GCF_056405135.1. Taxonomy (NCBI): domain Bacteria; kingdom Pseudomonadati; phylum Pseudomonadota; class Alphaproteobacteria; order Hyphomicrobiales; family Devosiaceae; genus Devosia; species Devosia sp. P1_H9. Next base: position 26,399 of record NZ_JBFUCQ010000010.1, read on the forward strand.
CGCCCGTAGTCAGGCCGCTGTCATTGGCGAGCTGGCCGGCGCTCACCCTGCCCCGCCGGTCGATCAGATCGAGGCAGCGGCCGTCGGTACGGTTGATGCCGAGGAACTGGGTCAGCGTTTCGTCGAACAGGTCCGTTGCGGTCTGGCTGGCGCGAACGGCTTCCTTGAAACGCAGGCCGAATTCCCGCTCCGATTTTTCTCTTGACGCGTTGATATCTTGATCCATAAGATAATTATACGATGAGACATCGAGGAATGCAAGATTCCTGGATGTCGCATGGACCGCCCACGACGATACGCGAATGCGATGCGAGATACGCGGATGCGATCTCGTAATCGCAACCGCGATCAAGCCGGGTGGCCTGCAAAACGATCATGAAGACGACGCAACCGACGGCCGGAGGGCCGGCGCATGAAACCGCAATCGCATCCATTCCAGCCGATCCGGCGCATGCCGGTGGAGCTGTTCGCCGTGCCGCGCAATGACAATGAGGCGCAAGTGACCAACACGATCATCGAGGCCAGGGGCCTCAAGCGAAGCTTCAAGGCGCGGGGCGCCAAGGGCAAGACCATCGAGGCGGTGCGCGGCATCGACCTATCCGTCCGTGAGGGCGAGATCGTCGGCTTTCTGGGGCCGAACGGCGCCGGCAAGACCACGACCCTGAAGATGCTCTGCACGCTGCTGGCGCCGACCGACGGTTCGGCGAGCGTGGTGGGCGCGGACCTGCGGCGCGACCCGGTCGAGGTGCGCCGGCGCATCGGCTATGTGAGCCAGGCCGGTTCGACCTCGCCGGAGGCCAAGGTGGGCGAGGAGATCGTCAGCCATGCGCGGCTCTATGGCATCGACAAGCCGGTGGCGATCGAGCGGGGCAAGGAGTTGCTCTCGGCGCTCGATCTGGCCGAGATCTGGGACCGCACCTGCGGATCGCTCTCGGGCGGGCAGCGGCGGCGGCTCGATATCGTGATGGGGCTGATCCACCAGCCGAGGCTGGTGTTCCTCGACGAGCCCTCGACCGGGCTCGACCCGCAGAGCCGGGCGAACCTGTGGAATCACATCCGCAAGCTTCGCGACGAGCTGGGGACCACGGTGTTTCTTACCACACACTACATGGACGAGGCCGACTCGCTGAGTGACCGCATCCTGATCATCGACCACGGAACGATCGTTGCCGAAGGCACGCCGGCAGAGCTGAAGAAGCGGGTGTCGGGTGACACGATCACATTGACGCTGCGCACGGAGGCGGACGCGACCGCGTCGGCCAGCATTGCGGGCCGTCTGGTCGGCGCGGATGTGCCGGTGACCGAAGCCAACGTCGTGCGTTTCCATGTGCCCGATGGAGCGACCGCGCTGCCGGTGCTGCTCGGCGACCTCACCAAGGCGGGGATCGACGCGATCGGCGTCGATGTGAACCGGCCGACGCTGGACGATGTGTTCCTGACGCTGACCGGACGGTCGCTACGGGATTGAACTGACTGAGCGTGTGGCTCCCCCACCCTTGATCCCTCCCCGCAAGGGGGAGGGTGACGACTGAGGGGGCGGCGCGCCTGAAACTTGGAAGGTTTGGGAAATGTCCTTCATTCGCGATACCTGGATCATCTTTGCCCGGGCTATGAGCCTGTCGCTGCGGCAGCCGCTGTGGGTGGTGATCGGGCTGCTGCAGCCGATCCTCTATTTGACGCTGTTCGGGCCGCTGCTGCAGACGGTGGCGGCGACCTCGGGGTTCCAGGGGGATGCCTGGCAGGTGTTCGTGCCGGGGCTGCTGGTGCAGCTCGGGATTTTCGGCGGGCTGTTCGTCGGCTTCGGGATCATCGCCGAGTGGCGCTCGGGGGTGATCGACCGGCAGCTGGTGTCCCCGGCGGCGCGGACTGCGATCATCGCCGGGCGGACGCTGCGCGACGTGGTGGTGATCACCGTGCAGGCGATCGTGCTGGTGGGGGCGGCGTTCTTCATGGGGCTGCGGGTGCCCGTAGGTGCATTGCTGATCGGGCTGGTGCTGGTGGCGCTGCTCGGGGCAGCGTTCTCGTTCATCTCGAACGCCATCGGCATTGCGACCAAGAGCGAGGACGCCCTGGCGCCGATGGTCAATACGCTGGCACTACCGATCCTGCTGCTGTCGGGAATATTGCTTCCGATGACGCTGGCGCCGGCCTGGCTGCAGGTGGTCGCCAACTTCAATCCATTCAAGCACATCGTCGAAGCGCTGCGGGCGGTGTTCCTGGGGAACTTCGGCGACCCGATCGTGTGGATCGGGTTGGTGCTCGCGGTGGTGCTCGTGGTGATCGGCGCTTGGGTGGGCAGCCGGGTGCTGGCGGCGCAGACGAAATAGGCTGGCAGGGGCTTTGGTCGCCCCCTCCGCCGCCCATGGCGGTCCCCCTCCCCCGCCGCGCGGGGGAGGATCACGGAGAGAGCTGTTCCCGGCGCCGTGACGCGAATTATTTGTGGTGGCCTGTCGAATCTCGCTTCGACCGTTCGATTATCAATGAAGGCTTGCAGGCCTTCGCTATGATCACGGAACGCACGGAGCCTTGCGATGAAGCCCACTATCACCACCTTTGAACGGTCGCCCGACGGCGGCAAGGGACTGTCGCGCGACATGCGCGTCCGCTGGGCGCTCGAGGAAGTTGACCAGCCCTATGAGGTGCGGCTCGTTTCCTTTGCTGCGATGAAGCAGCCAGCGCATCGGGCGCTCCATCCTTTCGGGCAAATTCCGACCTATGAGGCGGGCGACCTGGTGCTGTTCGAGTCAGGCGCTATCGTCTTCCATATCGCGGAGCGGCATGCCGGGCTGCTGCCGGGCGATGCGAATGGGCGGGCGCGGGCGATCATGTGGATGTTTGCGGCGCTCAGCACCGTGGAGCCGCCGATCCTCGAGCTCCAGACGGCGAGGTTCGCCGAGGGCAATGAGAGCTGGGCGGCGGAACGCTTGCCGCTGGTCAAGGACCGCATCCGCGTGCGGCTGGCCGAGCTGTCCGAACGCCTTGGCAACAGCGAGTGGCTCGATGGGGCCTTCAGCGCGGGTGACCTGATGATGGTGCACGCCCTGTCGCGGCTCGGGCCGTCGGGCCTGCTCGCGGAGTATCCGAACATCGACGCCTATGTCGCGCGCGGACAAGCCCGCCCCGCATACAAGCGAGCCCAACTGGCGGTCGCCGCGGTTGCATTGCAGGCCGTTTGAGACGGTCCGCTGCGCCACTTCGACGGGTCGAGATGACCGCGGTCCGGACCTCGGCTTCGTCGAAGTAGATAGACGGACGTGTTGACGACTCTGGCGTGGCGTTTGAGAACAGGGCGCGAGGCTGTTCGCTGAGGGTCTGACTTGAAGCTGATCGTTGTCACTCCCGCTGGGCGGGAGCGCTATATGCGTTTGCTCAGCCACTACGTCCTCGGCAGCGCCGAGGTGGTCGAATGGCAGCTGTGGGACAATTGCCGCAACGACGCGGACCGGGCCTACCTCCAGCGGCTGGCGGCCAGCGACCCACGCTGCACGATCAAGCGACTCGCGTCGGCCGACGGCACGAGCCAGAACATCGGCGACTTCTTCCGTTTCTGCGACGATCCGGAAGCGCTCTACCTGCGGCTCGACGACGACATCGTGTTCACCGAGCCGGGGTTCTTCGAACACTTCAAGGCGAGGGCACTCGCCAGCCGCGGCGAGGCGCTGTGGTTTGCGCCGCTGATCATCAACAATGCGGTGTGCAGTTCGTTGATCCAGAGCCTCTCCAAGGTGCGGATCGAAGGAACGATCACCAGCCAGGCGATGTGTCCGTATAGCTGGGCGCATCCGAGTTTTCCCGAAGCGATGCATCCGGTGCTGATCGAAGCGGCCCGGAAGGGACGGCTCGACGATTTCCGCGTGCCGGATCGGGAAGTGCGGCTGGGGCGGTTCTCGATCAATGCGATCGGCTTCTTCGGCGCTGAAGTGATAGCGCTGGGCGGACTGTTTCATCCGCCCGACCAGAACGAGGAAGAGTGGCTTTCGGCCGTGCTGCCGGCCAAGTTGAATCGGCCGGGCAAGGTGCTCGGCGACCTGCTGGTGTCGCATTTCAGCTTCTACACGCAGGAGCGCCGGCTGCTGCAGACGGACCTTCTCGAGAGCTACTACGAGCTGGCGGGGCTTGACTGGCCTGGTTTCCTCAAGCCAAAGCGCGATCGGCTGAACGAGGCTTACATGAAGTGGCGGCAACGCAAGCGGCCGATGCCGAAGTACCGGATTTCGCTGGCGGATTAAGCTGCGGGCTGGGGCGCCCCGTCCACCACCCTTCGGGTGGTCCGCCTCCCCCGCCCCGCGGGGGAGGATCAAGAGAAACTAGATTTCGGCTTCGTCGAAGATGCGGGTGAGGTCGCCGGCCCATTCACCGTTGTATTTGTCGAGCCAGCGTTCGGCCTGGGTCTTGCCGAGATCGAGGGTTTCGTTGAGCGGATCGAGGAAGATGGTCTCGTCCTTGCCGGCGGCGAGGTGCTTGCGGCGGCGGAGGCCGTCGCCGGCGAGGTCGACCACGAGGCGGGCGATATCGGCAACGGTGCCGCCGCGGAACTTGGTGTGGATGGCGGTGCGGGGGACTTCGTTGCGGAGCGTCTGACGCTCGGCATTGGTCCAGTCGCTGACCAGGTCCCAGGCGGCGTCCAGCGCTTCGGAGTCGTAAAGGAGGCCGGTCCAGATGGCGGCGAGCGCGAGGACGTGGCCGCGATCGCCCATGTCGGCACCGCGCTGCTCGAGGAACTGCTTGAGGCGGACCTCGGGGAACAGGGTCGAGAGGTGGTTTTCCCAATCCTTGACGGTCGGGCGCTCGCCGGGAAGCTGGGGGAGCTTGCCCTGCATGAAGGCGCGAAAACTCTCGCCGGCGACGTTGATGTATTCACCCTTGCGGATGACGAAGTACATCGGCACATCGAGCGCGTATTCGGCGTAACGATCGAAGCCGAAGCCGTCTTCGAACGCGAAGGGCAGCATGCCGGTGCGGGCGCGGTCGGTGTTGAGCCAGATGTGCGAGCGGAAGCTCAGGTAGCCCGAGGGCTTGCCGTCAACGAAGGGCGAGTTGGCGAAGAGCGCGGTGACGATGGGCTGGAGCGCCACCGAGACACGGAGCTTTTTGACCATGTCGGCTTCGTCGGAGAAATCGAGGTTCGCCTGCACGGTGGCCGAGCGGTACATCATCGAGGTGCCGAGGCTGCCGACCTCCTGCATGTATTTGGTCATGATGCCGTAGCGCGACTTCGGCATGGCGGCGATTTCGGCGACGGACCAGAGCGGGGTGACGCCGAGGCTGAGGAAATGGATGTTGAGCGGGCCGCCGATGATGCGGCAATCCTCGAGATGCGCGTCGAGCTCGGCCGCGGCATCGTGGATGGTGAGCTGCGGGGCGCCGCTCAGTTCGAACTGGCCACCGGGCTCGAGCGAGATGCCGCCGACGGCGCCGAGGTTGCGCAGCCCGATCGGGTTGCCGCGATCGAAGAACGGGTGCCAGCCGGTGCGAGCCTCGATGCCCTTGAGCAGGGCATGGATGCCGTCGTCGCCGGCATAGGGGACGGGACGGAGCGGGGCTTTGCGATAGACATGCTTTTCGTGCTCGGTGCCGACGCGCCACTCGGATTTGGGCTTGCCGCCGACGGCCATGACCTCGAGCAGGTCGTCCCGCGTTTCAATCAGCGGTGCGTTTTCTTCGCCGGCCATAGGCACTCCAACAGGCAAGACTGCCGGGCTCCGGGCCGGGCGCGGCGGACAATAGCCAGCCGCGCTCCGAATGCAATGGGCTTTATCGCCAATCGCCGATGGTCGATTGAACGACGGCGAGAGCGGCCACTGCAGCAGTGTCGGCGCGCAAAATCCTGGGGCCGAGACTAATCGGAATTACAAAGGTTTGGGCGAGGAGGAGCTGCCGCTCATCGTCGGAGAAGCCACCTTCGGGGCCGACCAGGATGCCGATGGGCAGGCCGTCGAGATCCATCAGCTGGGTGTTCGGGGCATGGTTGGGGGCGCTTTCGTCGGCGAAGATCAGGCGACGAAGGCCGTGTTTCTGCTGCCAGGTGGAGATGAGGTCGGTGAGCGTCACCTCGTCCGCCAGCTTCGGGACGCTGAGGACTTCGCACTGCTCGGCGGCTTCGATGACATTGGCGTGGAGCTTGTCGGACTTGAGGCGCGAGACCTGGGTGAAGCGGGTGATCACCGGCTGGATGATGCCGGCACCCATCTCGGTGGCCTTCTGCACGAGGTAGTCGAGGCGGCCGGTCTTCAGCGGGGCGAAGCCGAACCAGAGGTCGGATCTTTCGGTCTGGTGCTGGGTTTGCACCACGAGTTCGAGGGTGGCGCCCTTGCGGTGATCGTCGGCGATACGCGCCATCCAGGCGCCGTCGGTGCCGTTGAAGACCACCAGCGCGTCGGCCTGCTTCATGCGCAGCACGGTCAAGAGGTAGTTGGTGTGCTCGCGACCGAGCTCCAGCTTCGCGCCTGCGGCGAGCGGCGCCTCGATGAACAGGCGAGGCAGGGTCTTGTGCGATCTGGGCATCGTGGTACGCGTGATATGAAACTGGCCGCAGGGCCATTACGACACACAAGACAGACGATGCAAACCCCTGAGAAAGCAGCAGGTACGGTAGCGGACGCGAGCCGCGGCAACTGGCTGGACCGCTATGCGCCGGAGTGGCTGAAGCCTTACGGGCGGCTGGCGCGCTGGGACCGGCCGGTCCCGTTGCTGCTGCTGTTCTGGCCGTGCGGATTTGCGCTGGCGTTGGCGGCGCTGGCGAACCCAGCACGCGGCTTCGACTGGTGGGCGCTGGTGCTGTTCTACATCGGCTCGGTGGCGATGCGCGGGGCGGGCTGCACGTTCAACGATATCGTCGATACCGACATCGACATGAAGGTGGCGCGGACGCGCTCACGGCCGATCCCGTCGGGCCAAGTGACGAAGCGGCAGGCGGCGCTGTTCCTCGTCCTGCAGTCGCTGGTCGGGCTGGTGGTGCTGCTGCAGTTCAACGGCACAACCGTGCTGCTCGGTGTATCGTCGCTGGTGCTGGTGGCGATCTATCCGTTCATGAAGCGGGTGACGTGGTGGCCGCAGTTGTTCCTGGGGTTGGCGTTCAACTGGGGCGCGCTGGTGGGCTGGACGTCACAGACCGGTTCCCTCGCCCTGCCCCCGCTGCTGCTTTATGTCGGCGGGATCCTGTGGACGATCGGCTACGACACGATCTACGCGCTGCAGGACATCGAGGACGATGCGCTGGTGGGGGTGAAATCCACCGCCCGATTGTTCGGGCGGCGGGCGCGAACATTGGTGGCGCTGTTCTATGCGGCGGCGGCGGTGCTGTGGGTGGCGGCGGCGCTACTAGTGGGTGCGGGATGGCCGTTCCTCTTGGGCATGCTCGTGGTGATCGGCATCCTGGGCTGGCAGATCCGTACGCTCGAGCCGCGGAACCCGGCGAATGCGCTGGTGCGGTTCCGGGCCAACCACTGGGTGGGACTGGCCTTCACCCTGGCGCTGCTGCTCGATCTGGCGATCTGATTGTGCAGATTGCTGCACAATCTCTCCTGATGTCGCCGACTTCTGCATAAAGCCTTGAGCGGGTATTTCTTCGGGCAACGAAACCCGGAGATGGACATGCCGAAACTGAAGGTCATTGCCGCGGAGCGCTGTTGCCGCCCGCTCGCCGACGAAGCCCGGATCGGCTGGGAGGCTGCGGCTTACCTGGCGCTAGAAGCGATGCAGGACGGACGCCACCGTGCCCGCCGGCCTAGTATTTCAACTCGTTCTCGGCGTTGAGTTTTTCGAACGCGTCGGAATTCGCCACGTAGCCGCCAAGCGAGGCGCTCCAGTTGTAGGTCTGGGCGATCATTCGGTCGTAGGCCGGGGCCAGCGGCTCGAGCGAATCCTCGCCCTCCTCCACCGGCTCAGGCGGCTCGACGGTGCGGGTGGCGTGGACCGAGGCGGTGATCGGCCAGTAGCCGGGGCCACCGGCAGTTGTGGTGACGGCGAGCGACTGGTGCTCCTCGTAGCTGCCGCCCTCCACCGAGAAGAAGTAGATCGAGTCGATGAGAGTGAGTTGCTCGTCCTTGACGAAGACCAGTTGTGCGGCGTCGTAGCCCTGGCTCGAATTGAAGTGTTCGGACTTCACGCGGACCGCGTCGTTGGTGGCGCTTATCGGGAAGACTTCGCCGAACCAGTTGTTCTCGTAGATGCCGACATCCACCGCATCGAGCAGCTTGAGGTTCTCGTCGTAGAGCGCCAGCAGGACCACCTCCGCGACGCTGTCATTGGAGTGGCCGAGAACCGAGTGCAGCAGGGTGAGCGGGCGACCGTCGACGCGCAGCGTGACAACCTCGGGTCCAAGGACCTTTATCGCAGCGGGCGTTTCGCCGCTCGCGGCCTCGTCGATCGGGCGCAGCGGCTTCATGGCGCTGCCGCTGCCGTAGTTATTGGAATCGATGGTGAGGTCGGTGACGACCTGGCGCATGAGATCGAGCACCGTGGATTGCGGGTGCCCGGGAACCGGGTCCGCCAGCTTCACCTCGACCGCTCCGGCCGCCGTACCGGTGAGCGCCAGGATCAGCGCCGCAAAAGCCAATGACTTCAACATCTCTCACCCCTCGGGATCATGGCCGGCATCTGCTGCAAGCCGGCTGAAGCAGCGATGAACGGGGACGCAGAATAGAAGCGGGGCCGGTCCATTTCTGGATCGGCCCCGGCTCGAGCTAGTTTTGGAGGTCGCTACGAGTCTTTCCGACAGTTCAAACGTGCATGGGATCGCTGTCGGCTTGTTGATCACTAACGGCTTAGCGCCGGAAAAGTTGCATCAGGACGCTTCGCCCGGCTTGCGGCGGTTGAGGAAGCGGGGACGGCGTTCGGCGTCGGCGGCGAGGCGGCGGCGGTCGTGCTTGATGCCGAGTGCGACACCATCGACCTGCTGCGAATAGGGGAGGAGGTTGCCGTCGCCGGCCTTGATGAACAGCGGCAGGCGGAGCTTCTTGCCCCAGTTCTGCCACTCGGCGACGACGTTGGAATTGCCGATCTCTTCGAACACGCGGTAGTTGAGGTCCGGGTCGCCGTGCACCAACTCGATGGCGCTCGACAGCACACCCTCTTCGGTGATCGAGGTCGAGACGGCAACGCCGATGAACTCATCGACCGGCACCTTGATCTTGATGGCGACGCCGCTCTTTTCGAGCGTCTTGCGCACCGTCACGGTCTTTACCGGATCCTTGGGGCCATTATCGTTGGCCGGACCGAAATATCTGGCAGTCAGCGAACGCGTCCGGGGGGCCCTGCCCTCGCCGAACAACATGACAACCGACGAACCGTCGATCCCAATACGACCCTGCATAATATGCCTTCCTGTCAACTTTCGAGAGCTGTTAGTGCCGCCCTCTTTGATGGGCCCAATGTACCCGCGCCCCTTGCCACCCCGCTTAAGAAACTGGGTTAAGTTTAGGTTGTTTTGCGAAGGGTTAGCGGGGTGTCACCGGGTGTAACGCAGTCTTAAGTGCGTGGGCTTGCTTGGCTTTAACCACTCGCTCCGACGCCACCCCGCAACTGGGCTAAGTAGTGGCCGCGCAGCCACTGAGGCGACCTGTGGCCTTTGTGCGGGCCTTGTTCCTGCACAGGGATGCGCCTAGAAGCACCGCCAGCCAAATACCCCGGAAGACTGATGCTCAATGCCGCCCCGACTACAGCTGCCGACGATCGCGAATTGCTGCGCTCGGCCGCCGTCACCGCCGGGATCATCGCGGCCGGCTACTTCCGCAAGGACCTGAAGACCTGGACCAAGGAGAACGCCTCGCCGGTCAGCGAGGCGGACATCGTCCTCGACAAGTTCCTCAACTCGGCCCTGCTCACGGCGCGCCCCGACTATGGCTGGCTGAGCGAGGAGAGCGTCGACAACCCCGCGCGGCTTAGCCATCGCCGGGTGTTCGTGGTCGACCCGATCGATGGGACGCGCGGCTTCATCCGCGGCGAGGACAGCTGGACCGTGTCGCTGGCGGTGGTCGAGGACGGAGTGGCGATTGCGGGCGTGGTCTACGCACCGGTGCGCGACGAGATGTATGACGCGGCGATCGGCGATGGCGCGCGGCTCAACGGCAAGCCGCTGGTGCGGCAGCGCCATCCGGGCCGGACCGCGCCGCTGATCCCGGCGCCGGGGGCAGTGCACCAGGAGTTGCAGGCGGCGGGACTCGAGTACACGCGCGGGCCGTTCTACCCGTCGCTGGCCTATCGGCTGGCGCTGGTGGCGTCGGGGAAACTCGATGCGGTGGTGGTGCGGCGCGGGGCGCAGGACTGGGACGTGGCGGGCGCGGCGTGCATCCTTGCCGAGGCCGGGGTCGGGTTCGAAGACGTGTGCATAGGTGCCCTGCGCTTCAATCGCCCGGAAACCCGGCACGGAGCGCTTGCAGCGCTGGCCGAGCCTTCGCTAAAAGCGCCGTTACATGCGGCGCTGGTCAAGGTCTATGGCTGCCCGCAGCCACAGGAAGTCGATCTGGAGCGTCTGAAGCCGTGAGCAAGACAAAGAAACCCGAGACCAAGCAGCAGCTCTTGCACCTCGTCATCGGTGGTGAAGTGGAGAAGGCCGAGGACATCGTCTTCAAGGACCTCGATGCCGTGGACCTGGTCGGGGTGTACCCGAACTATGCCGCGGCCCACGCGGTGTGGAAGCAGAAGGCGCAGCTGACGGTGGACAATGCCGAGATGCGGTATTTCGTGGTGCATTTGCACCGGCTGCTTAACCCGGAAGACGACGAGTAAGGTCGGCGACAACACCGCAGCCGGAGCGTGGGGACCCCCACCCCTGTCCCCTCCCCGCAAGGGGGAGGGAGACCCTTACACTGACATCGAGATTGTCGTCTCCCTCCCCCTTGCGGGGAGGGATCAAGGGTGGGGGTCGGCTCGCACCGGGTTCTCGACCTGCGCGATAAGGCTCGCTGCCAAAGCGTCGAGTCTTTCGGTCGCCTTGCCCGCCACTCCGCGGAAGGCGTCGACCATTTGCTGGCGGCGTGGGGCGTCGTCCAGCAGACCCAGCACTACCTGAGGCAGCTCGTCCGCCGAGCCGACCTGAACAGCACAACCTAGCGCTGACAACGCCTCGTGCAGTGGCTTCTGGCGTTCGATGTGGGGGCCGTAGAGGCTGGCTGCGCCGAGGTGCAGCGGTTCGCTCAGGTCGTGGCCGCCGATATCGGAGAAGGTGCCGCAGACGATGCCGATCGTGGCCCGTGCGTAGACCTTCGACAGCGTGCCCATTTCATCGAGCCATACGAGGCCGCCGGAGTCGGTGATGGCCGCTTCGCTGTCGACGATGGCGAGTTCGGCGCCGAGGCGGGCGCTGAGGACTTCGCCCGGGGTTTTGCCGGGATAGCGCGGGACGAGGACGAGTTTCGCGTCGGGGCGTTTGGCTCGGAGTTCGGCGATGGCGGGGGCGAGCAGGTCGATCTCGTCGCGGTGGACGTTGCCGAAGGCGATGAGCGGGGGAGCGTCCTTGGGGGTCGCGCCGGAGCTCTTCAGTGGCACCAGCTTGAGGTTGCCCAGCACTTCGATGCGGTCGCCGGGGACGCCTAGTTCGGCGTAGCGGGCGGCGATCGCTTCGTCCTGGGCGTAGATGCGCTGCGCGTTGGCGATGGTGCGGTTGGCGACCAGCGGGTTGCGCTGGTGGCGCGCGAAACTGCGCGGCGACATCGTGGCGTTGACGACCACGACGGGTACACCGGCGGCCTCGGCGGCGGCGAACTGGGCGGGCCAGAACTCGGATTCGACCAGCACCAGCAGGTCCGGGCGCAGCTTGGTGAAGATGCGGCGCTGCGCTTCGAGGGTGTCGAGCGGCATGACGAAGCTGGAATTGTCGCCGGCGATGGCGCGGACGCGGGCATAGCCGGAATAGGTGGTGGCGGAGAGGACGACCGAGAGGCCCGGGTCGCGTTCGAGCAGGCGCTGGCGGAGGAGTTCGGCGACCTTCGATTCACCGGCGGAAACGGCGTGGATCCAGATGCGCTTGCCGTGGGCTGGTTGCGGCAGGACCGGGTTGAGGCGCTTTTCGAACCAGGCGGTGCCGCCTTCGTCGCTTTTGGAGAAGCGGGACAGCACCGCATAGTGCAGCCAGGACGCCGCCGTGACGAGCCCGCCATAGGCCTTCCAGCGAAACGGCACGGCTTCGGACACGCGGTGACTCCAACTGGGCTGCAGGAGTGACCTAGCCGGTCCAACGGCGGGGCACAACCTTGCGGCGCTTGCTTGCGGGTTCTTGGCGATTGCTGCTAAGCCACGCCATGTCTTCAGCGAGGCGCGGACCGGGTCCTAACGTGCGCTATCCGATTGCCAATGATGCGCGTCTGCAGCAGCTCGCCCTCGATGAGGCGCGCGCGGCGATCCGGCTTGAAACCGAGGGGCTCGAGGCACTCGCGGCAGGGCTCGATGGCGCGTTCGTGGCGCTGGTGGAGCTGATCCAGCGGGCGCCGGGGCGGGTCATTCTCTCGGGCGTGGGCAAGAGTGCGCATATTGCGCGGAAGGTGGCGGCGACGCTGGCTTCGACCGGTACGCCGGCACAGTTCGTCCATGGTGGCGACGCCAGCCACGGCGACCTCGGGATGATCACTACCGCGGACGTCGTGGTGATGTTCTCTAAGTCCGGCGATACGGCAGAGCTGGCGGACCTCGCCAACTATTGCGTGCGGTTCGATATTCCGCTGGCGCTGGTGACGGCGCGGACCGACTCTCGGTTGGGGCGGGCGGCGAACATCGTGGTGACGCTGCCCGACGCGCGCGAGGCATGCGAGATCACGGCGGCGCCGACGACTTCGACGACGATGATGGCGGCGCTGGGCGATGCGCTGGCAGTGGTGCTGCTGAGGCGGCGCGGCTTCCAGGCGGCGGATTTCCATGTGTTCCATCCGGGCGGCACGCTCGGCAGCGCGCTGCTCACCGTTGGCGAGGTGATGCATCGGGACGAGAAGTTACCGCTGGTGGGGGCCGAGGCGAGCGTAGCGGAGGCGATCCTCGAGATGACCTCCAAGGGTTTCGGTTGCACCGGCGTGGTGGACGAGGCGGGCGAACTGGTCGGGATCATCACCGATGGCGATTTGCGTCGGCATATGGCGGACGGGCTGCTGGTGCAGACGGCGGCAGCGGTGATGACGGTGAACCCGCGGACCATCGGCGCCGAGGCGCTACTGAGCGAGGCGCTGCGGCAGATGACGGTGCTGACGCCGCGGATCACTGCGATTTTCGCCATGGACAGAAACCGGCCGGTGGGCATCGTGCATGTCCACGATTGCCTGCGCGTCGGCCTCGTCTGAGCGTGTCCGACCTCATCGTCATTCCCGCTCGTTACGGTTCGACCCGGCTGCCCGGCAAGCCGCTGCACATGATTGCTGGGCGCGCGCTGCTGGAGCGGGTGGCGGCGATCGCCATCGCGGCGGCACGGCAGCTCGGTGATGCCGAAGTTCTGGTCGCGACCGATGACGAGCGCATTCTCGACGTAGCGCAAGCCATGGGACTCGAGGCCGTGATGACGGCGAGCGAAATCACCTCGGGGTCGGGGCGGGCGCTGGCGGGGCTCCGAGCCACCGGGCGATCGGCTGGGCTGGTGGTGAATTTGCAGGGCGATGCGCCGTTCACGGCGCCGCAGCATATCGTCGAGATCGTGCGGACGGCGCGCGGGTCGGCGGCGGATGTGACGACGCCGGTGGTGCAGTTGGACTGGGCGCGGCTCGATGCGCTGGTCGCGCACAAGCGCACGACCCCGGCGAGCGGCACGACGTGCGTTCGCGATGGCGCGGGCCGGGCGGTCTGGTTCTCGAAGACCGTGCTGCCGTTCATGCGGAAGGAAGCGGAGCTGCGAAAGCAGGGCCCGCTGTCGCCGGTGCTGCAGCATATCGGGCTCTATTGCTACCGGACACCGGCACTCGAGGCGTTCGAGGCCGCGCCGCCTTCGCAGTACGAGCAGCTCGAGGGGCTGGAACAGTTGCGGCTGATCGAGCTCGGGCTCGACATCCGTGCGGTGATCGTGCCGCCGGCGTGGATCACCATGAGCGGGGTGGATAGCCCGGCGGACGTGGAGCGGGCGGAGCGGCTGATCGCGGAGTTCGGCGATCCGTTCGTCGACTGGCGATCATGACGCGGCTGGTGATTGTCAGGCATGGCAACACCTTCGAGGCCGGCGAGCCGCCGCGCCGGATCGGCGCCCGTACCGATCTGCCGCTGACCGCGACGGGGCTGGAACAGGCGGAGGCGCTTGGACGGCATTTCGCCAACAAGGGCGTACGTTTCAACCGGGTGTTGAGCGGCGAGCTCAAGCGAACGCGCGCGACGGCCGAGGCGATTGTCGGGTCGCAACCGCTGAAGATCGAGGCGGTGCCGTTCCTCACCGAGATCGACCATGGGCCGGATGAGGGGCAGCCCGAGGCCGCCGTTATCGCAAGATTGGGTAACGAGGCCATCACGCTGTGGGAGACAGAGTGGGTGGCGCCCGAAGGTTGGGAGGTGGGGGCGCAATGGCGCCTGCTCGCCTGGCGGGAGTTCGTGGAGCGGACAGCGGAGGAGCTGCCTCGCGGAACGATACTCCTGGTGACCAGCAATGGAGCAGCGCGGTTCGCCTTGGCGGCGCTGGGCCTGAAGCCTGGGGAAAACCGTGCCGGCGTCAAATTCCGTACGGGAAGCTATGGTGTGATCGAGGCCGACGACGGGGCCGATTTCCGTCTACTGGGGTGGGACATACGTCCGGGCGAATCGCCCGGCGATTTGGATTTGTTTTGATGCAGCAGGTTTTTGTCGATGCGCCCAACGGGAAGCGCGTCGGGTTTGGTACTGATCTTCCGCTTGCCTTCATTCTCGGTCCTTGCGTGATCGAAAGCCGTGATCACGCATTGAAGACCGCGGGCTTTCTTGCCGAACTCGGCGAGCGGCAGGGCATTCCGCTGATTTACAAGTCGTCGTTCGACAAGGCGAACCGCACCAGCGGAGCGAGCTTCCGCGGCATCGGCATCGACGAAGCGCTGCGGATCTTCGAAGCGGTCAAAGCCGAAACCGGGCTGGCCGTGACCACGGACGTGCATGAGCGCGAGCAATGCGCTGCCGTGGCTGAGGTGGTGGATATCCTGCAGATCCCGGCGTTCCTCAGCCGGCAGACCGACCTACTGGTCGCTGCGGCCGCGACGGGGCGCATCGTCAACGTCAAGAAGGGGCAGTTTCTCGCGCCCTGGGACATGAAGAATGTCGCAAAGAAACTCGACAGCGCCGGCGCCTCGGGCGTGTTGCTGACCGAGCGGGGCACGAGCTTCGGCTACAACACGCTGGTGGTCGACATGCGCGGCCTGCCGATCATGGCGGAGACCGGTAAGCCGGTGATCTTCGATGCCACCCACTCGGTGCAGCAGCCGGGCGGACGCGGCGAATCTTCGGGTGGCGAGCGGCAGTATGCGCCGGTGCTGGCGCGAGCTGCGGTGGCGGTGGGCGTCGCCGGCGTGTTCATCGAGACGCACGAAGACCCCGACAACGCCCCGTCGGACGGCGCCAACATGATCCCCCTGACCGAGATCGAGAGCCTGGTGGCGGAACTGAAGGCGCTCGACGCCATTGCCAAGAGCCGAGGCCTCAGGCGATGAGCGCTGCGGCCAAGGACGGCACGCCGTCGTATATCCGCTGGGCTTGTTTTGCCGCGATCGTCTTCCTGTTTGCACTGCCTTGCATCGCGGGGCGGCTCACCACGTATTTCGTGCTGCTGTTCGCGATCTTCGCGCTGATCACGCCGTCGATCCTGGTGGCCTTTCGGGACCGGAGCCAAAACCCGATCGACCTGATGTTCGTCGTGGCTGCGGCGTTGCCCGCGCTCTCGTTCGTGATCACGGCGGACAGCCCGGATGACCTGATGTTCGCGTTCAACTTCGCGCCGTTGCTGGTGGCCGTGCCGTTCCGCTGGCAGGTCGAGCGCTTCGCGCGGGCCGATGGTGCAGTGCTGATCGGCTGGCTGTCGCTGACCGGCGCCGGCATTGCGGTGATCGTGGGCGTGGTCCAGGTGATGTTCCTCGGCTACGACCGGGCCGGCCAGCCACTGATGAGCGCGTTCCATTACGCCGACAGTGCCATGCTGCTGGGCTTTCTCGCATTGGTGGGGCTGTTCGCGCCGGGCAAGCATCGCCGGCTGCCGTTCCTGCTGGGGCCGATTTTCGGCATCATGGTGGCGCTGCTCAGCGGCACGCGTGGCGCGCTGATTGCGACGCCGGTACTCGGCTTCATCGCGCTGGTGTTCGCCCTGGCACTGGCCCCTGCCCGCCACCGGGTGGTCACGCTGATCGCCGCTGCTGCCGTGGTGGTTGCTTCCGGCATCGTGCTGCTGATCGCGATGCAATACGGACTGGACCGCGCCATCGGTGGGTTCGCGGCGACGCAGGACGTGCTCGCCGGCGGCGTGGCGGACCGCTCGACGCAGGAACGACTGATGATGTTCTCGGGCGGGTATCAGGCGTTCATGCACAAGCCGCTGTTCGGCTATGGCTGGCCGGAAATGGTGCGGGCGATATTGCCGTACATCCCGGCGTCCGAGGCGGAGCGGATGCTGAGCTTCAGGCAGTTGCACAACGGGCTGCTGAGCTTTGCGGTGGGAGCGGGGATACCAGGCGTCATCAGCTTCCTACTGCTGTCAGTGGCGCCGCTGATCGCGGTGTTCCGCACGCCGCGGGACGAGCTTTTCGCCTCGCGGCTGTACCTCGCGGTGACGCTGTGCGCCGGCTATGCGGTGTTCCAGCTGACCATCATCATGATCGGCTTCGAGTTCCACACCGTGCAATACGCCTTCATGACCATGGTCATCCTCGGCTTCGTCGTGGTGCCGCAGCGGGTGGCGACGGTCGCTCAGTCGGCGCGCGGCCAGGCCGCAGTGGGGCCCGAGACCGCCAGAACGGCATAATACTCGCTGCCGCGCCCGCCCCCCTCGTCGCGCTTCAGCACCGTGACGAGGCGGGTTTCGGCGAACTCCGGCCGTGCCGGCAACGCGTCGGCGGCGGCTGGCGACGCGACGGCCTTGACCAAGAGGGCCGGCGAGAGCGCCGGATAGCGCTGATCGGATGGCAGGAAGTCGTAGCGCGGGTGCGGAGCGATGTCGCGGACCGGGCGCGGGTCGCCGGCGCCGCGGCCGTGAAAGAACAATTCCCCGGTCAAACGGTAGCTGTTCACGGTCCAGATCACCTGCGCTCCGGTCTGGTCGGCGATCTGGCGGACGTCCGAGGCGAGCTTGTCCCAGCCGCGCAGCATGCGCGTGCGATCGGCGAAACCGAGGTCCAGCGGATAGTAGACGGCCTGGATGTAGGCGAACCCGATCACCAGCAGACCGAACGCCGTCTGCAGGCCGGTGGCGAGGACCGCGACCCAGCGCCCGAACGGTCGCGGCGGCAGCAGGCAGACGAAGGCTGCGCCGACCAGGGCCAGGACCGGCGTCACCGGCTGCAGCCAGTTCACCTCGACGCGGGCATGCAGGGAGTGAAACAGGAAGTAGAGCAGAACCGGCAGCGTGGTCAGCACCGGCAGGGCCAACCGCGCACCGCTCCGTCGACCTTGCCCAAGGAAGAACCCGCCGATGCCGAGCAGCGCGCAAAGCAGCAGCGTCGGCCCCATGGCAGCGGCTTGGCCGACGATGAATTCGGCCACAAGATTTTTGAGTTCGGCGTCAACGGTGACGACGCGGGCCCCCTGGAACAGGAAAGACTGCCACTCGTGCTGGTAGTTCCACCACAGCACCGGCGAGAATACCGCGATCGCCAACAGCCCGCCGGCCCACAACTGCCAATGCCTGAACTGGGCGCGGCCATCAGCCGTGCCGACGAGGAAGAGCACCAGGCCGACCCCGAACCAGGCATTGGTGTATTTCGAGGCAAGACCGGCGCCGGCGGCGAGCCCGACAAGCAGCCACCAGTTGGGGCGTGAGCGCGTAACGGCCGCGGCGGCGGCCCAGAGCGACAGCGTCCAGAACAGTGTCGATGGCACGTCGGGGGTGGCGACGAAGTTCACGCCGCCCTGCAGGCTGAGGCAGTACCAGGCGACGGCGAGCGCGGCTGCGGTGCGTCCGGGCACCAGCAGGCGGCCGGTGCGATAAAGGGCGGCAAGCAGCGCGAGATTTGCGAGCAGCGGCATGAGGCGCACGCCGAGCAGGGTGTCACCAGCGACGAGGCGCCCCAGGGCGGTCATCAGGGCGACGCCGGGAGGATGATCGAAATAGCCCGGGGCGAGGTAGGCCGACCACATGCCGTAGTAAGCTTCGTCGCCGTCGAGACCAACGGTGACGGAGACGAACAGCTTTGCCGCGAAGGTGACCACGACCACCAGGAGCGCAAAGACCTCGACACCGGTCAGCCCGGCGCGAACGGGCGTCTCGAAGGGGATGTTGGTTTCGGTGGTCGAGGCCATGGAGGTAACCGGAGGACGCTGGGTCGGAATTGAGGACGCAGCTAAACCACGGATCGGCTCGCTTCGGAACGATCTTGACGGTTGCCGCGGCAGCATGACCCATCCGTGGGGTGGATCGAAACGGCTCTGCCGACCTGCATTTTCTGGGTCATCGGTCGCGTCGCGGAAGTGGATATTCTGTATATCGTGGATATCGGCGCCAGCTACCGACGCGTTCGACTTTCTTAGGCAAACCGTAATTTGACTTGGGGCTAGATAGTCGCTAGCCAAACCGCAGACGACGCAAGCGGCAGGTCAGGGACCCATCCGTCCATGCACACTTCCGCCCTCCCCTACAGTGAGTCCGCGACGGGCCTCGAGGCACGTAGTGCGCACCGGTGGGTGTTCGCCCTCATCGCCGTGGCGACCATTGTGCGGCTGGGGATCGCCGCCGTGCTGCCGGTCGGGGTGGACGAGGCGTACAGCATCGGCATCTCGCGGCAGTTTTCGCTGAGCTATTTCGATCACCCGCCGCTGCATCTGTGGCTATTGGGATCGTGGGCCAAGCTCTGGGGCAGCGAGAACCTGGTGCTGATGCGGTTGCCGTTCGTGCTGCTCGGGGCGCTGTCGTCGTGGCTGATCTACGCGCTGGGGGCACGGCTGTTCGGGACGACCGCCGGGTTATGGTCGGCGGTGATCTTCAACCTCGCTCCAGTATTCGGGCTGGCGCACGCGGGACTGATCTTCCCCGACGGGCCTCTGCTCGCGGCGGGGCTGGCGATGGCGCTGGTCGTCGGGCGGATCGTGCTGGCGCCGGCAGAAGGGCAACGATTGGGGCTTTGGGCGCTGGCCGGACTGATGGGCGGGCTGGCGCTGCTGTCGAAATATCACGGTGTGCTGCTGATCGGCGGCGTGGGGCTGTTCCTGCTCAGCACGCGCGAAGGGCGGCGCTGGCTGCTGCGGCCGGGGCCGTGGCTGGCGGTGGCAATTGCGGCGGTGTGCTTCGTGCCGGTGATCATCTGGAACGCGCAGCACGACTGGGTGTCGTTTGCATTTCAATCGGCGCGGGGGCGGTTCGGCAGCGGCAATCTCCGGGCGCTGGGGCCGCTTGAATCGCTGCTGTTCCAGGCGGGGTACCTGCTGCCGTGGATTGCCGTGCCGTTGGCGCTGGTTCTGGTACGCGCCGTCGCGGGCGGGCCGGGCAATGCCCGCCGCTGGCTGCTGGTTTGCCTTGCGGTGCTGCCGATCGTCATTTTCACCGGGCTGACGCTGCTGAGCCGCGGTCTGCCGCATTGGCAGATGCCGGGGTGGCTGTTCACGATTCCCCTGCTCGGCGAAGCGCTGGCCACGGCTGGGCGGACCATGCGGCGAATTGCGATTGGCACCGCCGTAGTGACGGCAGTGCTGCTCGCGGGGCTGGGGACCGTGGTGACGATGCAGGCGCGATGGGGGAGTTTCGACGAGCCGACGCGGGCGCTGTTTGGCGGCACCGATCCGACCGACGCGCTGCTGTCTTGGGAGGCTCTGAAGCCGGCGCTGGCGGAGCGCGGGTTGCCGTCGGACGACCGGACCTTCATCGGGACGTTCAACTGGATTCGCGCCGGCGAGATCAATGCGCTGTTCGGCCGCGATGTGCCGGTGATTTGCCTCTGCGACGACGCGCGGCACTTCGCCTATCTCACGCCGCCGGCAGCGCTCGCTGGGTGGACGGCGATCCTGATCGGGCTTCCGGAGAATGTCGGCAACGATGCTGCGCTGGGCCCGCGGTTCGAGACGCTTGGGCCGGTGGAGGAGGTGAGCCTCAGCAAGGCAGGGCGCGTGGTGGTGCCGCTGCAGCTCAGAATTGCAACTGGATTCAAGCCTTAGCGGCTGGAGAGGCCGTAGCGCTTGTAGGCTTCGTGGGCGGCTTCGGCGTTGGCGTAGGGCTCTTGCCGGTCGACGTTCCAGTAGGTCAGCTCGTCGAGCGCGATGGGGACGCCCGTGACGGCGCAGCGGACGAAACTGCCGGGCCGCAGAACGACATAGTCGGCATCGAGGTACCGGACCTGCGCCTCGGAGGGGCTGAAGCTCTTGTCGAAGATGTTCATCGTGTCGCTCGCATTGGCGAAATATAGGTCAGATTGGCTGACTTGCAAACCGTTGCAAACCGCTGCTTTCTGACCGGAGTCTGAACGGCGCCGTCCGCACAAGTTCATCGATACGGCCCCAGAGTGGCAATGCTGGGGCGAAAGCACGCCCTCGCGCAACCAGGGGCTCAGATGAAATCAACTCTCCTCGCGCTCGGCGCGATCCTCTCCATGACCGGGACTGCTTCGGCCATCGACATGTTCGATCTCGGCGGCGCCGCGGCCGGCAGTCCGAGCACGGTGTGGTACAAGTTCGCCGGCAAGGACGCGATCGCCGTGTTCGTGCGCGGCAAGGACGGCCTGATGTACGCCCAGGTCGGCGACGGCGAGGGCGGCGGCTGGACCGGCTGGGCGCCGATCGGGGCCGAGATCCTCAAGTCCGACCCGGCCTGCGTCGCGACCAGCACAAGCCTCATCGACTGCGTCGCGGTGGGCAAGAGCAACAACGTGTTCCACGTCCGCTACGACGCCAAGAAGCACCAGTGGACGGACTGGGAGAACCTGGGCGGTTTTGCCACCGGGGCGCCGGGCCTCGCCCGCACCAGCGAGGATGGCAAGACCACGCTCAACGCGTTCGTGTCGGGGCCCGACAACCTGCTGTTCATCGATACGTTCGACGGCAAGGGGTGGAGCGACTGGCAGAGCCTCGACGTCAAGGTCGGCGGGGTGGTGGCCTGCTCCGACATCCTCGTCGTCGGCGCGCATTGCTACGACACCAGTTCGGGCAGTGCCGAGCAGCTTTCCGATCTCACCCGCACCTCCGGCAGCGACATCTTCGTCGATCATCTCGGCGGCGCAATCGAGGGCAAGGTCTCGGCTGTCGCCAGCGGCATGAACGGCGACACGCTGCGGGTATTCGTCAACGGGCCGGGGCACCGGCTGTGGTTCAAGAAATGGGACGGACAGTGGAACGAGTGGTCGCAGCTGCCCGTCACCATCCACTCCGCCCCCGGCTGCGCCATCCGCAAGACGGGTGGCGATGCGTGGTGCGCCAGCGTGCAGGACGACGGCAAGGTGAAGATGGTGCTGGTGAGCGAAGCTGAGATGTAGCCGCCCGCTGGTGCAAGCCGACCCCCACCCCTGTCCCCTCCCCCTAAGAATGGGGAGGGAGACGCTCCCACTGCAATCGAGGCCATCGTCTCCCTCCCCCGGTTGAGGGGGAGGGATCAAGGGTGGGGTCGGTTCGCACCGGCTCCGCCTTAGTGGCGGCTGCTAGAACAGGCTGCCCTGGTTGCCCTCGCCCGGCGGCGGTTTGACGCGCCGTTGGGTGCGGGGCGCGCCGCCCACGGCGACACCGATCTTGCCGACTGAAACCTCGATAGTGAGCTCCTCGCCGGGTCGCACCTGATCGGCGCGCTTGACGATCCGGTCCTCCGAATCCGTGACGATCGCAAAACCGCGGTCGAGGATGTTGCGGTAGCTCACCGCATCGATGAGCTTGCTCACCGCATCGAGCTCCTGGCGTCGCTGGGCAACGATCCGGAGGACCGTGGGCGGCAGGCGAATCGACGCCGTGGTGAGACGGCTCGCCAGGTTCCTGACCTCGCCGCGCAGCGTGTTGGGCGACAGCTTGCCGGACAGCCGCTCGAACGCGATGCGCTTGCGCTGCCCGGTGTGGCGGAGCGCGGCGACGAGGTTCGAGGCGGCGTGATCGAGGCGCTGGCGGGCGCTCGCGACGAGATCGAGCGGGCGCGGCAGGCCGGCAGCGGCGGCGCGCAGGCGATCGCGGTAGTTCGAGGCGGTGCGGCGCATCGCATGGCGCTGGCGACCACCGATTTCGTCGATGTAGCCGATGAGGTCGGCGCGCACCGGCACGGCGGCTTCGGCGGCTGCGGTGGGGGTGGGGGCACGGTGGTCAGAGGCGTAGTCGACGAGCGTGGTGTCGGTCTCGTGGCCGACGGCGGTGATGACAGGGATGCGGCTCGCGGCGACGGCGCGGACGACGATCTCTTCGTTGAAGCCCCAGAGGTCCTCGATGGAGCCACCGCCGCGGGCGACGATCAGCACGTCCGGGCGCGGGATTGGGCCGTCGACGGCGAAGCGGTTGAAGCCTTCGATGGCGGCGGTGACTTCGGCCGCGGCGGTTTCGCCCTGGACGCGGACCGGCCAGACGACGACGTGGCTGGGGAAGCGATCGGAGATACGGTGGAGGATATCGCGGATCACCGCGCCGGTGGGCGAGGTGATGACACCGATGACGCGCGGCAGGTAAGGCAGTTCGCGCTTGCGCTCGGAGGCGAAAAGGCCCTCGGCGGCGAGCTTCCGGCGGCGATCCTCGAGCAGCGCCATCAGCGCGCCGGCGCCGGCCGGTTCCATCTGCTCGATGACGATCTGGTATTTCGACGAACGCGGGAAGGTGGTGAGCCGTCCGGTGACGATCACCTCCATGCCCTCGGCGGGCTTGAACTGCAGGCGCGGGTAGTTGGTCTTCCACACCACCGCGTCGATCGAGGCGTTCTCGTCCTTCAGCGTGAAATAGGCATGGCCGGAGGAGTGGACGCCGCGGAAGCCGGAAATCTCGCCGCGCACGCGGACGTGGCCGAACTCGTCCTCGACGGTGCGCTTCACCGCCTGGGCGATTTCGGAGACGGTGAACTCGGCAGCGTTGGTCAGCGGGGCGGACATGGGTGAGAGGTGCGGGAAAGGGACGAGTCCGTCAAGGGTGGCGGCATAATCGAGCAGATGCTAGATGGGCGCCGAATGGCCACGCGCCGCGCGCTTGGCTGCCCCCTCCACCACCCTGCGGGTGGTCCCCCTTCCCCGCCACGCGGGGGAGGATCAACGGCAACATCGGGAGCTTACGGCTGATGCGCATTCTGGTGATTGGGTCGGGTGGGCGTGAGCATGCGTTGGCGTGGGCGATCGCCAAGTCGCCGCGGTGCGAGAAGCTGTTCGTGATGCCGGGCAATGGCGGGACCGGCGAAATCGCCGAGAACGTCGCCATCGACATTACCGACCATGCGGCGGTGGTTGGCTTCGCGCTCGGCAGCAAGGTGGACTTCGTGGTGATCGGGCCCGACGCGCCGGCGGTGGCGGGGCTGGGCGACGATGTGCGGGCGGCGGGGCTGCTGTGCTTCGGGCCATCGAAGGCCGCGGCACAGCTGGAAGGGTCAAAGGCTTTCACCAAGCTGATCTGCGATGAAGCCGGCGTGCCGACGGCGGCTTACGGCCGGTTCGACAACGAGAGCGATGCGCTGGCCTATGTGCATGACCAGGGCGCGCCGATCGTGATCAAGGCCGACGGGCTGGCGGCGGGCAAGGGCGTGACCGTGGCGATGACCATGGAAGAGGCGGTGGACGCGGTGCGCGACTGCTTCTCGGGCGCGTTCGGGGAATCCGGCTCTACCGTGGTGATCGAGGAATATCTCGAGGGCGAGGAGGCAAGCATCTTCGCACTCTGCGACGGCGAGAGCGTGGTGATGCTGCCCAGCGCGCAGGACCACAAACGGGTATGGGACGGCGATCGCGGCCCGAACACCGGCGGAATGGGCGCCTACTCCCCTGCCCCGGTGATGACGCCGGAAATGACCGCACGGGTGGAGAACGAGATCATCCTGCCATCGGTGCGCCGTATGGCGGAGCGCGGCACGCCGTTCTGCGGGGTGCTGTTTGCCGGGATCATGGTGACGGCCAAGGGGCCCAAGCTGATCGAGTACAACGTGCGGTTCGGTGACCCCGAGTGCCAGGTGCTGATGCTGCGGCTGCAGTCGGACGTGCTGGACCTGTTGGAAGCGACGGCGCGCGGCACGCTCAAGACGGCGAAGCCGCTGTTCAGCGATGACGTGGCGCTGACCGTGGTGCTGGCCGCCAAGGGCTACCCGGTGAACCCCGAAAAGGGCAGCGAGATCAGGGGCGTCGACGGCCTCGAAGGTGACGGGCTGATGGTGTTCCACGCCGGCACGCTCCGCCGCGATGGCAAGCTGCTGGCCAACGGCGGGCGAGTGCTGAACGTAACGGCGCTCGGGCAGACGGTGGGCGAAGCGCGCGACCGCGCCTACGCCGCGGTGGACCAGATCGACTGGCCGGAAGGCTTCTGCCGGCGCGACATCGGCTGGCGTGCCGTCGAAAGGGAACTCAAACCGGCCTGAACATCTTATAAACCGGCAGAGCGTATCCTACGTCCTTATCGTGACCCATGAGATGACAGCGCCGGTCGATCCGACGCCGCTGCAGCGGCGGGGGCAGGAAATTGTCGACCGCCTGCGCGGTGAGTTCCGCGAAAACGCCCATGGCCACGCCCTCTCGACAATCGAGCCCCGCATCGGCGTGGCGCTGGGTGGCGGCTCGGCACGTGGGCTGACCCACATCCCCTATATCGAGGCGATGGACGAGATGGGCTTACGGCCCCACGTGATCTCGGGCACCTCGATCGGCGCCCTGATCGGCGCGGGCTGGGCCAGCGGCATGAGCGGCGCCGAGCTGCGCGACCATTCGTTCTCGGTGCTGGGCACGATGCGGATCATCGCCGGGCGGCTATGGGGCGCGCAGGTGCGCAACCTCGGCAACTTCTTTCAATCCGGCTTCAACGTGCAGCTCGACGCGGTGCAGGTGGTGGACGCCTTCCTGCCCGACAACTTCCCGCTCGAGTTCAAGGACTTGCGCACCAAGTTCTACGTCGTGGCGACGGACTTCCAGTCGTGGCACCAGGCGGTGTTCTCGGAAGGGCCGGTACGCGAGGCGATTGCCGGTTCGATCGCCATCCCGAGCCTGTTCAAGCCGGTGCCGTTCGCCAATCACCTGCTTGTCGATGGGGGCGTGGTGAACCCGCTGCCACTCGACCAGGCAGCGGCCGATACCGACATCCTCGTCGGGATCGACGTCAACGGCGACCCGTCGGAACAGCTGAACAAGGTGAACCACAAGGCGCTCGACGTGTGGTTCGGCGCGGCGCAGATCATGATGCACTCGCTGACGGCGCACATGATGGCCGCCTACCCGCCCGACGTGTACGTGCGGCCGCATCTCAGCGCGTTCGGCGCTTTGGAGTTCTGGCGCGTGCGCGAGATCGTTGCCCATGTCGAAAAGGACAAGGACAACTTCAAGCGCGCGCTGGATGGGCGGATCGAGTCGTTCCTGACCAAGCAGCAGGACTCGATGCGGGCCGAGGCGCGGTAGCGGCGGTCCGGGCGCGTCGGTTGGGGGGCCACAGCCACCGGCCTCGAACGTTGCTAGCGCAACCCCTGGAAGAACGCCCGCATCAGTTCTGATGACCGCTTAGCCCCCACCCCGCCGATGACCTCCGGCCGGTGGTGGCAGTTGGGGCTTTCGAACAGGCGGACGCCATTGTCGACGGCGCCGGCCTTGAGGTCTTCAGCACCGTAGTAGACGCGGCGCAGCCGGGAGTGGGCGATGGCGCCGGCACACATGGCGCAGGGTTCGAGCGTCACATAGAGATCGCAGCCATCGAGCCGGCCGGTGCCGCGCGCGGCGAGCGCCGTCCGGATGGCGAGGAATTCGGCGTGGGCGGTGGGGTCGTTCAGCTCGCGCATGCGGTTGCGCTCGGCGGCGAGGACGCGGTCGCCGTCGACGACGACGGCGCCGACCGGGGCCTCACCGGCGGCAGCGGCGGCTTCGGCGAGGGCGAGGGCTTGGTCCATGGGGGTGGGCATTTTCGCGTGTTAACATCTTTCCAAGGTTTTCCAAACGCGTCCGATGTTCTGCTTTGCGCAGCTGCCGCTACGCGGTACTTCTCCGCCAAGGGAGAGCAACAACCATGAAATTGCTGACTATGTTTTTGGCCGCTACGGCCTGTTTTTGCATGTTCTCAAGCATTACTTGGGCAGCGAAGCCCCTGTTCCTGCAAGGCGAAGGTGTGTCGGCGTCGCCGACAATGAAGAAAGCCGGCTGGATCAAGAACTGCATCGTGCAATCTGGACCGAACAGGCAGGACCTGTACCTCGTGCGCTGCAAGGGCACCGACTCGCAAATCGCGCCGGCATGGATCAAATCCAACCCCGACCAGAGCAAGACCAGCCGCTACTTCGTGTGCCCGGGTGAGGGCAAGCGGTGCTACTTCAAACCATGACGTTGCGCTGAGCATCTCGCGCGGGTGGCACCGACCTAGCTGGACCGCTACATTCGGGGTCCAGGAGAATCGCCTTTGTCCATTCGCCAGCTTCCCGAGGATCTGATCAATCGCATCGCCGCCGGCGAGGTGGTGGAGCGGCCGGCGAGCGTGGTGAAGGAGCTGGTGGAGAACGCCATCGACGCCGGAGCCGACCGCGTCAGCATCACCACGGCGGGCGGTGGGCAGAGCCTGATCCGGATCGAGGATGACGGCGTCGGCATGGACGAGGCAGACCTGGTGCTCTCGGTGGAGCGGCACGCGACCTCGAAGCTGGCCGATGATGGGCTCGAGGATATCCGGACGCTGGGGTTTCGCGGCGAGGCACTGGCGTCGATCGGGGCGGTGGCGGAGCTAGGTATCGCGTCGCGGCGGGCCGAGGATGCGAGCGGGTTGCGGATCGCGGTCAGGCACGGGGTGAAGTCGCGACCGGTGCCGGTGGCGATGAACCGGGGCACTGTCGTCGAGGTGCGCGAGCTGTTCGGCAATGTGCCGGCGCGGCGGAAATTCCTGAAGTCAGAGCGGGCGGAGGCCGGGGCGATCACCGACATGGTGAAGCGGCTGGCGATGGCCAACCCGCATGTGCAATTCGTGCTCGAGGGGGCTGATAGGACCACCTCGAACTGGCCGGGGCGCGAGGGCGACGGGGCGCTCAGGGCGCGGCTCGGCGATGTGATGGGCGGGGATTTCGGCGACAACGCGGTGACGCTGGCGACGATGCGGCACGGCATGGTGGTGACGGGGCTCGCCGGGCTGCCGACCTACACGCGGGCCAATTCGCTGAGCCAGTATTTCTTCGTCAACGGCCGCTCGGTGCGCGACAAGGTGCTGGTGGGGGCGATCCGTGCGGCCTATGCGGATTTCGTGTTCCGCGATCGGTTTCCGGTGGTGGCGATCTTCCTCGCTGTCGATCCGGCAGATGTGGATGTAAACGTGCATCCGACCAAGGCGGAGCTGCGGTTCCGGGATCCGGGTGCGGTGCGCGGGACGGTGATCCGGGCGATCAGTGAAGCGCTGGAGGCGGCGGGGCATCGGGCGGCGAGCACGGTAGCGGACCACGTCGCCGGGGCGTTCCGGGTGCCGGAGTATGAGACCGTCCGCCCGACGGAGCGTTGGGCCGCCCCCGCCACCGCCTATGGCGGTCCCCCTCCCCCGCCACGCGGGGGAGGATCACTGACCGCGCCGTCGGTGCGGTTTGCGGATTTTGCGGAGCCGAGTGCGCGGTACGATGAACCCGCACCTGTTGCGGAGCCGGTGGAGTATCCACTGGGGTCGGCACGGGCGCAGATGTTCGACAATTTCATCGTGGCGCAGAACGGCGACAGCCTGCTGCTGGTGGACCAGCATGCGGCGCATGAGCGGCTGGTTTACGAGCGGTTCAAGGCGCAGATGGCGGCGGGGCCGGTGGCGAGCCAGATGCAGCTGATCCCGGTGGTGATCGAGCTCAGCGAGGACGATTGCGGGCGGCTCGAGGAAGCGGCGCCGACGCTGGAGCGGCTGGGCCTGTACCTGGAGCGGTTCGGGCAGCGGGCGGTGGCGGTGCGCGAGACGCCGGCGCTGCTCGGGCAGGCCGATATCGACGGGCTGGTGCGGGATCTCGCGGATAGCCTCGCGGAATGGGACAGCTCGGCGGCGCTGGCGGACCGGTTGGAGGCGATCATCGGGCGGATGGCGTGCCACGGCTCGGTGCGGTCGGGGCGGCGGCTGCGGGTCGAGGAAATGAACGCGCTGCTCCGCGAGATGGAGGCGACGCCGCATTCGGGCCAGTGCATCCACGGGCGGCCGACTTATGTTGAGCTGAAGAAGGCGGATATCGAGCGGTTGTTCGGGCGGACGCGGTAGGCGTCAGCCGCCCAGCGTTTCCGCCAGCTTGGCGACGCGGCGGGCGCGGACTTCCGGCTTCGTCGCCGCTTCGATATCGCGGACATGCTTGGCCTTGAGGCCGAATGGCAGCTTGTCGAAGGCGGCGCGGGCGGCGGGATTGCCATCGAGCGCGGACTTCAGGTCGTCGGGCTCCTCGACCTCGCGCGGGGCGGTATCGAGGCTGACGTCGAGGTCGATGGCCTGGCCCTCGGCGATGCCGGCGGCCTCGCGGTGGGCAGCGCTGATGCCGACGAGGCGCTGGCCGTTCTTGATCGCCACCCGGCTGCGCCAGCTGTAGCCGTTGATGGTGATCACCACCGGCGGGCGCGCCTCGGGGCCGAGCGACTGCATCACCGCGTCGGGGATTTCGACGGCGGTGGCGTTGCCAGAGGGGATGACGACGGCGCGGAACTGCATGGCTCGCCTCAGTGCGCGCGGATGAAATGCACCGCGGCCGCACCATACTCGCGGCGATCCTCGATGGTGAAGCCCTCGGGCAGCGCGAGTTCGACCTCGGAGCTCTCCTCCAGCACGATCGTCACGTCCTTGGCGAGCCAGTTGCCGTCGCGCAGTGAAATCAGCGCCTGCTCGCCCAGCCCCTTGGCGTAGGGCGGGTCCAGGAAGACCAGGTCGAAGGGGCCCATGGTGCCGGCGGGGCCCAGCGTGGTGGCGTCGCGGCGGAGGAGCTTGGCGATGCCGGCGATGCCGAAGGCTTCGATATGGTCGCGGATCAGGCCGCGGGATTCGGCTCCGGTGTCGACGAATACCGCGCCCGAGGCGCCGCGGGAGAGGGCTTCGAGGCCCAGCGCGCCGGTGCCGGCGAAGAGGTCGAGGACCTTGAGGCCGTCGAGGTGCACGCCGATGCGGCTCGCGAGGATGTTGAACACCGATTCGCGGGCCCGGTCCGAAGTGGGGCGGATGCTGTCGTCAGACGGCGACAGCAGCGCCTTGCCGCGAAACTTGCCGGCGACGATGCGCATCGCTTACTCGCGCGGCTTCTTGGGTTCGCGCGGACGGTCACCCGAAGGACGGCCAGCGCCGCCTTGGGGGCGACCAGCACCGCCTGACGGGCGCCCGCCGGACGGACGGCCACCGGACGGCTTGCCGGCGTAGGGCGGCTTACCGCCACCGCCGCCGGGCTTGCCGGAGTACGGCTTCTTGTCACCGAAGCTGCGCGGCTTGTCGCCGAACGAGCGGGCGGGACGATCGCCGCCTTCGCGGGGCGGACGGGTGCCGTAGGGTTTCTTGTCACCGAACGAACGCGGGGCAGCGTCGCCACGCGCCGCGTAGGGCTTCTTGTCGCCCAGCGGGCGGCTGCTGGTGCGCTCGCGGGGCGTCGAGTTGCGCGGTGCGTAGGGGCGCTCCTCGGCGCGGGGGGGACGGTCGGCGCCGTCGCGCGGACGATCGCCAGAAGAGCGATCGCCGCGGGGCGGACGGGCGCCGGAGGGCTTTTTGTCACCGTACGAACGGGGGCCGGCATCGCCGCGGGGCGAGTACGGCTTCTTGTCACCAAAGCTGCGTGGCTTGTCGCCATAGGCGCGGGCAGGACGGTCGCTGGCGTCGGTGCGGGGGGCGTAGGGCTTCTTGTCACCGTACGAGCGGGCAGCGCCGTCACCGCGCGGAGCGTAGGGCTTCTTATCGCCATAGGGACGGTCGCCGGCCGGGCGGGCCGAGCGGGGCTTGTCGCCATACGACCGTGCACCGGCCGGCTTGTCGCCATACGGGCGCTTGCCCGCCGGCTTGTCGCCGTAGGCGCGCTTCTCGCCATACCCAGGCTTGTCGCCATAGGCACGCTTCGGGCGGTCACCGCCCTCCGGACGCGGGGCGCGAGCGGGACGGTCCTCGTGGTGGGCGGGGCGGCCGAAGTTCTTGGCCGAGCTGTCCTCGGGGTCGTTCCAGCCCTTGCGAGCTTCGCCTGCCGGGCCTTCGCGGCGCGGCGGTTTGACATGAATTTCGGCTTCGCGGCCATCCTCGAAATGGATGGTGCGGATATCACGCGGATCGACCTCACGCGGCCGGCTCGGGGCCTTGACCGGGCGCTTGTCGAAGCGGCCAGGGCGATCCTGACGCGGACGTTCGGCGAAGGCAGCAGCAGCCGCAGCCTCGGTCTGGTCGTCCTCGAAGCGGAACTTGTTCTCGCGCGACTTGTGCGGCGAATCCTTGGGCAGTGGCTTGCCCGGCGCGGCGGCGCGGAGCTTGGGATTGGTGGCTGGCTTCTTCTTCGGCGCCGTCTCCGGCATTTCGCTCTCGAAATCGGTGTTGGCCTCGGCGGCAAGGCGCTTGCCGAGCTGCTCGCGCAGCACGCGTGCGGCCACGACCTCGACTTCGCCCTCGGGCAGGTCGCCGAGCTGGAACGGGCCGTAGCTGACGCGGATCAGGCGGTTGACCTGGAGGCCGAGCGCACCGAGGACGTTCTTGACCTCGCGGTTCTTGCCTTCGCGCAGGCTCAGGACCAGCCAGCTGTTGGAGCCCTGGGCGCGCTCGAGAATGGCCTCGATCGGGCCATACTGGATGCCTTCGATCTCGATGCCGTCCTTGAGCGTATCGAGCTGCGCCTGGGTGACGGAGCCGAAGGCGCGGACGCGGTAGCGGCGGAGCCAGCCGGTGGCCGGCAGCTCGAGCACGCGCTTCAGCCCACCATCATTGGTGACCAGCAGCAGGCCTTCGGTGTTGATGTCGAGCCGGCCGATGGAGACGACGCGCGGCAGGTCTTTTTCTTCCAGCGCCTCGAAGACGGTGGGGCGGCCTTCCGGGTCCTTCTCGGTGACCACGAGGCCGGCGGGCTTGTGGTAGAGCCACACGCGGGTGCCCTGGCGGGCGGCCAGCGGCTCGCCATCGACCTTGATCTTGTCTTTTTCGGAAACGTTGAAGGCCGGCGTGAGGACCTTCTTTCCGTTGACGGTCACTCGACCGTCCTTGATCCAGCCCTCGGCATCGCGGCGGGAGCACAGACCTGACCGCGCGATGACCTTGGCCAAGCGGTCGCCGTCCGTCGGGACGGCTGAAACATTCGACATATGATAACTCCTGCGGGACCCGTTACGGGCGGCGCATCTTTCGAGTTGAGGGGGTAGGTCCGTCTCTTCGAGACGTCCCCTACCGGCTAATTAGCCTGCGCGGTCAGGGCCTTGCGGACTTCCGGCGGGCACGACTTGTCAGTGAGCGGCACGAGGTCGCCGTTGGGCGCGAGACACACCAGGTCCTGCCCCTTGACCGTGGTGTAGTATTCTTCCGGCGGCAGATAGAGCGGACGCGGGCCGCCCTTCAGCTTTGCCGCGGTCATGCGGGCAGTCAGCTGCTTGGCTTCGACGTCGGTGAGCGGGCGCCCGTTGAGGGTGCGCAGGTCGACGACGCGGGCGTTACGCAGCCGCTTCAGGTCGGCCTCCGAGAGGTTGGAGGTGTCGATCTGGACGTTGCTCGAATCCTGGGGCAGCAGTTCGGCGGTCTTGCTTTCCGCCTGTGGCGCCGGCAGCGCGGCGGACTTGGGCAGGACCAGCGGGCCGCGGCGTTCCGCGTTCTCCGGCTTCTCCTCGCGCTCCATCACGCCCATGCCCTTCATGGTCTCGGTCAGCACTTCGCGCTCGAAGGTGCCGACGTCGCTGAGGGCATTGGTGCCTTCGGTCGTGGTGCAGGCGCTCAGGCCAAGGCCGAGCACCAGCCCAACGGTCAGCAATCCGCCCCGGGTCACGGCTTTGAAAGTGGGCCGCCGCCCGGTCAAATCACTCAGCATGAAACTTCCCTTTTCCCCGGCCCGTGCGCGCCCCGCGCGGGCCTTATAGACCATCATAGGCCCACGAACAATTCGCTCGGAATTGTTATCGCTTTCGTTGCCCACGCAACCGGGCCCTAAGGCCAGATTGAGGCGCCTTTGCGTTCAGGCAGGCTTCCTGCGGCCGATCCCGACGAAGTCGAGGAGTAGCAGCAACACCCCCAATGTGATCGCCACGTCGGCGATATTGAAGATGTAGAACGACCAATCCTGCCAATGAAAGTGAAAGAAATCCGCAACGGCGCCGTAAAGCATCCGATCGAGCGCGTTGGACACCGCGCCGCCGATGGCCAGCATCAGGCCATAGCGGACGAGGACGTCGGAGGTGCGCGACCACCAGACGAAGAGCGCGACGATGGCCACCACCGCAACGGCGCCGAGCGCCCAGACCGGCAGATCGCCGAGCAGGCCGTAGGAGACGCCGGTGTTCCAGACCAGCACGTAGTCGAAGAAGCTGGTTACGGGGACGATCTCGCCGCCGCGCCAGCCGAACGGCGCGGTGGGGGTGAAGAAGCCGAGATGCTCGATGCAGACGGTGGAGGCGGCGCCGACGCAGTCGGAGCTGACCTGCAGGAACTTGTGGCCACGATCGAGGGCGAAGGCGGCGACGCCGGCAAGGAGCGAGAGGAGGAGGTGGGGGCGGGTTAGCATGGGGAGCCTCTGTTGCCTTCTCCCCTTGTGGGAGAAGGTGCCCGCAGGGCCGATGAGGGGTTTCTCTCCGCGGACGCTGTCGCCCGTCGCTTCGCTCCGATCGCGCAACCCTTGGTTGCGGGACCCCTCATCCGGCCTTCGGCCACCTTCTCCCTCAAGGGGAGAAGGCAATCCGACTGTGAGGTCGGTGCCAAGCTCAGAGCCCCGCCGCCTTCAGTTCGCGCATCGCCTGCGCGTCGCGTAGGCTGAGGTCCGGGTACTCCGCGTCGCTGCCCACCTCCGGCAAAATCCGCCACGAACGCGCGCAGCGCTGGCCTTCGGCTTTGGCGAATACCACCGCAACACCACGAACTTCATCGAGACGGAACGCGTCGGACGGGCCCTCGCCCTCGATCACTTCAATGTCCGAGGTGATGGAGATTTCGGCCATGTCGGTGCCGCGGACGGCGGCGGCGAGCTTGTCGTCGGTGATGTACACCTTGGGCGCTGCTTCGAGGGAGGCGCCGATCACCTTGTCGCGGCGCTGGATTTCGAGGGCGCCGGTGACGACCTTGCGGACTTCGCGGATCGCCTCCCACTTCTCGTCGAGCTTTGCGTCGGTCCACTCGGCCGGGAGGTTCGGGAATTGCCTGAGGTGCACCGACGAGTCGGCGCCGGGGTGACGCTCCAGCCACGCCTCTTCCATGGTGAACACCAGGATCGGGGCGAGCCAGGCGGTCAGCGCGTCGAAGACGTGATCGAGCACGGTGAGGCTGGCGCGGCGGCGGACCGAAGAGATCGGGTCGCAGTAGAGCGCATCCTTGCGGATGTCGAAGTAGAACGCCGAGAGGTCGATGTTCATGAAATTCGACAGCGCAGCCACGATGCGCTTGTAGTCGTAGCTCTCGTAGGACTCGCGGACGAGCACATCGAGGTCCTTCAGCTTCGACAGGATCAGCTGCTCGAGTTCGGGCATGTCGCGGTAGTCGACGGTCTCGTCGGCCTTGCGGTGGGCGAGGTTGCCGATCAGCCAGCGGATCGAGTTGCGGAGCTTCCTATAGTTGTCGACGGTGGAGTTGATGATCTCCTTGCCGATGCGCAGGTCGTCCGAATAGTCGGACTGGGCGACCCAGAGGCGGAGGATATCGGCGCCGTACTGCTTGATGACGTCCTGCGGGGCGGTGGTGTTGCCCAGCGATTTCGACATCTTCTTGCCCTCGCCATCGAGGGTGAAGCCGTGCGTCAGCACGCTCGCATAGGGGGCGTAGCCGTTGGTGGCACTGCTTTCGAGCAGCGAGGAGTGGAACCAGCCGCGGTGCTGGTCGGAACCCTCGAGATACATGCCGGCCGGGAACTGCATGTCCGGCCACTTCTGCGAGTTGCGCAGCACCCAGGAGTGCGTGGTGCCGGACTCGAACCAGACGTCGAGGATGTCGTCGACCTTGGTCCAGTTGTCGGGATCGGGCACGGCGTTGCCGAGGAAGCGCTCCTTGGCGCCAGGCTTGAACCAGGCGTCGGCGCCCTCCTCGTCGAAGGCGAGGCCGATACGCTGGTTCACCATTTCGTCGACGAGGATGGTGTCGGTTTTCTCGTTGTAGAAGACGGCGATCGGCACGCCCCAGGCGCGCTGGCGGCTCAGCACCCAATCGGGGCGATCGGCGATCATCGAGCGGAGGCGGTTCTGCCCGGCCTGCGGGTAGAACTTGGTGTTCTCGATCGCAGTGAGGGCGATACTGCGGACGGTGTCGCCCGGCTGGACCTTCACCCGCTCCGGATGGTCCGAGAACAGCTTCAGCGTCGCGATCTTTTCTGCCGCATACGGGCGGTCCATGTAGACGAACCACTGCGGGGTGTTGCGGAAGATGATCGGCTTCTTCGAGCGCCAGGAATGGGGATACTGGTGCTTCACCCGGCCGCGGGCGACCATGGCGTTGCGCTCGGCGAGGGCGGCGATGACACGGTTGTTGGCGTCGCCCTTCTTGCCGGTATCGTCGATGACGCGCGCGCCCTCGAAGCCGGGCGCGGCGGCGGTGTAGAAGCCGGCGTCGTCGACGACATAGGGGATGGTGGTGTCGATGCCGTGCTCGGCGAGCTTGCGGCCGGAATCCATCCAGATGCCGAAGTCGTCAAGGCCGTGGCCCGGCGCGGTGTGCACGAACCCGGTGCCGGTGTCGTCGGTGACGTGTTCGCCATCGAGCAACGGCACTTCGAAATCATACCCGCCGCCGAGCCCGCGCAGCGGGTGCGAGCAGGAGACGATCTTGGAGCAATCCACATCGTGGAGACGGATGAAGGTATCGACCTTGGCCTTTGCCAGCGTCTCTTCGGCGAGCTTGTCGGCGAGGACGTATTTCTCGCCCTTCGAGGCCCAGTTGCCTTCGGGCGCGCCGGTGACCTCGTAGAGGCCGTAGCTGATCTTCGATGAGTAGCTGATGGCGCGGTTGGCCGGGATGGTCCACGGGGTGGTGGTCCAGATCACGACGTAGGACGAGCCGAAATCCTCGAACGAGCCGGTGCCGAAGGCGCCGTTGGCCGAGTGGATCGGGAACTTCACCCAGATCGCGTCGCTCTCGTAGTCCTGGTATTCGATCTCGGCTTCGGCCAGCGCGGTGCGCTCAACTACCGACCACATGACGGGCTTCGAACCACGATAGAGCTGGCCGGAAGCGGCGACCTTCATCAGCTCGCGGGCGATCTGCGCTTCGGCGTCGAAGCTCATGGTGAGGTAGGGGTTGGACCAGTCGCCGACCACGCCGAGTCGCTTGAACTCCTCGCGCTGGGTATCGACCCAGTACTGCGCGAAGCTCCGGCACTCGTTGCGGAACTCGTTGATCTCGACGTCGTCCTTGTTCTTGCCCTTGGCGCGATACTGCTCCTCGACCTTCCACTCGATGGGAAGGCCGTGGCAGTCCCAGCCCGGCACATAGGCCGAGTTGTAGCCGAGCATGGTCTTCGAACGCGAAACGAGGTCCTTGAGGATCTTGTTGAGCGCGTGCCCGATGTGGATGTTGCCGTTGGCGTAGGGCGGGCCGTCATGCAGCGTGAACAGGGGCTTGCCCTGAGCAGCGGCGCGCTGGCGAGCGTAAATGTCCATGTCTTCCCAGCGCTTCAGCCACTCGGGCTCGCGGGCGGGCAGCCCGGCGCGCATCGGAAACTCGGTTTCGGGCAGGAAGAGCGTCGCGGAATAATCGGTCTCGGCGCCGCTGGTCGCAGTATCGTTCATCGGAAGGTACCTTGGAAGCTGCGGGCTTTTAGCAAGCGGGGGGCTTGGGTGAAAGGGCGAATTGGGCTCGACCTCTCCGCCCTGCCTTCTCCCCTCGCCAATAGATCAGCGAAAGAACCCGAGCTTCTCGTCGAGGTCGGACACCGGCAGCGTCGCCTGCAGTAGATGCCGTGCCTGGGCGGCGTCGTTGTTCACCGCGGCGATCAGTTCGTCGAGACCGGCGAACTTCACCTGGCCGCGAACACTGCCGAGGAGCGCGACTTCCAGCGTCTGGCCGTAGATGTCCTCGTCGAAATCGAAGATCCAGGTCTCGAACGGCGGGCGCTCATTGTTGAACATCGGCTTGCCGTAGCTGGCGACGCCATCGAGCAGGCGGTTGCCGAGCTTGGCGCGGACGGCATAGACGCCCTGCAGCAGCCCGAAGCCGGTGGGGCTCGCGACATTGGCGGTGGGGAAGCCGAGCTCCCTGCCCCGCTGGTCGCCCTTGACCACTTCGCCCGAGAGGAACCAGTGGTAGCCGAGCAACTGTGCGGCAGCGGCGACATCGCCCTCGCCGAGCAACGCGCGGATGCGGGAGGATGAGATGTGGTCGTCGCCTTCATCGAGCATGTCGAGGATTTCGACCTCGAAGCCGTGGCGGATGCCGGCGTCCCTGAGGAAATCCGGAGTGCCCTGGCGCTTGTAGCCGAAGTGGAAATCGGCGCCGACCGAGACACCACGCACACCCAGCGCTCCGACGAGGAAGCGGGTGACGAAATCCTCGGCCTCGATGTGCGAGAACTCGAGCGAGAACGGCATCACCACGATGCCGTCGAGCCCGAGCGCCTGGGCGATCTCGGCCTTCTGGTCGGCATAGGTGAGGCGGAACATGAATGGGGCCGGCGCGAAGACGTCGCGCGGGTGAGGCTCGAAAGTGAGCACGAGCGCCGGCACGCCAAGCGCTGCGGCGCGGGCCTTCATTGCCCGGAACACGTGCTGATGACCGCGATGGCAGCCGTCGAAATTGCCGATCGCGACCATGGCGCCGCGAAGCGACGCCGGAACCTGGTCGAGGCCAGCGAGCCTGATGAAGCCGCTCAAATTCGTACCCGCCCTGAAAGTGATGGCGATATGGCAAGAAACCGGATGGGTTGCAAGGCGGCTAAGGTTGGAGGCTGGTATGCGGGGCGTGGGCCTTCTGCCTTCTCCCCTTGTGGGAGAAGGCATCCCGACTGATGGTCCTGCTGCTACCAGGTCAGCTTCGGCATGAAGCCCGCGACGTTGGCGCCGCTGGGTTCGACGAGCGCGCGGATAGCTGCAGGGTCGGCCTTGCCGAAGGCGTCGAGTTCGGCGGCGTGGATCGAGCCGGTGATGAACAGCAGGTCGAGCCCTGCCCCGGCGGCGCCGATGGCGTCGGTGCGGACCGAGTCGCCGATGGCGAGGATGCGGGAGCGGTCGACGGGTTGGCCGGCGGCCTTTTCGGCGAGGCGCAGGGCTTCGGAGTAGATCGGCTTGTAGGGCTTGCCGACCATGACGATCATGCCGCCGCGGGCTTCGTAGAGATCGGCCAGGGCGCCGCCGCAATAGATGAGCCGATCGCCGTGTTCCACCACCCGGTCGGGATTGGCGGCGATCAGGGGCAGGTTGCGGCTAAGCCACAGGGTGATGCGATCGTTGTACATGTCAGGCGTGTCGTCGTCGGTGTCGAGGTCGGTGACGACGACGGCGCGGGCGTTTTCGGCGGGGCCGATGGTGATGTCGAGGCCCTCGAACAGGCTGTCGTTTTCCTTGGGCGGGCCGACATAGTGGACGGTCTTGCCGCGATAGCCCTCGAGGATGACGCGGGTGGCGTCGCCGGAGGTCACCACGTTGTCATAGGCTTCGCGCGACACGCCGAAGCCATCCATCATCTCGATGATCGGGCCGGACGGGCGCGGGGCGTTGCTGATCAGGACGACGCGGCCGCCGCCACGGCGGTAGTTGACCAGCGCCTCGACGGCGGTGGGATGGGCGGCGACGCCGTTGTGAACGACGCCCCAGATGTCGCTCAACACCACATCGTAGCGAGGGGCGATCTCGCTCAGTCCATCAAGTGCCTGCATTGTAGATCCAGTCTGTTAGGCTTGCGCCTCGACGCGGCGCCCGGCATCGCGCGGGCGCTCGACCACGAGGTCGGGGCGCACCGGGCCGGGCCGGCCGATGTGGGGGCCCTGGACCAGGCTGATGCCATCTTCGAACAGGCTGAGCAACTGCTGCTCGTCGATCACCCCGGTGCCGCAGAGCTCGATTTCGAAGCGCTTGGCATAGGGCGCGATGTCGGCGGTGTGGAAATCGGTGAAGGTCTGCGGCTGGCCGAGGAAGCGGGTGGCATCGAAGCGGACCGAGCCGAAGCCGAGGCCCTCGAGCTCGGCGAAATCGAAGCGCAGCGACGTGGCATCGGTGAGCACGAACCCGGCGCCGGCCTTCCTGAACTCGTAGAGCGCGCGCTTTTCGCTGGGGCCGAGCGGCTTCCATTCGGTCTGGCGGATGGCGAAGTTCAGCGACGAGGTGATGGCCTGGTTGGCGACCAGCGTCGCGGTAACCTGCTCCAGCGCCTTCTTGTCGAGGATGGTGGCGCGGCTCAGCGGCAGGAAAAGCCTTATCGGCTGGCCGGCGGTCTTGGCGCGGCGGGCGATGGTGACGGCTTCCTCGAGCGCCATTGCCTCGATACGGCGGATCAGGTCCTCGCCGCCGCGGCGCGGCATGAAATCGGGGGCATCGGCGAGGCCCCCGGCGTCCTGCATCAGGCGCGGCACGAGGTCGTAGCCGAGTGGCTTGCGGGCCGGCAGGATGACGATCGGCTCGATGTGGAACACCAGGCGGTTGGCATCGAGCGCTGCGCGAAGTTCGGCCTCGGGGATCAGCGGATCGAGGAAGATGTCGTCATCGGCCGGCGGAGGCTCCTCGACCAAGGCACCGCGGACCGAACCGCCATCGGCGCGGCGGGCTTCCTCGAACTCGGCGAGCGCCTCGGCGAGCTGGCGGGTGACGGTGCCGAGCACCGAGATATCGGCTTCGATGCCATCAAGGCGGTTGCCGGCATTGGTGTCGGCGATGGCGTTGACGCGCTGGCTCAGCACTTGCCCGGCCTTGGCGTCAGTGGAGAGCAGGCGCGCCAGGTCCTCGACGGCGCGCTCAAGCCGCGCTTCGGAGCGCTGGCGCAGGCGACGTTCCATCAGCACGACGGCGATGGCGCCGAAGGCCATGGCGGTGACGAAGGCTTCGATGGGCGAAAAGGTCAGCCCGAAATACGCTGCGGCCGCTACGCCGAGCGTGGCCAGCGCGATGAAAATGTAGACGAGGCCTTGCACGTACGCTCAGGCTCCCAGGATGGCCAACACAATTCGACGCATCCCGTCATAGCATCGGGCGCGTGGCGCTGAAAGGCGCGGGAGAGAGGCAGGTGTGGCTAACCACGCGCTTTGGCGCGTTTTCGCACCGATCGCCTGGAACGCTTTATTTACCCAGTTCGTCAACACTCCATTCAGCACAGCCACGTGCCCGAGGACTTGTCGCCATGCCCGCTCCCGGCTTCGGCCAGGAAACTGCCGCCCGCATTCTGCTCGTCGATCGCGACGCGGCGGGTTGCAGCGCATTGATCGAAACGCTGAATGGCTGCCTCGTGGTGGCGCCGGCTGTTGCCGAAGCCCGCAACGGACGGCAGGCGGCGGATCGGCTGCGCGCCGAACGCTACGATGTGCTGTTGGTCGACCTGATGAGCCTCGACGACCTGTCGGCGGAAGCCGAGGAGGCGGTGACGCGCCTCGTGCGGCTGTCGCAGGGCGCACTGGTGATCGCGCTGTCGGACGGGGCTTCGGTGAGCGCGACGCTGTCGGCGCTCAGGGCTGGCGCCCATGATCATATTGCGCGGCCGCTCGGCGGGCGCGCCTTTGCAGCGCGGGTGGGCGAGCTGGCGCAGCGGCACGGCAAGACGCACGCGCTGTCGCTCGATCCGCGCGGCGCCGAGCGGACGGGACGCTATGGCGGGTTCGTCGGCGCCTCGACGCAGATGCAGGTGGTGTACGAGCAGATCGAGCGGGTGGCCGACTCAGCCGCTCCGGTGTTCATCACGGGCGAGAGCGGCACCGGCAAGGACCTTTGCGCCGAAGCGCTGCATGAACGCAGCAGCCGTGCACACCGGCGTTTCGTTGCAGTCGATTGCGCGGCTATCCCGCAGGACATGATGGAAGCCGAGCTGTTCGGCGTAGTCGGCGGCGCCATGGCCGGCGCGGACGAGCACAAGGGTGCGGCGGAGCTCGCCGATGGCGGGACGCTGTTCCTCGACGAGATCGGCGAGATCGACCTCAGTCTCCAGGGCAAGCTGATGCGGTTCCTGCAGACCGGCACGATCAGCCGGCTGGGCGAAAGCGGCGTGCGCCGGCTGGACGTAAGGCTGATCTGTGCCACGCATCGCAACCCGATGCAGCTGATCGCCGAGCGCAAGTTCCGCGAGGACCTGTTCTACCGGCTGCACGTTCTGCCGATCCACCTGCCGCCATTGCGACAGCGCGCATCGGATGTCGCCGTGCTGGCGCGACACTTCCTCGACCGCTTCGCGGCCGAGGAGCGCAAGAGCTTTGCCGGCTTCACGACGGAGGCGGCGGCGCAGTTGATGGCCCAGGAGTGGCCGGGCAACGTGCGGCAGCTCGAAACGCTGATCCACCGGCTGGTCGTGATGTTCGACGGCGGCGAGATCGACGCCGAGATGCTCGCGCAGGCCGACCTCGACGGGCCGGTAGCCACGCCTCAGCAGCAGCCAGCGCTGTTGCCGCGCCGCCAGACCGTGCTGCCGATGTGGCAGCAGGAGCAGCGGATCATCGAGGAAGCGATCGAGAATTTCGGCGGCAACATCGCGCTGGCCGCCCAGGCGCTCGAACTCAGCCCCTCGACGATCTACCGCAAGCGACAAGCGTGGGCGGAACTGGAAGGCAAGAAGGGCGCGGCTTAGCCCGCCTCAAGCCTTCGTCAGCTTGTCCCGGAACTTCTTGGCGGTTGCGAAGGCCTTGTGCTCTTCGCCGAGCGCGGTGCCGGTCTTTGCCACCTTGCCGTCGGCGCCGATCAGTTCCCACGTCCATTTGGTATTGGGGCCGACGCCGCCGGTGCGGCGGAGCTTGATTTCGAGTTCTGCGCTTACCGCCATGTGAACACCTTTGTAACAGAGTAGTTGAAGACCACGCTCATCAGCACGCCGAGCAGGCCCGCGAGGTAGAACGAGCCGTCATAGGCATAGATCCAGCTGGCGACGGAGACGTTGGCCAGGGCGCCGATGGAACAGACGGCGTAGAAGGTCAGCATGCCGGTGAGATAGCGCCAGCCGCGCAGCTTCTTGCTGGCGTAGGTCAGCTCGTTGTTGAGCACGAAGTTGAAGGTCATGGCGAGGATGGTCGCGGCCGTCTGCGCCCAGACGAAATTGAAACCCAGCCGCTCGTGTGTCAGCCAGAGCGTCCCCATGTGGACGATGACGCCGAAGCCGCCGACGAGGCCGAAGAGCAGGAAGCTGGTGGGCAACAGGCCGCGGGTGAGCTTGGAAACGATCAGGCCCAGGAACTGGACGACGATGATCGGGCTCATCTTGCTCTCGCCGGCATGGCGCGGGCGGAAGGTATAGGGCACCTCGCCTATCCTGAGCTGCTTGCCATGGAGAGCGTGGAACCGGCCCGCCGAGACGATGATATCGAGCAGAATCTTGAATCCGTCGTCGCTGAGCGCAGGGGCCACCTCGTCAAACACCTCGCGGCGCATCAGGAAGAAGCCGCTCATCGGGTCGCTGAGCGTTTCGCCGGTCAAGACGTTCGAGAGCTTGGTGGCGAAGCGGCTGCCGGCCTCGCGAGTCTTGGAAAGTCCCTCACCGACGCTGCCCTGGCCGTCATACCGGGTTCCGACGACGATGTGGTCGCCGGCGATGGCCTTCTCCAGCATCTGCGGCAGGATGCGCTCGTCGTGCTGGAGGTCGGCGTCGATGACGGCGAAATACGGCGCAGCACTTGCGAGGATGCCCTCGATGACGGCCGAGCTCAGGCCGCGCCGCCCGAGCCGATGGATGCCGCGCACGTTGGGGTGCCGACGCGCCATGTCTCGTACCAGGTCATGGGTGCCGTCGGGCGAGTTGTCGTCGACGACGATGAACTCGAACGGTATGGAGCCGAGCGCCGCAGTGACCTTCTCGTACAGCAGCGCGATGTTCTCGCGCTCGTTGTAGCTGGGCACGATGACGGCCAGTTGTGGGGCGACCCAGGCTTCCGGGGATTTGCGGGTATGGCTATCGAATTGGACGACGGTCACGTCTGCTCCGGGGTAATTTCAGCCTCAGGTACCGCCAAGCCGGGCGCTTTGCAACTTACCATCGGTCGGGTTTACGGTTTCTGTCCGCACCCAAACGCATCGGCAAGCCTCCTGTTTCATGCGCTCGTCGCATAGTCGCCACATCGCCAGCGTATGGCTGCGCTCGTCCTTGACTCGTTTCGGGGCCCCTCCTATATCCCCACCCAGCCGTTAGCAC
Source organism: Devosia sp. P1_H9 (assembly GCF_056405135.1). NCBI lineage: Bacteria > Pseudomonadati > Pseudomonadota > Alphaproteobacteria > Hyphomicrobiales > Devosiaceae > Devosia > Devosia sp. P1_H9. Next base: position 68,936 of record NZ_JBFUCQ010000010.1, read on the forward strand.
TCCTCGATCACGAGTGCTAACAGGTGCGAAATCATTAGAGGCTGATAGGAGCAAAAATGGCTTTCCGTCCCCTGCACGACCGCGTGGTCGTCCGGCGCGTCGACAGCGAAGAGAAATCGGCTGGCGGCATCATCATCCCCGATACCGCCAAGGAAAAGCCCTCCGAGGGTATCGTCGAGGCCGTCGGCCCCGGCGCCCGTGACGAGAGCGGCAAGGTCGTGGCGCTGGACGTCAAGGCCGGCGACCGAATCCTGTTCGGCAAGTGGAGCGGCACCGAGGTGAAGCTCGACGGCAAGGACCTTCTGATCATGAAGGAATCCGACATCATGGGCGTGATCTCGTAACCAGGCGCTTCGCCGGTTTCGACCACTCCCTTTTCAACTCGTAAGGAGCGCCTCCAATGGCTGCGAAAGACGTAAAGTTCTCCACCGATGCCCGCGACAAGATGGTCCGCGGCGTCAACATCCTCGCCAATGCAGTGAAGGTCACGCTCGGTCCGAAGGGCCGTAACGTCGTGATCGACAAGTCGTTCGGCGCCCCGCGCATCACCAAGGACGGCGTCACCGTCGCCAAGGAAATCGAGCTCGAGGACAAGTTCGAGAACATGGGCGCCCAGATGGTGCGCGCTGTTGCCTCGAAGACCAACGACATTGCCGGTGACGGCACCACCACCGCGACTGTGCTGGCCCAGGCCATCGTCAACGAGGGCGTCAAGCTCGTCGCTGCCGGCATGAACCCGATGGACCTCAAGCGCGGCATCGATCTGGCCGTGCTGGAAGTCGTCGACAACCTCGGCAAGGCCAAGAAGACCATTTCTTCGAACGCCGAAGTCGCGCAGGTCGGCACCATCTCCGCCAACGGCGAAACCGCCATCGGCGAGATGATTGCCAATGCGATGCAGAAGGTCGGCAACGAAGGTGTCATCACCGTCGAGGAAGCCAAGACCGCCGAGACTGAACTCGACGTCGTCGAGGGCATGCAGTTCGACCGCGGGTACCTCTCGCCGTACTTCGTCACCAATGCCGAGAAGATGGTTGCGGTGCTCGAGGATCCGGTGATCCTGCTGCACGAGAAGAAGCTCTCGAACCTGCAGGCCATGCTGCCGATCCTCGAAGCCGTGGTGCAGTCGCAGCGGCCGCTGCTGATCGTTGCCGAGGACATCGAGGGCGAGGCCCTGGCCACGCTCGTCGTCAACCGCCTCCGCGGCGGCCTCAAGGTCGCTGCCGTCAAGGCTCCGGGGTTCGGCGATCGCCGCAAGGCCATGCTCGAAGACATCGCCGTCCTCACCGGCGGCCAGGTGATCTCGGAAGATCTTGGCATCAAGCTCGAGAACGTCACCCTCGACATGCTCGGCACTGCCAAGCGCGTGGAAATCTCCAAGGAGAACACCACGATCGTCGACGGCTCCGGTCAGAAGTCCGACATCGAGGGCCGCGTGGCCCAGATCAAGGCGCAGATCGAAGAGACCACTTCGGACTACGACAAGGAAAAGCTGCAGGAACGTCTGGCCAAGCTCGCCGGCGGTGTTGCGGTGATCAAGGTCGGCGGTTCGACCGAAATCGAGGTCAAGGAGCGCAAGGACCGCGTCGACGACGCGCTGAACGCGACCCGCGCCGCGGTTGAAGAAGGCATCGTGCCGGGCGGCGGCGTCGCGCTGCTGCGCGCTTCGAACGCCATCACTGCCAAGGGTGCGAATTCCGACCAGCAGGCCGGTATCGCTCTCGTCCGTCGCGCGCTCCAGGAGCCAGTCCGTCAGATCGCCAACAATGCCGGCGATGAAGGCTCGGTCGTGGTCGGCAAGATCCTCGAAAGCACCAACCCGAACTTTGGCTACAACGCCCAGACCGGCGAATATGGCGACATGGTCGCCATGGGCGTGGTCGACCCGGTGAAGGTGGTTCGCACCGCCCTGCAGGACGCGGCTTCGGTTGCTTCGCTCCTCATCACCACCGAGGCGATGATCGCCGAAGTGCCGAAGGACGCAGCTCCGGCGATGCCGGGTGGCGGCGGCATGGGCGGCATGGGTGGCATGGACTTCTAAGTCCACGCAACGACATCCGACCTTTTCCCAAAGGTCACGAACGGGAGGGCGGTCCGCATGGGCCGCCCTTTCGTTTTGAGGTTTGCGCAGGGCCGCTGCGCATATCCGCGCGATTGACTCCGCCCCGCGCCCCGCGCCACACGTTGCGCACCCGCCGCCCACCCAGGAGTAACCCATGAGCGTTGTGCCGCCGATGACGGCCGTTCCGCCGATGACGGAGCAGAAGTCCGTGCCCGACCAGCCGCTCGACAAGGATTGGTGGCGTGGGGCGGTGATCTATCAGATCTATCCGCGCTCGTTTCAGGACCACAATGGCGATGGGGTGGGCGACCTGGTGGGGATCACCGAGCGGCTCGACTATGTCGCCGATCTCGGCGTGGATGCGATCTGGCTCAGCCCGTTCTTCACCTCGCCAATGAAGGACTTTGGCTACGACGTCTCCAACTACCGCGATGTCGATCCGATCTTCGGCACGCTCGGGGATTTCGACCGGCTGCTGGAGAAGGCGCATTCGCGCGGGCTGAAGGTGATCATCGACCAGGTGATCTCGCATACCTCGGACAAGCATCCGTGGTTCGCCGAGAGCCGGCAGAACCGGACCAATGCGCGGCACGACTGGTATGTGTGGGCCGATCCGAACCCGGATGGCACGCCGCCCAACAACTGGCTCTCGATCTTCGGCGGCTCGGCCTGGACCTGGGACAGCCGGCGCATGCAGTACTACATGCACAACTTCCTGACCTCGCAGCCGGACCTGAACTTCCACAACGCGGACGTGCAGGACGCGGTGCTCGGCGACATGCGGTTCTGGCTGGAGCGCGGCGTCGACGGGTTCCGGCTCGATACGGTGAACTTCTACTTCGCCTCGCTGGGGCTCGAGTCGAATCCGGTGGTGAAGCCGGAGGATTTCAACGCCTCCACCGCACCCGCGGTGAACCCCTACAATTTCCAGGAACACCTCTACGACAAGAGCCGGCCGGAGAACCTCGAGTTCCTCACCCGCATCCGTGCGCTGCTCGACGAGTATCCGGGCCGGACTTCGGTGGGCGAGATCGGGGACAGCCAGCACCAACTCGAGGTGATGGCGCAGTACACGTCGGGCACCGACAAGCTGCACATGGCCTACACGTTCGACTATCTGGGCGGGGCATTCGATGCGGGGCATTTCAAGAAGTCGATCGATCTCACCGAGAAGGACGCGCCGGAAGGCTGGATCTGCCTCGCGTTCTCAAACCACGACGTGGTGCGGCATGTGAGCCGGTGGATGAGCCATGGCGATCGCGAGGCGTTCGGCAAGCTGACGGCGACGATGCTGCTGACGATGCGCGGGTCGGTGTGCCTCTACCAGGGCGAGGAGCTGGGGCTGACCGAGGCGGAGCTGTCGTTCGAGGACCTGGTGGACCCCTACGGCATCGAGTTCTGGCCGCAATTCAAGGGCCGCGACGGATGCCGCACGCCGATGGTGTGGCAATCGTCGGCGCACCTCGGCGGCTTCTCGACCGCGCCGCGGGCGTGGCTGCCGGTGCCGGGCGATCACCTGCTAAAGGCGCCGGACCTGCAGGAAAAGCAGAACGACTCGCTGCTGCACCACTACCGGGCGACGCTGAAGCTCCGGAAGGAGCACAAGGCTCTGGTGAAGGGGACTATAAAGACGCTCGACGCGCCGGAGGGGGTGCTGATGTTCACCCGCACGGCAGATGGCGAGACGCTATTGTGTGCCTTCAACATGACTGGCGGCCCGATCGTCGTCGGCCTGCCCGACGGGATCGGGGTCAGGGGGATCGACGCTCCCGGCTCCGTCCCCGCTCCCGCCGGCGATGGCGGGCTCGACCTGCCGGCTTTCGGTGGATTTGTCGGGGCTGTCATCTAGCGCGGGAGCCGGTGGCTCTTCGACCGGCGGAGGGGGCTCAGGGGCTGCGGGTGGCGGCTCGGGTACTGACGCCGGCGGCAGCGGCCCGGGATACCGGGCGGCGAGCAACGCCTGCGTCGCGGGATGCTCCGCGGCTTCGGTCAGCTCGGAGGGCTTGCCTCCTTCGACGATGTGACCGGCCTCGAGCACCAGGATGCGGTCAGCGATGAGGCGCAGCACGTCGAAGTCGCGGCTGCCGCAGAGCACCGTGAGGCCGTAGTCCGAGCGGACACGGTTGAACAGCACCAGGAACTCGGCCTGCTCGACCGGATCGAGACGGGCGGTCGGCTCGTCGAGGACGATCAGGCTCGGGCGGCTGACCAGAGCACGCGCCAGAGCCAGGCGCTGCAGTTCCATGGCGGTGAACTGGCCCGGCAGGCGGTCGAGCACATCGGGCGCGACGCCGACAACGCGCACGGCCTCGACCAGCCGATCGGCCTGCTCGTCGATCAGCAATTGCTCTTCGACCCGCAATGGCTCGGTGAGCGACAGGCCGACCGGCAGGTCCGGATTGAAGGCGGCATGCGGGTCGGGGAACATGAAGCTGATGCGGGCGCGGGCCTCGTGGGCGAGATCGCTGCCGCGATATGGCACCCGATCGAACCCCAGCTGGCCGGAGCTGGCGCGCCCGAGCCCCGCGACCAACTGCAGCAGCACCGACTTGCCGGCGCCGGCGCCGCCGAGCAGGCCGACGGCCTCGCCACGGCGGACCGACAAGGTAATGTTGTCGAGGGCGGTGCGCGGCGGCTTGCGGTTCCACAGGCGCGAGGCCGGATCGGAAAAGCGCTTGCTGACGCCATGCAGTTCGAGAAGCGGCTCGCCGATCGGCGGGCGCGCCATGGTGCGGGTGCGGGGTTTGCCGGCGCCGATCAGCTCGCGCGTTGCGGCGTGCTGGGGATGCTCCTGCAGGGCAGCAGCCGGGGCGCGCTCGATGAGCTTGCCCTCGCTCAGGATGGCGGTTTCGAGCCCCATGGCGAGCGGCAGACGGAAATCGCGGGTGAGGATCAGCAGGGCGACGCCGCGATCGCGGTTGACGGCGAGCAGCACGCTAAGCAATTCGCGCTGCGCAGTAGGGGTGAGCGCCCTGCCCGGCTCGTCGCAGACGAGCAGCCGCGGGTGGTGATCGAGTTGGCGGGTGAGCTCGGCGGCGTCGGCATCGGGGCCGATGAGGGCGGTGTGAGCAGCCGGCAAACCGGTGCCCTCGACGACTGCGCCCGAAGGAAGCAGGCCGGCGATCGCAAGTGCAAGCAGGGTCTTGCCGCTGCCGGCGCGGCCGACGATGGCAAGTGCGGCGCCGTCGTCGAGGGCGAGGTCGATGCCGGCAAGTGGGCGCCGGCCGGCTACCGTGATGGCGAGGGCGGCGAGCTCAAGCAGCGCCATGGCGCGCTCCCCTCAAACCGCTGGCCGCCAGCATCAGCGCCAGCGCCGTGACGACGGCGACCGCGCCCGGCACGATCATCAGCAAGGGACGGACCATCATGAACTGCTGGGCGTCGCGCAGCATCAGCCCGAGGCTGACGCCGGGCGGCAGCACGCCGAGGCCGGCGAAGGACAGGCTGACCTCGATGAGAATGGCTACCGCCAGCAGTTCGAAGCCGAGGGCACCGAGTTGCGGCAGCAGGCGCGGCAGCACGTGACGCTGGGCCGCCGCCAGCGGGCGCAGGCCGGCGAGGCGCGCCGCGGCGACGAAATCACGCTGCCACAGCGGGGCGAGCACCTCGCGCGTGATGGCCGCCGCGACGACGACCCCCGGCAGGACGATCGCGAGGAAAATGGTGAGGTTGGCGGGGGCAGCCAGGCCGGCGAACACCATGCCGATCAAGAGGGCTGGCGGCAGCATGGCGATGGCATGGGCGATGAAGGTGGCGGGGCCGCGCAACAGCGCCAATGCGGCGCCGATGGGCACGCCGACGAGCAGGCTGACGAGGGTGGCGAACCAGGCGAGTAGGAGCGTTGCGAGCGTTGCGGCCATGAGGACGGACGCGCCGTCGCGGCCGGCGGCGTCGGTGCCGATCCAGTGCACCGCATCGGGCTCGGCGAGTGGTGCCAGCAAGGCCGAGCCGTGCGGGGTCCAGGCGAGGGAGACCAGCGCGAGGGTCGCGATGACTACCGCCAGCGCCCCACCGAGGACGACGCTCAGATTGACGCCGCGGCGCGCAGAGGGTGCAGCTTCGGCTGTCATTGCCGCACCGCGGGGCGAAGTGCGGGATCGACGAGCACGCGCAGCAACGCGAACAGCAGCATGCCGGAGGCGGCGACGAGGATCAGCAGGAACAGCGCACCACGCAGAAGCGCGAGGTCGTGCTGCTCGGCGGCGCCGAGGATCTGGCGGCCGAGACCCGGCAGGTAGAACACACTCTCGATCAGCGCCGCGCCGATCAGCAGCGCGCCAAAGGTGCGGCCGAGGATTTCCGGGAACTCGGGCAGCGCTCGGGCGAGCCCGATCTGCCAGGTGGCCTGCCGCTCGGGAACGCCACTGGCGCGGAGGCGGAGGATATCGGCGGGCGGCGTATCAGCGAGATCGCGGCGAACGCGCAGCGCCAGCTGGCCGGCATAGGGCAGACCGAGCGCGAGGGCCGGCAGCAGCAGCGAGGCGAGTGCGCCGGAGATGCTGTTGCCCCAGGGCACGAAACCGCTGGCGGGCAGCAGGCGGAGCAGGCCAGCGAAGATCAGCGCCAGCAACATGCCGAGCCAGAATGGCGGCACGAGCGTGAGGACGGCCGACAGCGCGCGCACCAGGCGATCGACGAGCGTACCGCGATAGCGGCCGGCGGCGAGGCCGAGCCCAATGCCGAAGGCCCCGGCGACCAGCAGCGCCAGCAGCACCAGCGGCAATGTCACTGCAAGGCGTTCGCCGAAGCCGTTAGGGCCGCTGCCGGTGTAGCCGATGAAGAGGCCGAGGAACCGCGCCCAGACGGGACGATCGACACCACCCGCGTCCGGGAGGACGTCGAGGAGCAGGAACAGCACGACGGCCGCACCGACAACTGCCCCGACGAAAACCGCGAGCCGCGTGAGGACGAAATCTCTCATGCCCCGGCGCCCCAAGAACCGATCAAATGAAGGAAAGACCCAACCGGCTAATGCTTAGTCAATGAGAGGTTAATTTCCAATGTATCGGATCAGCGCCGATCGCTGAAGCGGGTGGAAAGAATGACGGGCACCAGACCCACCAAGACGATCGTCAGCGCCGGAAGCGCCGCTTCGGTAAATAGGCTGACATTGGCGCGGGCGTAGACCACAGTCGCCAGTGTTTCGACGCCGAGCGGACGCAGCAACAGCGTCGCCGGCAGTTCCTTGACGATCTCGACGAAGACCAGTGTCGCCGCCGTCAGCAGAGCCGGCGAGAGGGTCGGCAGATCGACGCGCAACAACAGTCGCCAGCCGGTGACGCCGAGGACGCGACCGGCATCGAGCATGGTGTCGCCGCGCTTCTTCATCGCTGCATCGATGGTGGAGTGCGACACGGCGAGGAAGCGGATGGCGTAGACATAGAGCAGCGCGGCGACGGAGCCGGAGAGGATCAGGCCGGGGCGCCAATCGGCCAGCGCCATGGTCAGGCGGTTGAACCACAGGTCGGCCTGGCCGAGCGGCTGCAGCAGGCCAAGCGCTAGGACGGTGCCCGGGATGGCGTAGCCAAGGGTGGCGATACGGATGATGCCGTGCGCGGCGCGCGACTTGCCGATGCGGGCGGCGGTGAGGCCGATGGCGACGGTGATCAGCGCGCCCAGCGCGGCGAGGGTGATGGTGGTGAGGCCGGCGTTGACTGTGAGGCCGAAGGCGTCGGGGCCGAGATTGCGCAGGGCGAGCACCAGCAGCTCGCCCACCGGCACACCGAAGCCGAGCAGCAGCAGGATGCTGCAGAAGCCGACGGCGAGGGCGCGCTCGGCGCCGACCAGTTGCTCGCGCGGCGGGGCGACGCGGCTGTCGCGATGCAGCGCGTAGACGCGATCGCGGCGGGCCCATTGTTCGAGGAGGATCAGCAGGCCGATGATCAGGACGATCATCACCGCCAGTTGTGCGGCGCCGCCGAAGTTCGAGCGGTTGATCCAGGTGGAGTAGATCACCGCGGTGAGGCTGTTGACACCGAAATACTGCACGGCGCCGAGGTCGTTCACCACCTCCATCATGGCGAGGGTGATGCCGACGACGAGGGCGGGGCGGCTCAGCGGCAGGGTGACGGAGAAGAAGGCGCGAAAGCCCCCTGCTCCCAGCGTGCGCGCGGCGGCGGAGATGGAGCCCGACTGCATGACGAAGAAGGCGCGGCAGGAGGCGTAGACGTAGGGATAGAGCACCATCGAGAGGACGAAAGCGGCGCCCGTGGGGCTTTTGATCTGGGGGAACCAGTAATCCTTGATGGTTTCGCCGCCGATGACGGCGCGCAGCGCCTGTTGGATCGGGCCGGTGAAATCGAGGAACTCGACGTAGGAATAAGCCGCCAGATAGGTCGGGATGGCCAACGGCAGCACCAGCGCCCACTCGAAGATGCGGCGGCCGGGGAAATCGAAATGTGTCACCAGCCAAGCCGAGACGAGGCCGAGGACACCGGTGATGGCGCCGACCCAGGCCATCAGCGTCGCGGTTTCGCGCAAGGCCGTCGGCAGCATGGCGGCGGCGAGGCCGCCCGCGCCGGTGGTGTCGAGCGCGGCGATGGCCAGCCAGAGGATCGGCAGGCCCATCAGGGCCAGCAGCACAATGGCCGAAACCGGCGGGAGCTTGCCCTCGCCGGTTCCGGATCTCATCGGTGCTGCAGTCGTTCGGCTGATGCTCAGCCTCCGCCTCTAGTTAGTTCTGCGCACCTTCGTTGAATTTCAGCTCATCGACCAGCGCCGCCGCTTCGTCGCGGAAATCGGCAGTGGCTGTGAGAGAGACCTTCGAGGGCTTGAGTGTGCCCCAGCTCTGGGTCAGTTCAGCCGGCTTGACGCTCGTTACCGCCGGATACTCGTAGTTGGCATCTGCGTAAAGCTGCTGCGCCTCGTCGGAGAGCAGGAATTCGATCAGCTTGTTGGCGTTGTCGGCGTTCGGCGCGTATTTGGCGATAAAGGCGCCGGCGGCGTTCACCTGGGTGCCGTCAGTCTCGGCGTCCGGATAGACGATGCGGGCGGAGGCGGCCCAGTCCTTCTGCTCGGGCTCGGCGTCGTTGGTGAGCATCAGGCCCATATAGTAGGTGTTGGCGATGGCGAGATCGCACGAACCCTCGAGGATGGCCTTGACCTGAGCGCGGTCGTTGCCGGCCGGCGGAGCCGACATGTTGTCGCGCACGGCGGTCAGCCAAATTCGGGTCTTGTCCTCGCCCCAGGCGGCGATGCGGTTGGCAACAAGGCCGATATTGTAGGCGTGGTCGCCCGGACGGGTGCAAAGGCGGCCCTTCCACTCGGGCTTGGCAATGTCCTCATAGGTCAGCGCGGTGGCCTCGACGCGGTCCTTGCTGACGTAGAAGACCCGGGCGCGCAGCGACAGCGCGGCCCAGTGGCCGTCGGCGTCGCGGAACTCCGGCGACAGGCGTTCGGTCAGCGCCGGGGTGGTGATCGGTTGGGTCAGGCCCTGCGTCTTGGCGCCGACGAGGTTGCCGATATCAACGGTGAGCACGACGTCGACCGGCGACAGTTCGCCTTCGGCGGCGACGCGCTCGAGCAGGCCGTCACCGGCGTAGAGCACGGTGGCCTTGACGCCGGTGGCGGCGGAGAATTCGTCGAGCAGCGGCTGGATCAGACCGGGCTCGCGGTAGCTGTAGATATTGACTTCGCCGCTCTGGGCAAAGCTCGGCGCGGCGGTGCCGGCAATCATCGCGGCGCCAAGCAGCGTAGCCGACAGTCGCATCGTCATGGTCATCAGAATCTCCTGTGATCGGCGCCCGTGAGGCGCCGGTGACAGGGGCAAACACGAATTCTGACACGTAAAGTCAACAATCCGGCGCGACAGATTGTTGCCGGTTTGTGACCGTCTTTTAGAACGGTTCCAGGGCGGCGCTGGAGTCGCCAGCAGAGCCGCCGGTTTCGGGGTTGCCGGCGGCGTGGGTCGCTGCGGCAACGTGTCCGCGCTAGTTCTGCGGGCCTTCGTCGAAGCGGAGTTCGTCGACGAGGGCGCTGGCTTCCTTGCGGTGGGCGGCGATCTCGGTGAGCGGGGTCTTGTCGGCCTTGAGTTCGCCCCAGCTCGCGACGAGATCGGACGGGGCGACGCCGGCGACCACGGGGAATTCGTAGTTGCCGCTGGCATAGAGGTGCTGGGCTTCGTCCGACAGCAGGAATTCGACCAGCTTCTGGGCGTTGGCCTGGTTGGGCGCGTACTTGGCGATCACTGCGCCCGAGACGTTCACCTGCGTGCCGTCGCCATCGGGATCGGGGTAGATGATGCGGGCGGCGGCGGCCCAGGTCTTCTGCTCGGGCTCGGCGTCGTTGTTGAGCATCAGGCCCATGTAATAGGTGTTGCCGATAGCGAGGTCGCAGCTGCCATCGAGGATCTTTTTCACCTGATCGCGGTCGGCGCCGGAGACCGGGCCATTGAGGTTGTCGCGCACCTTGGTGAGCCAGTCGCGGGTCTTGTCGACGCCCCAGTGCGAGATGCGGGTGGCGATCAGCCCGATATTGTAGACGTGCTGGCCGGAGCGGGTGCAGAGGCGCCCTTTCCACTCGGGCTTGGCGATATCCTCGTAGGTCAGCGCCGTCTCGGGGACGCGATCCTTGCTGGCATAGAAGACGCGTGCTCGCAGCGACAGGGCGATCCACTGGCCATCCGGATCCTGGTAGGCGGCGGGGACACGGGCCTGCGCCTCGGCCGGGATCGCCTGGGTGATGCCGAAATCCTTGGCGTTGGCGAGATTGCCGATATCGACGGTCAGCACCACGTCGGCGGGCGACAGCTCGCCCTCGGCCTGGACGCGTTCGAGCAGGCCGTCGCCGGCGAACAGCACGTTGGTCTTGATGCCGGTTTCGGCGGTGAACTTGTCGAGCAGCGGCTGGATCAGGCCGGGCTCACGGTAGGAGTAGACATTGACCTCGCCGCTCTGCGCCAGGACGGGCTGCGTGGCACCTACAGCCAGCGTGAGAATGAGTGCGGTGCCGAAACGCGAAATCAAAGTCATCGTTAAATCCCGATCGCGGGAGCTCCCGCTCGGGCGCGTTTTGCTTTTTCTGACCGGGGAAGTCAACAAACCGGATCGTGAACGGCTAACGACGCTCGAGACCGGCAGCCGCGAGGACATCGTCCGATGCCGGCGACAACAGGAATTTCGACAGCAACTGCGCAGCGCTTGCATCCCCTGCCTTGGCGCTGATGCCAATGGCGAAGTCGATGTAGCTTTGGAGTTGCGAGGGAAACCGACCGACAAGCACGACCTCGGGAGCGGCGGCGAGGATCGACGTCACGGGGACAACCGCAAACTCGGCCTCGCCCCGCGCTACGGCAGTCGCGGTATGCCCGCCCTCTGTGGCCACCAGCTTGGGCTTCACCTCATCCGCCAACCCCAGGCGCTCCAGCAAGGCGGAGAAGTATGCCCCGCTGGTTCCTTCGCTGGCGTAGGCGATTGATCGGGCGCTCTTCAACGCCTGTGCGAATGCGTCCACCGACCCAATATCGAGCGGCTGGCTGCCCGCTTTGGCTGCGAGGCCCATGGCTGTTCGACCAAATGCGGCCTGGCTTCCCGCTTCGACCTTGCCGAGGTCGGCCAGATCCTGAACCAGGTTCGGATTGATGATGACGAGATCGAAGGGTTCCCCGGCTTCGATCTGCTTCTTGACCACCGGATTGAGCTCCCACTTCGCCGCGACCGTCAGTCCGGTGGCAGCTTCGAACTCGGGTATCAGCGCCAGGATGGCGGGGCGGATCGCGATAGCGCCAAGAAGCCGGATCTCCCGCTTCACGCCCCGGCCTCGCGAACCAGATCCGCCGGGATCAGCAGCGAGAACATGGTGCCGACGCCGACCGCCGGATCGACGGAGAGCGACAGGGCGTTGACCGCCAGCAGCGAGCGGGTGAGCGCCAGGCCGACGCTGGAACGCACCGGCTGGAGGGTTTCGCCATCCTTGCCGATGCCGTCGCGGAACACCACGAAGCGCTCGCCGAGGTCGCGGCGGGCCTCGCCGCCATCGCGAACGTTGACGATCACCGCACCATCGTCCTCGCGCTGCGCCGACAGGATGACCGAGCCGCCAATGGGGGTCTGGTCGATGGCGCTGGCCAAGAGGTTGAGGATGGCCTGGGTGAGCGAGGCAGTGTCGGCGGAGATGCGCGGCAGGCTTTCGGAGACGGCGCTCCGCACCAGGACACGCGCCTCGCCGGCCTGGCCGCGGACGCGCATCAGGCAGCTTTCAAGCAGCGCCGCAAGATCGATATCGGTGGCGGTCGCCGGATAGCGGCCTTCGCGCAGCCGGGCATAGTCATCGAGTTCGTCGAAGAGGGTGGCGATCTCCTGCCCGGCGGTCTTGATGTCCTGCGCGTATTCCAGATAGCGCTGGTTCTCGATCGAGCCGAACGCGGCCGAGCGGATCAGGTCGGCAAAGCCGATGACGGTGTTGAGCGGCCGGCGTACGCCACGGCTGATGCGGGTGAGCATCGAGGGTTCGACCTCGTCGGGCACCGGCGGGGTGACGGGGGTCGGCGCGGCCCAGGTCACGGTCTTCCTGAGGAAGGCGTAGTAGCCGGCGACGATCCCCGCCTGGCCTTCGGCGAAGAGCGTGATGCGGGTGTTGGGCACCGAGCCGGTCAGCACGATCGCCGGGCGCGACGTCTCGGCGAAACGGGCCGGACGCTCGAGGAAACGCTTCAGCTCGCCGAGTTCGGATGGTTCGACGAAGCTGGCGAGCGGCTTGCCGACGATATCTTCCTCGATATGGCCGATGACGATGCGGCCGTTGAGCGACACCGAGGTGACCATGCCGGACCGGTCGGCGGCCAGGAAGCCGTCATCGGTGGTTTCGGCGGCGAGTTCGGCGAAGGTGCGGACGGCGGCTTCGTGGCCGATACGGTTCTCGGCGACGCCGGCCGACAGCATCAGCGCCGGGCGGCCATGCCAGGTGATCGACTGCAGCCGCGCGTTGACGGTGGCCAGCGAGCCGTCGCGGCGTACCAGCTGCGTCACCGGGCCCGACACGGCGCTGTCCTCTGATGGGAAGATGGCGGTTAGGCCGGCGGCCCGCAGGCTCTCGATCGACTCATAGCCCGTGAGATCGGTGAGCGCACGGTTGGCGAACAGCACCTGCTGATCGCGGAACACCAGGATGCCGAGCGGCAGCCGGTTGAGGATAAAGGTCTCGCCGGTGAGATTGATCAGCGCGCCATCGTTGGCGGCCGTCGGCGGCGCCGTCTCCTCGGGCTGCGCCGGCGACTGGGCGCTGACGCGATCGGTGAGGATGCGGCTCAGCTCGTCGAAATTGTAGCGCGAGACGCGCTCGACGGTCTCGGCGTCCGGGATCGGCGCGTCCTCGACCGGCTCTTCCTCGGCCGGGAGATCTGGCGTCAACGCGGCGAAGCCACGGCCGATGACGCGCCAGACGGTGGCCTCGACCGGCTCCGGCTCGTCTTCATCGTCGTCGGCAAAATCGATCAGCGCGCCGATGACATCGGGCTCGGGGGCTTCGACAGGCTTGGGTGCCTCGGCAACGGGCTCTGGCTCGAGCGCTTCGGCGACAACCTCAATAGGCTCCGCGACGGGCTCCGCGGGCGCGGCAACCGGTTCGGGCTCGACAGGCTCGGGTTCCACGATCGGCTCGGGAACCAGTGGCGCTTCGACCGGCTCCGGCGGCGGCCCCTCGAAGTGATCGTCGGCAGGGTTGAGGGCGGTATAGAGGCCGCTGTCGTCCGCCAGGCGGTCGAAAAGCGAGGCGAGCGTGCCCGGTGCTTCGGGGGCCGCGGGAATCGGCTCGACCCAATTGTCTTCCTCGGCGACCACCGGCTCGTCGTCGGCATGTTCGGCCGGCGGCAGGCCCAGGGGCAGCAGCGGCTCGGATTCGGGCTCTATGGTGGGTGGCGCGGCAGGCGCGTCCTCGCGGTCGATAACGCCCTCCTCCGCCCGGACGTCGGCGATGGCTCGCGCAGGCGCCGCATCGGCAGGGCGCTCGAACAGCAGCAGCATGGCGTCGTGCGGGCTGGCCTTGAAGCGCGTCAGCTGCAGCGCTTCGCCGGCCAGTTCGACATCGGCGCTTTCGGCCTCGTGCGGCAGGCCCTCGCTCTCGATGATCGGGCCGAAATGCTCGAGAGCGTAGCGGCTGCCGCCGGTGATCTGGCTGTCCTCGCTGATCAGCAGGAATTCGGTGCCAGGAGGCAAGAGGCCCGCGGTCAGCGCGTCGACCTGCATCGAGTCGTTCGCCTCGAGCAGTTCGGGTTCGATCGGATCGACGCCAACGATGAGGAGGCCCGTGTCCCCGCTCTCCAGTTCGAGCGGGGTGCAGGTGCAGGTGGTGGAGATCGGGCGCTCGCCGGCGAGGAACTGGATGCGGCTGAGGCTGGCGCGGCCCATCGAGCCGAGGCGGATGAGCCGGGCGATCTGGCCCTTGATCGGCACGGCTTCGGGCGCGAGTTTCAGCCCGTGCTTCTTGATCTTGCCGTGGAAGTAGCGTGCCGCGTCGTTGCGCCAGAGCAGGGTTTCGCCGTCCTGCGACCACAGCCAGGCGGGGCGCGCATCAGCCCAGTGCAGCAGCACCAGCCGGGCCGTCGGCGATTTGATCCACTCAGCGCGCACGCATTACTCTTTTCCTGCCTCGTGCCAATTCGACACAAAGCGAACTCGGAATTTAATCTTCTCTAAATATCCCGGGGCTTTGACGGGGTCTATATCGCCCGGACATAAGGGGCTGGCATTCGGTCCCGATGGTTAAGCCGGGCTCCGTCAACAGGCAGTGAAAACAGGGCCAAATCGGCGCTTGCCAGCGGCAAGAAGTGAAACTATGGTCCGCCGCGCTTGCCGGGCCGCCTTAGCTCAGTTGGTTAGAGCGCTAGATTGTGGATCTAGAGGTCCCCCGTTCGATCCGGGGAGGCGGTACCACTCCCGCACTGGCTCCGGCACCAAGCAAAAATCCCCCACCGAACTGACCGAACGCTGGCCCATCCGGGTCTAGCGTGGCCCTGACATGGAGCGTGCCAATGGCCCGCGAATTCATCCTGACCGGTGCCCCGGGCGCCGGAAAAACCGTTATTCTACGGGCACTTGAGGTCGATGGGATCGATGTGGTCGAAGAGGCCGCAACCGATGTGATCGCGTTGGAACACGGCCGCGGCGAGGGCGAGGCCTGGAAGGGACCGGCGTTCATCGAGCAGATTGCGCGGCTGCAGCTGCAGCGGGCGGCGAGGCCAGCGGTTGGGGCGGTGCGGGTATCGGACCGGTCGCTGATCTGCACGCTGGCGCTGGCGGAATACCTAGGCCATCCGGTGCCGGAAATGCTCGTCGAATCAATAGGCTCGATGGTCGCTGCGGGGCAGTTCGAGCGGCGGGTGCTGTTCGTCGAGCTGCTCGGGTTCATCACCAGGACGGAGGCGCGGCGGATCAGTTTGGAGGATTCGCGGCGGTTCGAGCGGTTCCATATCGCGGCGTACGAGCGGTTCGGGTTCGAGCTGGTGCGGGTGCCGCCGGGGCCGATCGAGGAGCGAATGGCCCTCGTGCGGTCACAGATCGGCCTCGGGATTGCCCCCGCGATGAACCGGTTCTGAACGGCGCGTTGGAGGCAGGTTCAAGCGCCGGGCGGCAAACAGGGTGCAACACTCCATTCACCATGTCGCCCGGGGCTCGCATGTCCAACACGCTCAAGTTCTTCGCCACCACCATCGTCGCCGCCGCGCTGTCGATCGCGCCGGCCTTCGCTGCGCAGTCGCCGGCGGGCACCTGGCAGACGGTTACCGGCGAGTCGCGCTTCGAGGTGACGTTGTGCGGCGACGGCACCGAGGTGTGCGCGAGGTTGGTGTGGCTGCGCGACGATGCGCGCACCGCCGAGAACCTCAGCTATCTCAACTCGTATGTGCTGAAGGGCGCCAAGCGGGCGCTCGAGAACAAGTGGCGCGGCAGCGCGGAGTACATGGGCGAAGTGGTGAAGGGCACGCTGACGCTGGTCGACGGCAACACCATTACCATCAACGGCTGCAAGGGCGCCTTGTGCCAGAAGTTCGAACTGACGCGGATTTGACCGCAAAATGACCCGGAACCGCCGCAACCTGCCCTACTATCCGGACGTTATTGAAGTGCCACGCGTAGACGGAGTATTCCAGATGGAACGCCGCAGCTTTAGACTGACCTCACCGGCTGCCAGCCGCAGGGCCAAGCTCTGGTTGGCGGCGTCGAACGACGTGCGCCTGCGCCCCACCAACCCGATCGCCCCGATCACCGCCCCAGAGCTGCCGATGATTGTCAGCTTCGAAGGGCTGACCGAGGCGGAGCAGCGCGCCGCGCTCGCCGCCTTCCCGGGCGGCAAGCGGTTCGTGCTGCAGGGCTGAAGGCTACTGCGATAGGCGAAGGTCGGAAATGTTCTCGCCGATCTTCCTGAAGGCATTATTCAGTTCATCGCCGCCGTCCGCGCTGTATGCCTTGGAAGGATCGCTGGCGCAGGCGGTGAGCATGTCCACCTCATCACCCGTCGCGGGGAGGTTGAAGCCCACGGTGTAAACCACGATGTCCTCCTCCTTCATGTTGTGGCAGAGGTCCTCCGCCTGCCCCATAGGGCCCGCCATGATCCCGGTGGTCCCGTTCGGTGCAGTGCAACCGGAGTAGCTGGGGTTCACACCCTTGCAATACTCAGTATTGTAAAGGCCGTCGGTCATGATGATGACGATCTTGAGCGTGTTGGGCGCATCGTAAGCGGCGGGCTTGGACTCGAAATCTCCTCCCACCACGTCCGCCGCGTCATCGAACAACTCGGCGAAGTGCGGCGAAACCAGGTACCAGGCCCAGGCACTGCCGATCTGTCCCGCAGTCGAGCCGCTCGGCAGGAGCGCATTGGCCACCGTGTATGCCTCCAGCTTGCTCTTGTCGGACGTCAGCGGCTGCATCTTGGCGGCGCTGCCACAGGTACCCGTATCGGTGTAGTGGATCGCGAGCGGCGTCGTGCTCGGAGCGGTATCAATGAAGCTGTTCGTGCTGCGCTCGGTGACGCAACTGGCCGTGGGCACATAGGTTCGGCTTGCGCCCAGCCGGTAGTACGAGCAGCCATACTTCATGCAGAACGACGCGCCGCCTGACGTGTAAGCGCTGAACGTGGTGCCGCCCCATACCCCGAGCGGTGAGCTGTTGATGATGAACATGTCGTTCGTCAGTTTCGTCACCTGGAAAATTCGCGAATTTGTCGACTTGTTGAAATTCAACTGCGTCATTCCAGCGACACCGGTGAATACGACATAGTCACTTGTCGCGTGTCCGTGGGCAGCCGACGTTACCGCGATGTCGCACGTGGCGTTATGGCACCGTTGTACGGTGCCGCCGCTGGTGTAGGTCGAGTATGAGCCACCACTGGTGTTTACGTTTGATCCAGAGACAGTCTGCAAGGAAAACTTCTTTGTCTGCCCGGTGATCGGGACGACTTTGTATATCTTGCCGTTGACCTGCGTCATGCCGACGACGCCAGAAATGTAGACGTAGTCACCGCTCGAGAAGCCGTGGTCGACGGAGGTCGTGACGACGCCCGGATTGGCCTTGGTGATGCCGGTGATCGACTTCGACGCGCCGTTTTTCCAATCCGCTGCCGTGACGGCCGTCGAGCCGATGATGCTGCCCCGCGCCTCAACCGCATAGGCGGCGCCGACGCTGACTGCGGTGGAAAAGGGAACTAGCGCCATCTTGGAGTACGTCGGCGTCTGCACGTCCTTGACCACGAGCGGGATCAGCGTCCCCAGCGCGGTCTGCAACTGAGTGATACCGGTCGTGCCCATCGAGCCGGTGGTGTCGAGCGCCACGGCGACTTCGAGATTGATCGAGCCACGCGTCGCCTCGGACTTGACGCTGGTGGTCATGCTGGAAATGCCGACCAACTGGACGAAGGCCATGGGGACGGTGAGCGTACCCCTGAGCTCCAGGGTGCCGGTGGCGGTGGTGGCATCGGCGACGTCGACCGTGACGGTCAGGCTGTCATCGTTCAGACGTTCGACGACCAGGTCCTGCGCCTGGACGCGAAGCTCCTCTTCAGTATCGTCATGGATCTTGGGGGCAAGTCCGAGAGCGGCGGAATCGAACGCGATCTGCGCCTTGGCGCGGGCCGCTTCCAGCGAGGTGTAATCCACCACGGCGCCCGCCATGGCGACAAGGACAATGGCCATGAGGCCGAAGATGACGGCGAAAACGCCGCGCTCGTCGGCGCGGAACCGGTTCAGAAGCTTGAAAATGCCGCGCATGGCGCCGGAAAACCCCCAGAATTCCGGCGTCAGTGTCGCTGAAAATCCTAACTAAAGAACAATCACCTTCGCGCCAATTTTGACTCGGGCGTATAGGTCCTCGACATCATCATTGACCATGCGGATGCAGCCCGAGGACACGTCCTGGCCGATGGTCCAGGGCTCGTTGGTGCCGTGGATGCGGTAGAGCGTCGAGCCGATATAGATGGCGCGGGCGCCGAGCGGGTTGTTGATGCCGCCGGGCATGTAGTCGGGCAGCTCGGGGCGGCGCTTCTTCATCTCGGCGGGCGGGGTCCAGCCTGGCCATTCGCGCTTGTTGGAAACGCGGTGCGTGCCGCTCCACTCGAAGCCAGATTTGGCCGTGCCGATGCCGTAGCGCAGCGCCTTGCCGTTGCCGAGCACCAGATAGAGGTGCTTCTCGCCGGTATTGACGATGATGGTGCCGGCTTTCTGGTTGGATTTGTAGGCAACGACCTGGCGGCGGAACTGCGGCGCGAGGCGGACCTTGTTGCTCTTCAGCTGCAGCCCGTGGCGCGGCTTGCCATTGCTCAGCGACATGCCGGGCGGCGGATCGAACATGAAGAAGCCCTGCGCGGCATGGGCAGCATCGGCGAACAACGAGAAGGAAACGAGGCAGGCAGCGGCGGCGAGCACCGCCCGGGACGAACGCAGCATGGCACATACTCTTCGTTACGAATGCAACGCCCGAGGCAGATCGAGCGCGGCGAAGTATTGACGAGAATGCCGAATGGCCGGTGAAGCGGGATGGTTAAGGGAGGGTTGGCAGGGGCGGAGTTCTAGATGACGGTGGGCCGGAGCCTGGTCGTCGATCGAGTTCCGAAGATCCCCCCCCACGGGGGTGGGGGCGCTCTTCCCGCACGGGGCTTTTTGGACCGACTATGCCACCTTCTCGGCCAGCAGGTCATCGAGCTGGTCGTAGCTCAACGCCATGCCGTCGGTCATGCCGGTCGCGAGGACCTGGTCGCGCATGGTTCGCGACTCGAAGCTCATGGTGATGCTGAGGGTGGTGCGGTTGCCGGTTTGCTGGAACGTGGTGGTGACCAGCGCCTCACCCGGCTGGCCGATCATGCTCTCGGTGTGGACCAGGCGCCCGGGCACGATGATCTCGCGGTAGCGGCCGGTGAAGCCGAATTCGGAGGCATCGGTGTCGTTGCGCCAGATGTAGCGGTAGGTACCGCCGACCTTGAGGTCGATCTCGCAGACCGGCATGCTCCAGCCGGGCGAGCCGATCATCCATTTCTGTACCAGCTGGGGCTGCGTGTGGCAGGCGAATACCAGGTCGGCCGGAGCATCGAAGCTGCGCGTGACGGTGACGGCGCGGTCGGTCGGGTGGGTGACGTTCACGGGCGTCGGCATGATGGGACTCCACTTTGCATAACCTGAATGTTCTATAACGTTTCGGTTATGCACGGTCAAGGGTTACGTTGCCTTCGTGGCGCGCGCCCTGCCCTACAGCAGTATCCGCCCCGCATCCGGCTCTTCCGGGATCTGCCAGCCGTCGGGCAACAAGCGACCAAGCGCGGCGGCGGCATGGGCAAGGCTGAAGGGTTTGGTGAGGACTTCGCTGGCGCCCAATTCCCGGGCGCGGGCGATGGTCTCGCGGTTGGGATAGGCGGTGATCATCACCACGGGCACCTGCCCGTTGGCGGAAAAGCGCGGATCCCGGATGACCTCGAGCAGCGCCGCGCCATTCATTTCCGGCATGTACCAATCCATGAACACGATATCGTAGCGCGTTGCCTGGATAGCGCCCACGGCCGGGGCGGCGCCGGCGAGTTCATCGATAGCGACGAGGCCGAGCTTGCGCAGGGTTGCGGCAACGGCGGAGCGCGCATACGCATTGTCGTCGACGACGAGCGCCTTGAGGTCTTGCGGCAGGATCATTGGCGTGGCCCCCCAGCCGATTCGCCGATGGCCACATCTATTTACCGGGAGTTAACCATGTCAACGCCGACCGAGGTGAGCCGCTGCGGCTGGGCCGGGAGCGACCCGCTCTACCAGCACTATCACGACCGCGAATGGGGGCGGCCGGTGACGGACGATACGCGGCTGTTCGAGAAGCTCTGCCTCGAGGGATTCCAGTCGGGGCTGGCCTGGATCACCATCCTCAGGAAGCGCGAGAACTTCCGCGCGGCATTCCATGGCTTCGACATCGAGAAGGTGGCGGCGATGGGGGAGGCCGACATCGAACGGCTGCTCGGGGATGCCGGCATCATCCGGCATCGGGGCAAGATTGCCTCGACCATCAACAATGCCAAGCGGACGCTGGAGATCCGGCGCGAGTTCGGCTCGCTGGCGGCCTATGTCTGGCGGTTCGAGCCGGAGCCGGTGAAGGGGCCGATCTTTGCGGGAAGCATTCCGGCGGAGACGGAGGCGTCGAAGGCGATGAGCAAGGATCTGCGGAAGCGCGGGTTCTCGTTCGTGGGGCCGACGACGAGCTACGCGTTCATGCAGGCGATGGGGCTGGTGAACGATCATGTGGATGGGTGCTTTTGCCGGGCGGAAGCCGCGGCGGAGCGTAAGGCGCTGAAGCGGCCTTAGGGGACCATCGGCTCCATCACCTTCTCCCCTTGTGGGAGAAGGTGGCCGACAGGCCGGACGAGGGGTCCGCAACCGCAGGTTGCACGATCGGAGCGAAGGCGACGAGCGACGGAGTGCGCGGAGACAACCCCTCATCCGCCCTTCGGGCACCTTCTCCCACAAGGGGAGAAGGCGACCACCGAAGGATCACTGCCTGATCAGCAGCAGTGCCAGAAGCTCGAGCTTGCTCAGGTTGAGCCTCGGACGCAACTCGTCAGACGCGTGGGCCGCACGGGCCGGGTCCCGGGGCTTTTGCGCGCTGCGGCGGAGGCCGGGTTTGCGTGGAAAGAACATTGGTTTCGTCCGGCGTAGTTGCGCCGGCTCCCTCAATAGCGGCTTTGCTGTTGACGGCTCAGGAACAGCACCAGCAGTTCGAGGCCGGCGATGTTGCCGGGCGGCATCTCGTCGTTTCGTCGCTCCCGAGGCGGAAGCGGTTCGTCGACCGCGGCATTCCGGCGTCTGCCGCCGGGAAATTTGAGTAAGAACATTGCGTGTCCGGACGCGGGGTTCGCGCCGGCTCCCTGATTGATGAATTGAAACTGGTGGGGCCGGCTCTCGCCGACCCCAGTTCTTGCCGCCTACATCCGGAAATCGGGCGGGAGCCCGATATCCCTCAGCAGGTGGGGCGACAGCGGGGCTGCGCTGCCCCGGCGATAGGGCCGGAGGACGCGACGCAGCATCGCGTCGGCACGACGCCGGGCGATGAACAGACGCAGGCGCCCGACGAGGCCGAGTTGCCCGAGGTCAAGCCCGGGCGTGGAGAGGATGCGCGCAGTGGCGCGGTCCCTGACAATGAGAACCATTTGGCTCGTCCGGGCCGAAGCCCGGTCCTCTGGTGAAAGCAGAGGGACGGCCGGAGCGGTTGGCTGCGAACCCCAAGTCCGCAGCCGATCGCTTATCGGTAGTCCCAGTGGCTTTTCGGCTCCATCACCTCGGGCATCAGCCCGAGATCGCGACGGAGATGGCTTGGCACAGGTGGCGAACCGCGAGACTTGTAGCGTCTCGCCGCGCGGGCCAGCTGGGCGTTGGCAAGCATCGTGACGGCAGCTGAAACCAGCGCGCCTGCGACGCCGACATGGGTGTGCGCCGGAGCGCGGTGAGTACGTGCCGGGGCACGGGTCTGGAGTTCGAGAGTCATGATCTCATCCGGGCGCAATGCGGCCCGGTCCTCTGGTTGAGAGACAATGGTGGTGGCGACGGAATCCGGACGCGCGAAGACGCCGAATGGCGATGCCGGTTGCTGACGTTCAGTCGAGGCTAGAAAGAGCTGGTGGGAAGGACCCCGGGGAGGGGTCGGCGCGAATTAGGCGCGATAGCAACCAGCTGGGAGAACGCCAGGACCGGAGACGAACATCGAATGAATCATGCGTCGCCTCCTCTTTGGTTGGCGTTGAACGACGCGGTTGGTACGCCGACTCGAAACCAATGCCAACCCCCGATGCGACAGCCTGCCGCACCACGGATGTTACTGTTGCCGGAAAGACACAGGTCCGTTCCTTGAGTCGACGGGGGCTTTCCGTTAGGAACCAGCCTCAGATTCCGGGCTCCGAACAGCAAACACCATGACCGACAAGAAGAAGCTCATCGCGCCGCGGCTGCCGCGCGGCTTCGAGGACCGTTTGCCGGTCGATATTTCCGCCGTCAACGCCATGACTGCGAAGATTCGCGCGGTGTACGAGCGCTATGGGTTCGATCCGGTGGAGACGCCGCTGCTCGAATATACCGACACGCTCGGCAAGTTCCTGCCCGACACCGACCGGCCGAACGCCGGCGTGTTCTCGCTGCAGGACGACGACGAGCAGTGGATGAGCCTCCGCTACGATTTGACGGCGCCGCTGGCCCGGCATTTTGCCGAGAATTTCGACAAGCTCGCCAAGCCCTATCGCAGCTATCGGGCGGGCTATGTGTTCCGCAACGAGAAGCCGGGACCGGGGCGGTTCCGCCAGTTCATGCAGTTCGATGCGGATACGGTCGGCGCGGCGGGGCCCGAGGCCGATGCCGAGATGTGCATGATGCTCGCCGATGTCATGGACGCGCTGGGCCTGACGGGGAAGTACGTCGTCAAGGTCAACAATCGCAAGGTGCTGGACGGCGTGCTCGAGAGCGCCGACGTGCACGAGTACGAGCAGAAGCTCGCGGTGCTGCGCGCCATCGACAAGCTCGACAAGTTCGGCACCGACGGGGTCAGGCTATTGCTCGGCGAAGGCCGCAAGGACGAGAGCGGCGATTTCACCAAAGGCGCCGGACTGTCGGCCGCCCAGCAGCAGGTTGTGCTCGATTTCATTGCGGGCAAGGCGCCCGAAGAGAATGAAGGCGTCGGCGAACTGCGGGTGATGGAGGCACTGTTCCGAGCCGCTGGCTATGGTCAGGATCGGATCGAGATCGATCCCTCCATCGTGCGCGGTCTCGAATACTATACCGGCCCGGTCTTCGAAGTTGTGCTCACCTTCCCGGTGACCAACGAGAAGGGCCAGGAAGTGATCTTCGGCGCCGTGGGCAGCGGTGGTCGCTATGACGGCCTCGTCTCGCGCTTCCGCAGCGAGCCCGTCCCTGCGACGGGCTGCTCGATCGGCGTTTCCCGCCTCGCTCATGCGCTGAAGCTCACCGGCAATCTCAGTGCCGCCGAGCCGGTCGGGCCTGTCGTGGTGCTGGTGATGGATCGCGAGCAGACGGCGCGCTACCAGGAGATCACCTCGCGGCTGCGCCGGGCGGGGATCCGGGCTGAGATGTTCATGGGCAACACCAAGAATTTCGGCAAGCAGGTGGCCTATGCCGACAAGCGCAACGCGCCCGCGGTGATCATCGAGGGCACGCAGGAGCGCGAGCAGGGCATCGTGCAGATCAAGGACCTGATTGCCGGCAAGGAAGCGGCGAAAGCCATTTCCGACAATGCCGAGTGGAAGGCCGAGCGGCCGGGCCAGTTCGAATGCAAGGACGAGGACATCGTCGAAAAGATTTCGGCGCTGCCCGCTGTCGCCGCTTACCTGGAAGCCAATAAGTGAAGACAGCGTCGGAGAGATACGCAGCGCTGGTGCGGCTGGTCGAGTCGCGCACCGTGACGCGCGCCACCCCGGCGCTGCTGCTGCCGGCGGGGCCATATTTCGACCTCGCGGGCGAGGAGTTCGGCCGGAACCTCTTGCTCACCACCACCAATAACGGCGTCGAGTACTGCCTCAGGCCGGATTTCACCCTGCCGATCGCGCAGCAATATCTCGAGGACGGGCTGCTGGGCGCGCCCTCGGCCTATACCTATCTCGGGCCGATCTTCCGCCAGTACAACTCGACGCCGGTAGAGTTCGAGCAGGCGGGCCTGGAACTCTTGGGCCAGGCCGACGCCGACAACGCGCTCGACCAGGTGCTGACCTTCGCGCGCTGGGCGCTGGCGATCTACGACATCACCGCGCCGAATGTGCGGCTGGGCGGCGTCGGGCTGTTCGAGGCGTTCCTCGAGGCGGCGCAGATCCCCACGGCGTGGCGGAGCCGCATCCGTCACCGCTTCGGCCACCCCGAGGCGCTGGAGCGGCTGATGGACCGGCTGGCCAACCCCGAGCAGCGGGTCGAAGCCCCTGCCCCGGACAGCCGCGACACGGTGATCGAGATCGTCACCGATGCGATGCTGTCGGGCGGACTTAGCCTCATCGGCAGCCGTACGCCGGAAGAAATCGCCGACCGCTATCTCGAAAAGCAGGCGCTGGAATCGGCGCCGATCCCGCCCGAGACCGTGGCGCTACTGCAGAACTACCTGTCGGTGGCTGAGAGCACCGAGACGGCGTTCGAGCGGATTTCGGAGATGTGCAAGGAAGCCGGGTTCGATTTCGACGAGCCGCTGTACCAGGTACGTAACCACGCTGCGGCTCTCGCAGCGCTGTCGCCGAACGCCGACGTGATCTTCGACGCGAGCTTCTCGCCGCGACTCGACTACTACACCGGCATCGTGTTCGAGATGACCGGGACAGACGGCGAGGTGCTGGCGTCGGGCGGCGAATACGATCGCATGCTGGAGCGGCTGGGCGCGGGCGAGCCGGTGAAGGCATCGGGCTGTGCGCTGTGGGTCGACCGGCTGGAGAGGGAGGCCGAACAATGAGCACTTTGCCCGGCGGCCTGACGCTCGCCATTCCCAGCAAGGGCCGCCTCGAAGAGCTGACCCGCAAGGCGTTCTCGACGGCGCGGATGAACATCGCCCGCCCCGGCGGCGCGCGCTCCTATGTCGGCTCGATCAAGAACCAGCCGCAGGTGACGGTGCGATTCTACCCGGCGGCCGAGATTGCGCGAGAGCTGATCCTCGGCGGCGTCGATATCGGCGTGACCGGCTCGGACCTGATCCACGAAGCCAGCGAGAACGGCGAAGAGAACGTGCTGTTCGTGCGCGGGCTGGGGTTCGGCGAGGCCAATGTGGTGGTGGCGATCCCCGACAGCTGGATCGACGTGCAGCAGATGACCGATCTCGCGGACGTCGCGTCGGACTTCCGCTCGCGCCATGGCCGCTGGCTGCGCGTCGCGACCAAGTACGTGAACCTCACGCGGCGGCATTTTGCCAAATACGGCATTGCCGAATACCGCATCGTCGAAAGCGCTGGCGCGACTGAGTCTGCTCCTGCCGCAGGTTCCGCCGACCTGATCGTCGACATCACCTCGACCGGCTCGACGCTCGCCGCGAACCAGCTGCGGGTGCTGGAGGACGGGCTGATCATGAAGTCCGAGGCGAACCTGATCGTCTCGCGTACCGCCGACTGGACGCCGCTGCGCAAGGCGCAGCTCGAGGCGCTGCTGTCGATCATGGGCGGGGTGCCGCCGGGGATCTCCACCCTGCTGTGACCTTCGACCTGACGATCCTCGTCGCGCTCGGCTTTGTCGGGCTGCTTGCCGGCTTTGTCGACGCCATTGCTGGTGGCGGCGGGCTGATCGCGCTGCCAGTGCTGCTGTCTGTGGGTATCCCGCCGGTCACGGCGTTCGGCACCAACAAGCTGCAATCGGTGGTAGGGACGGCAATCGCCGCCTTCACCTACTGGCGCAAGGGGTTCGTGTCGCTGCAACTGCTGGCGCTGGCGATCCCGCTGACGTTCATCGGCTCGTTCCTCGGGGCGCTGGCAGTCAAATCGGTCGACACGACCGTGCTGCAATACGCCGTGCCTGTGGCGCTGATTGCCGTCGCGCTCTACTTCGCCTTTGCTCCAAAGCTCACCGACGAGGATAGCCACGCCCGGCTCAGCGTCGCGGTCTTCGTGCCGCTGATGGGGTTCGCGATCGGCTTCTATGACGGCATCCTGGGGCCCGGCACCGGATCGTTCCTGACGCTCGGCTTCGTGACGCTGTTCGGGCTCGGCGTGACACGGGCGGCGGGGCATACCAAGGTGCTGAACCTCACCTCGAACATTGGGGCGCTGGCGCTGTTCATTCCGTCGGGAAACGTGGTGTGGCCGGTGGCGGCGGTGATGATCATCGGGCAGATCGCCGGCGGCTATCTCGGGGCGCTCACCGGCATCCGCTTCGGCGCGAAACTGATCCGGCCGCTGGTGGTGGTGATCTCGGTCGCACTGGCGGTGAAGCTGCTGGCGTTCCGCTAACGGCGGAAGCGCAGCACGCGCCGCTCGATCCGGCCCTGCAGTAGCGGCGCGATGAGGCTCAGCGCGTGGGCGAGCTGGCGCGGGACAGCGCGCAGTTCGTTGAGCGCCCCCTGCAGACCGCTGCGGCTCGACTGGCGCTTGCCGCGGATATCGGAGGGGACGGCGACCTGCTCCTGCTCGCAGATGGCGGGCTCCAGGATGTACGGCGCGAGGCGGTCGAACAGCTTCGAGCGGCCGGGATTGAACATCATCTGGTCGATCGGATCATCCACGGAGGCGGTGGCGGCGAGCAGCATGCGGGCCCCGGCGACCGAGACGACGTAGCCGGCGGTACCGGCGCATTTGCCGTAGAAGCGGCCGACGCGGCGACCGTGGGCGGGCCGGGCGTCGCGATCCATGAACATCGGGCGGAGCCGGCCGTAGCGCTCGAGCTTCACCACATCGGCGCCCGGCGGGATCCAGCTGCCGTCAGCGAAGAACTGCCCGCAATCGTCGGAGAGGATCGCGTCGTCCTCGAGCACGACGGCATGGGGCGCCCCGCTCTCGAGGAAGAGCCGCCAGAACTTGCGGTGACTGAGCGTACAGGCGAGATCGCCCTTCGAGATGCGGCCATGGGAACCGGTGCGAACTTCGATCTCGTCGAAATTCTCTGAGGCCGACTGCGCGTCGACGGCGTCGATATAGTCGAACTCCAGCCCCAGCCGATCGGCCTGTTCCTGCATGAACGCCCTGCGGTCGGGGCGGCGCGCCAGATTGATCACGTAGACATGCATTCGACACCGCAGGGTGGTCAGGATTGACGCTGAGCTTCTTGGCCAATGCCGGTCGTGATGGCAAGCGCCGTAGCCGGCGCTTCAGGCTTCGTTGAGGACGCACGGAGAGTTGCGTCGCCGGTGGCGGCTGAAAACGTTAGTATCTCGAATAACTTACATTCGGCAGGTGAAATTATGCGCGCATTTCTGGGCCTGATGGGGATGGTGTTTCTGCTGCTCGTTGCCGCACCGGCACAGGCGGCGAGCTTCGATTGCAGCAAGGCGACGGCGCCCGACGAGAAGGCGGTGTGCCAGGATGGCGTAACCTCGGCGCTCGACAGCGAGATGGCCGGATTGTTCTTTGCCTACGACAGGGTGCCGATGCTGATGGGATCGAGCGGGGCGCGGCACGACGATGCCGAGGCATTCCTCGCAGAGCGCGGCAAATGCGGCGCCGATCTCACCTGCCTGCGCAAGGTCTACACGGCGCGCATCGCGACGCTGAGGGAGAGCATCGAGGTGTCGATGAAGCAGTTCTTCGACCTGCAGAACAACACCCCGCCGGTGACCGTTCCCGTGCCTCCGGGCATCGAGACGATCATTGCCGGCTATGCCGACCAATGCACCAAGCTTGGCGGCTCGCTGGCCGCCGGGGCCAACCGGCCGCTGATGATGAGCACCGACCTCGATGGTGACGGGATTGCCGACTATCTGCTCAACCCGCAGAACCTGCAGTGCAGCACCACTGCGACGGCGTTCTGCGGCAATGGCGGATGCCAGATCGATATCGCGGTGTCTCGGGATGGGTTCGCCGAGCCGATCGAGGCAATGGGCGGCATGCCGACGCTGGTGCAGTCGGAGGCCGGAACGGTTGCCAAGGTGTGGGTGGACGCCAGCAACTGCCCGAAGGCCGCCGCTGAGGACGCATGCTGGGCGAGTTACGCCTGGGTGGATGGGAAGCATGCGGTGACGTATGCGGCGCAGCCGGCGCCGGCGATGTAGGGGGCGCGCGCCAGCCTCTCCGTGATCCCCTCGCTTCGCAGGGGAGGACCACCCCTCATCCGCCCTTCGGGCACCTTTCCCACAACGGGAGAAGGCACTGGCTGATGGTCCTCAGCGGGTGTTGTGCAGCATGCCCTGGAAGGCGCGGTAGCTGCCCTTGGGCGTCCGGACCTGGGTCTCGTAGTCCACGTGTACGATGCCGAAGCGGGAGGTGTAGCCTTCGGCCCACTCGTAGTTGTCGAGCAACGACCAGGCGAAGAAGCCCCTGACATCGGCGCCCTGCCCCTGCGCGTTGGCGACGGCGCGCAGGTGATCGTCGTAGAACTTCACCCGGCGCTCGTCGTTGGTCTCGCTCATGCCGGTCTCGGTGACGTAGAGCGGCAGCTTGGTGTAGTCGCGGTTGACGCGCACCAGCAGGTCTTCGAGGCCCTTGGGGTAGATTTCCCAGCCGAGATCGCTGCGCTCGAGATCGCCGGAGCGGCGTTCGGCGCCGAACAGGCCCTTGGGGCCGGCCGCGTAGATGCCGCGCGTGTAGTAGTTGATGCCCAGCCAATCGAGCGGGCGGGAGACGACTTCCATGTCCTTCTCGAAACCCACCGGCAGGTAGGGCGCGAGGCGGCTGGTGAGTTCCTCGGGGTAGCGGCCCTTGAACACGCCATCGAGGTACCAGCGGTTGAAGGTGGCGTCGCCGAGGTTCTGCGCCTCGAGGTCCTCGGGCTTGTCGGAGGCGGCTTCGGCCTTTTCGAGGTTGAGCACGATGCCGAGGTTCTTCACGCCTTCGCCGCGCAGCGCGTCGATCGCGGTGCCGTGGGCGAACAGCACGTGGTGCATGGCACGGGCAGCGGCGCGGAGGTCGCGATAGCCGGGGGCGTGGATGCCGAGCATGTGGCTGAGGAAGGCGACGCACCACGGCTCGTTGATGGTGGCGGTGGCGTGCAGGCGATCGCCGAAGTGGTGGCCGACCAGCGCAGCGTACTCGGCGAACCAGCTGGCGATGTCGCGGTTCATCCAACCGCCCTTGTCCTGCAGGGTGCTGGGGAGGTCCCAGTGGTAGAGCGTGGCGTAGGGCTTGATGCCGCGTTCGAGCATGCCATCGATGAGGCGATCGTAGAAATCGAGGCCCTGCTGGTTCACGGCGCCGATGCCCTCGGGGATCAGGCGCGGCCAGGCGAAGGAGAAGCGGTAGGCGTCGAAGCCGCCGTCGCGGATCAGGTCGAGGTCGCCGGGCCAGCGGTTGTAGTGGTCGCAGGCGATGGCGCCGCTATCGAGGTTCTTCACGTTGCCGGGGGTGGCCGAGAAGGTGTCCCAGATGGAGGTGCCGCGGCCATCTGTCTGGCCGCCCTCGATCTGGTAGGCAGCGGTGGCGGCGCCGAAAGTGAAGTTCGGGCCGAGTTCGTCACGCGAAATCGAAAACAAGAAGTCTCTCCTCAACAGGGCGGCGCTGTTGCGCTCGTTGCGGTCGTCCCGCGGGGCCGATTCTCGACGTCAGCGGATCAATGTAATCGATTGCATAACAGCGCGGAGGGGATGTGTCACCATGGGGAGGGTGAGCGCCTCTCTCATCGTGGCTGAAAGATACCCCCACCCCTGTCCCCCTCCCCGCAAGGGGGAGGGAGAGCAAGACAATAACGTCGGTGGGAGCGTCTCCTCCGGGGGAGGGATAGGGTGGGGATATCGTCCCGCGCCGGCTTCTCAATCAGGGGTGAGCTTGCGGCCAGCGCAGGAAGATCAGCTCGGGGTCGCCGGGATCGAGGTGTTCGAACATGCCGGTCTGGATGAAGCCGAGTTGCGGCAACAGGTTCCGCATCGGGGTGTTGGACTCGTTGGTCGAGGTCCAGAGCTTCTGATCAGGCGGGGTGAGCGCGATGCAGTGCTCGATCAGGGCGCGGCCGATGCCCTGTCGGCGGGCGGTGGGCGAAACCACCAGCATTTCGATGAATGGGGAGCGGAAGAAGCTGCGGGTGAGGACGACGTAGCCGGCGGCGAAATCCTCGCGCCAGGCGATGTGGCACTCGCCGGCGTGGACCCACTCGGCGATGGCTTCGCGGCGCTCGGCGCCGGCGGGCGCGATGCCGACGACGGCGTCGATGTCAGCCGCGGTGGCGAGCCGGATCGACAGCATGGCTCAAGGTTTGAGCTGCGGGTTGGCGTCGAGGAGGGTGCGGATGATGCCGCGGAAGGCCTGGGCCTCGGGGCCAGCGGGGTCGGTGGCGACGACGGGCTTACCGGCGTCCGAGCTTTCGCGGATCGACATCACCAGTGGGATTTCGCCAAGGAACGGGATGTCGAAGGTCGAGGCGGCCTGGCGGGCGCCGCCGTGGCCGAAGATGTCGTAGCGGTTGCCGGTGTCCGGAGCGACGAAGTAGCTCATGTTTTCGATCAGGCCGAGGATCGGCACGCCGGTGCGCAGCAGCATGTCCATCGCTTTCTTGGCGTCGATCAGCGCCAGGTCCTGCGGGGTGGAGACGATGACGGCGCCGAGCAGTGGCACCTGTTGCACCAGCGAAATCTGGATGTCGCCGGTGCCGGGCGGCAGGTCGACGACGAGCACGTCGAGGCCACCCCAATCGCTCTCGCGCAGCAGCTGGCGGAGGGCGGAGGTGGCCATCGGGCCGCGCCACACCACTGCCTGGTTGGCGGTGAGCATCGAGCCGATCGACATGGCGCGGAGGCCGTAGGCCTCATGCGGGGCGAAGATGCCGTCGTCGCGGACGGCGGGCTTGCCTTCGAGGCCGAGGAGCTTCGGGATCGACGGACCGTAAAGATCGGCGTCGAGGATGCCGGTGCGCAGGCCCTCGGCGGCGAAGCCGAGCGCCAGATTGACGGCGACGGTGGATTTGCCGACGCCCCCCTTGCCGGAGCCGACGGCGATGATGTGGCGGACGCCGGGGACGGCTTCGCGCGGCGGCGGGCCGGGGCGGCCCTGTGCCTTGGCCTGGCCGGTGGCGGCCTGGGCGCGGTCGGAGGTCAGCGACACCATGACCTTGCGGCCCTCGGCGACCTTTTCGGCAGCATGCTGCGCGGCCTCGCGGGCGGGGCCGAAGGCGGCCTCCATGCCCGGGGCGACGGAGATGGCGAAGGCCACGGCGCCGGTGGTGACGATGATCTCGCTCAGCCCGCCATAGCCCGCGAGTTCGCCGCCGCCGGGGATTTCCACGGACGCGAGCGCGTTGCGGACGGCGCTGGCGATGAGTTCATTGGCCATTGGTGACTTGCCTCATGAGCTTGGGCGGGCCCCACTTACCCTTCTCCCCTTGTGGGAGAAGGTGGCGCGCAGCGCCGGATGAGGGGTCGCAATCGCAGATTGCGCGCGCCGAGCGAAGCGACGAGCGACCGGAGTTGGGGGAGAAAGGCCCCTCATCCGCCCTTCGGGCACCTTCTCCCACAAGGGGAGAAGGCGGTCCGTTGCAGCCCGGTGTCAGATCAGAGGATCGACTGGCCCGTGCTCTTCCAGTCCTTCACGAACGCCTCAAGCCCCGACTTGGTCAGCGGGTGGTCGGCCAGCTTGTAGATCACCGCCGGCGGGATGGTGGCGACGTCGGCCCCGGCGAGGGCCACTTCGGTGATGTGGTTCGGGGTGCGGATCGAGGCCGCGAGGATCTCGGTGGCGAAGGAGTAGTTGTCGTAGATCGTGCGGATGTTCTCGATCAGCTCCACGCCATCGGCGTTGATGTCATCAAGGCGGCCGATGAACGGGGAGATGTAGGTGGCGCCGACCTTGGCCGCGAGCAGCGCCTGGTTGGGCGAGAAGCAGAGCGTGACGTTGGTCTTGATGCCTTCCTTGGAGAAGGTCTTGGTGGCCTTGAGGCCATCGATGGTCAGCGGGACCTTCACGACGACGTTCTCGGCGAGCTTGGCCAGCACATGGCCCTCGGCGATCATGCCGTCATAGTCGGTGGCGGCGACTTCGGCCGAGACCGGGCCGGGGACGATCGAGCAGATCTCCTTGATCACGTCCTTGAACTGGCGGCCGGACTTGGCGATCAGCGAGGGATTCGTCGTCACCCCGTCCAGAAGGCCGGTTTCATAGAGATCGCGGATGTCCTTGATCTCGGCGGTATCGACGAAGAACTTCATTGGGTTTCCTCCAGGAAACAGCGTTATTTGTCTGCCTAATAGGTAGTCAATTTCCGGCGCGGAGCAAGGCCGCGGCAGGTCTTCAGCGAATAGCAGCGAGCATCTTGTCGGCCAACTCGCCGATGCGATCCTCGGGGATTCCCGCGACGTTGATGCGACTGTCGTTGATCATGTAGATGCCGTCGTCCAGCTTGAGCTTGGTGACGACATCCTCGGGCAGCCCGAGCAGCGAGAACATGCCGGTGTGCTCGGCGATGAAATCGAAGTCCTTGCTGTTGGACCGCTGGCGGATGGCGTCGGCGAGTTTGACGCGCAGGCGCTTCATGCGTTCCCGCATCTCGGTCAGTTCGGCTTCCCATTCGGCGCGCAGTTCCTTGTCCTCGAGGATGACGCGGACGATTTCGGCGCCATGGTCGGGGGTCTGGCTGATGGTGGCGCGGATGACGTTCTGCATCTGCGAGGAGACGACGTCGGCGGACTCGGAGTCCTTGGCAATCGCGATGGCGACGCCGGCACGCTCGCGGTAGAGGCCGAAGTTCTTCGACGCCGAGAAGGCGACCATCGACTCGGGCACAGAGGACACGACCTTGCGCACACCATAGGCGTCGGCCTCAAGCCCATCGCCGAAGCCGAGATAGGCGAGATCGACCAGCGGGAAGGCGCCGGTGCGCTTCAGGCTCTCGACCACCTGGTCCCACTGCGCATTGGTGAGGCTGGCGCCGGTCGGGTTATGGCAGCAACCATGCAGCAGCACGATGTCGTCGGAGTTCAACTTGTCGAGCGCGGCGAGCATCGCCGGGAAATCGACGACGCGGGTCTTGTGGTCGAAATACGGGTAGTAGACCGGGGTAAGGCCGGCGAGTTCGGCCATCGGCCAATGGTTCGGCCAGCTCGGATCGGAAATGAAGATACGGCCCTTCGGCCGGGCGCGACCGAGGACGTTCATCAGGATCGACAGCGCACCGGTACCGCCGGCACCGTTGACGCAGCGGATGCGCTTCTGGTCAACCACGCCACCCAGCGCCAGATCGACGATGGCGGCGGAGAATTCCTTGTTGCCGACCACACCCTTGTAGGTCTTGGTCTTGGCGCTATCGAGGATGCGCTGCTCGGCCTTTTTCACCGACGACATGACGGGCGTGACGCCCTTCGGATCTTTGTAGACGCCGACGCCGAGATCGATCTTTCCATCGCGGGGATCGGCGGCATACTCGGCCATCAGCACGAAAATCTTGTCGAGCGTGGCCTTCTTGAGGGTCTCAAACATCAGTCATGTCCGGGGAAAACGAGGGCGGGGTGTTTATAGGCGGTAGCGGGGGAATTGCAACGGGGCGGATGGTCTGAGCGGGAAGAGTACCCCCACCCTGTCCCTCCACCGCAAGGGGGGGAGGTGACGCTCACACCGGCGCCGGTGTTTTGGTCTTGCGGGGAGGGGACAGGGGTGGGGGTATGTTCCCCGCACCGGCCTGTTCGTCAGCGTTTCAACCCCGCAATCAACTGCGGCACCACCTCGAACAGGTCCCCGACCAGCGCGATGTCCGCGATCTTCATCAGCGGCGCCTCGGGGTCCTTGTTGATGGCGATGATCTTCTTGGCGCCCTGGATGCCGGCGAGGTGCTGCAGGGCGCCCGAGATGCCGATGGCGATGTAGAGGTCGGGGGCGATGATCTTGCCAGTCTGGCCGACCTGCCAGTCGTTGGGGGCGTAGCCGGCATCGACGGCGGCGCGGGTCGCGCCGACCGCGGCGCCGAGGGCTTTCGCCAGATCGGAGACCAGCGCGAACTTTTCGGCCGAACCGAAGCTGACGCCACCGGCGACCACGATCTGGGCGGTCGAGAGGTCCGGCAGGTCGCTCTCGGTGCGGTGTGCGGCGATGAAACGCGCCACTGCGGCGACGTCGCCATCGACCGCGTGGACCGGGGCACTATTGCCCGAGGCGGCGGGGCGGAAGGCCGAGGCGCGGATGGTGAGGAGGTGCTTGGCTTGGCCGGACGAGACGGTCTCGATAGCGTTGCCGGCGTAGATCGGACGATCGAAACGGGTCGGGCCGTGGATGGCGACGACGTCGGTGATCGGCATCAGGTCGAGCTTGGCGGCAAGGCGCGGGATGGCGTCGCGGCCGGTGGAGGCAGCGGCGGCGGCGATGTGGGTGTAGGGCTCGGCGAGGCGGGCAAGCAGCGCGGCGACGGCCTCGGGGGACAGGCTAGCGAGGGCAGCGCTGTCGGCGACGAGCACCTTTTCGACGCCGGCGAGCTTGGCCGCTTCGGCAGCAACGGCGGAGACGCCCTGCCCGGCGACCAGAACATCGACCGGGCCGAGCTTTTCGGCGGCGGCGACGATGCGGGCGGTGGCGGCGGAGAGCGTGCCGAGGTCGTGTTCGGCGAGAACCAATACGGCCATCAGAGCGCCTCCAGCTCGGACAATTCGGACTTGATTGCGGCCGTCAGCTCGGCCGATGTGGCGACCTTGCGACCGGCGACGCGCTCGGCGGGCGGGCTGACCTTTTCGAGCTTCAGGCGCGGCGTGAGATCGACGCCGAACTCGGCGGCGGGGCGCACGGCCAGCGGCTTCTGGCGGGCCTTCATCACCATCGGCAGCGCGGCGTTGCGCGGCGTGTTGAGGCGAAGATCGGCGGTGACGATGGCGGGGAGCGAGACACCCACCGTGGCGCGGCCGTAGTCGACCTCGCGGGTGACTTCGAGGCCATCGCCCACGACCTTGATCTCGGAGGCGAAGGTCGCCTGCGGCCAGTCGAGCAGCCCGGCGAGCATTTGGCCGACCTGGTTGGAATCGTCATCCACGGCTTGCTTGCCGAGCAGCACCAGATCGGGCTTTTCCTCCGCGACGACGGCCTTGAGGAGCTTGGCCACCGCGAGGGTTTCAACCCGGCCATCAGCCTCGATCAGGAGACCGCGATGAGCGCCCATGGCGAGGGCGGTGAGGATGACGTCGTTGCTCTGCTTGGGGCCGATGGAGACGACGACGATTTCAGTCGCGTGCCCGGCTTCGGCCAACTGCACAGCCGCCTCGACGGCGTGCTTGTCGAAGGGGTTCATCGACATGCGCACGTTCTCGGTCTCGACGCCCGACCCATCGGGGCGGACGCGGACACGCACCGCGTGATCGACAACGCGCTTGACGGCAACGAGGATTTTCATCGGTTCCTCCGGTGTTGCCGGGTGTTTGGCAAATATGGCGGGGAGGGGCAAGTTCGGGCGGGGAATTTCTGACTACTAGGAAGGGGGTTAGGGAGAATGGCGTGCCTCAGCGCCGATAGGCCGGTGCGGGAAGAGTACCCCCACCCCCGTCCCCTCCCCGCAAGGGGGAGGGAGACCAAAACACCGACGCCAGTGCGGCCGTCTCCCTCCCCCTTGCGGGGAGGGGACAGGGGTGGGGGTGTCTTTGGAACTCAGTGCCTATGGCAGACGATTGCGCCCTTGCGACGTCTGCCGGGTTGACGCCCCTACCCTGCACCCCGCACATTGTCGCCTTACTAGCGTTCAGGTTCTTCATGCCCGTTATCAACCGTATCGCGGAATTCGCCGACGAGGTCGCCGAATGGCGCCGCGACTTCCACGTTCACCCCGAACTTCTGTACGACCTGCCCCGCACCTCGGGGAAAGTTGCCGAGCTGTTGCGCTCGTTCGGCGTCGACGAAGTGGTGACCGGGATCGCGAAAACCGGCGTGGTCGGGGTGATCAAGGGGCGTGGACCGGGCAAGACCATCGGGCTGCGCGCCGACATGGATGCGCTGCCGATCGCCGAGCGGACCGATAAGCCCTATGCAAGCGGGACATCGGGCCGCATGCATGCCTGCGGGCATGACGGGCACACCGCGATGCTGCTGGGCGCGGCGAAATATCTCGCCGAGACGCGCAATTTCGACGGCAACGCGGTGGTGATCTTCCAGCCAGCCGAAGAGGGTGGCGCCGGTGGCCGGATGATGGTGCAGGAGGGGATGATGGACCGCTTCGGCATCGAAGAGGTCTATGGCATGCACAACATGCCGGGGACGCCTGCCGGCCATTTCGCCATCCGCACCGGTGGCATCATGGCGGCGAGCGACGAGTTCAAGATCACAGTCGAGGGCCAGGGCGGCCACGCGGCGTTTCCGCAGAACACCGTCGATCCAGTGATGATCGCGGCGCAGCTGATTGTCGCGTTGCAGACGATCGTCTCGCGCAACGTCGACCCGATGCGCTCCGCGGTGCTGTCGGTCACCATGATGCGGGCCGGCGAGGCGTTCAACATCATCCCGCAGAGCGTGCAACTGACCGGCACGGTGCGGACACTCGACGAGGCGGTGCGCGACCTGATGGAAGCGCGGCTGAAATCGGTGAGCCAGCAGCTCGCCGCGACCTTTGGCGCCAAGGCCGAGGTGACCTACCGGCGCGGCTATCCGGTGACGGTGAACGCGGCCGACCAGACCGCCTATGCCGCCGAGGTGGCAGGCGCGGTGGCCGGGGCCGACAATGTGAACACCGGCGTCGACCCGACGATGGGCGGCGAGGACTTCTCATACATGCTGCAGGCGCGGCCGGGGGCCTTCATCTTCCTCGGCAACGGGCCAACCTCGCAACTGCACAGCGACACCTACGACTTCAACGACGAGATCATTCCGGCGGGGGTGAGCTACTGGGTGAAGCTGGTCGAGGGCACGTCGCAGGGGTGACGGGACAGGGGTGGGGGTCCGCACCTACCTCCGAATGGATCGCTTTCCCCACCCCGCCGACTCGTGGATAGTTAGCGTCCTAGCCATCTCGATTCCCCACGCCATATGACCGCCCCCCTTGCCGCTGGCACGGTTGCCCGCCGGACGTTCGTGACATTGCTGATCTCGGCGGCCGGCGGCGGCGTCGCGGCGGCGCTCAGCCTGCCCGGCGCGTGGCTGATGGGCGGGGCCCTGGCGGTGGCGATCGCGGCGCTGCTGGGCGCCAAGGTGATGCTGCCCAACTGGCTGCGCGACGCAGCGTTCGTGTTCACCGGGCTATCGATGGGCGCGAGCGTCGCGCGCGATTCGCTGGCGCTGATGGTGCAGTGGCCGGTGACGCTGGCGGCGCTGGTGGTGGAGCTGATCCTGATCATCTCGCTCACCGGCTATCTGCTGCGCAAGCTCTTCGGGCTCGACCGGGGCACGGCGTACCTCAGCTCGTTCCCCGGGCACTTGAGCTTCGTGATGGCAATCGCCGCGGCGGGGGTCGGCGATACGCGGCAGATCATCATCATCCAGGTGATCCGCATCCTGATGCTGACGATCTGCGTGCCGATCGGCGCGCTATTCCTGCCGCTCGGGCAGCATAGCGGCGGGCCGGGAGCGGCGCCGATGGGGTACGACACGCTGGCGCTCATGGCGGTCGGGTGTGCCATTACCGGGTTCATTTTCACCAGGCTCAGGATCCCGGCCGGCTATGCGCTTGGCGCCATGGCGGCGTCGATCACCGCCAAGTTCGCCGGCTGGTTCGAGGGCGCGGTGCCGCTGCCGGTGCTGATCGGCACATTCATCCTGATCGGGGCGCTGATCGGCTCGCGCTTCAATGGCATCAGCCGCGACGAGTTCAAGCAGGCGGCGATCGGCGGGCTGGCCGGCACGGCGCTGACCGTGGGCATCTGCACGCTGGTGACGTTCGCGGTGGCGCCGTTCGTCGACATGCCGTTCGGGCAGATCTGGCTGGGGCTATCGCCGGGGGCGCTCGAGGGCATGGGCGCGCTGGGCATCGCGCTCGGGTTCGACACGGCGTTCATCGCGGCGCATCACGTGAGCCGGCTGCTGCTGCTCACCTTCGCCATTCCCGTGGTCGCCATGCTGGTGCGCGAGAAAGACCTGCCCTAGGGCATGCAATTGCCAAAATCAGCGGCTAAGCGCCTGCCATTCATGGAGAAACAGATGTTGCGTCAGCTGATCATTGCCACCCTTGCTTGCGGCGTTGCGGCCGTTACCCCGGCACTGGCACGCGAGAACTGCGACCTGAACGGCAGCCGGCCGGGGCTGACGGTGGAGTTCGGCTTCTCGATCGGCGGCAAGAAGGGCGGCGACAGCTTCGACCACGACATCGCCATGATGGAACTGCGCAAGCGCGGCGTCATCGCCCGCTCGGTCAGCAAGGCGTCGGACGGCTGCATCGAGGCCTTCGTGCAGTACCCGGATGGGTCGTGGCACAGCGATTATTATGATCCCGACACGTGGGAACAGGTGGACTGAGGGTCCGTCACATCGGCGAATAGAAAAAGCCCCACCTGCCTAGCAGACGGGGCTTTTGATTTGGCGTCGGCTGAACCTTAGAAGTGGAAGTTCACGCCGGCCTTGATGGTATGCAGATTGAACGAGACGTCGTCGGGCGTGCCGTCGTTGTAGGTCACCGCGCCGAGATCGTAGTAGAGATACTCTGCCTTCACCGACACGTTTTCGGTCACAGCAACTTCAACACCGACACCAGCCGTCCAGCCGAAGTGCGTTCCGTCCGACGCCGGATCGATGCCGTCGAGGTCGTTGAAGGTGACACCGGCACCCGCGATACCGGCAGTGGCGTAGAGCAGCACCTGGTCGAACGCGACGCCGGCGCGGCCACGGAGGCTGCCCAGCCAATTGACGTCGGTCAGGCCATAGGGGGCACCAGCGGGCAGGATTTCGTCTTCGTTGGTGATGTTGGTCCAGGCGATGTCGCCTTCAACGCCGAGCACGAAGGTGTCGAACTGGGCGTTGGCACCAGCCTGCACGCCGAGCAGCCAACCCGTGGCGGTCGTCTCGTCCGGCGCGTCGATAGGATCGGCCAGCACAGAGCCGCTGGCCCAGCCGGCGTGAGCACCGACGTAGAAGCCCGACCAGTCGAAGGCGGAGGTCGGAATGACGGCGGCCGGTTCATCGATGATGAGGTCCGCTGCCATGGCGGACGTCGACAGCAAGGCGACTACGGCGCCCATCGCAATACGAGAAAGCATCTTGCACCCAAGCGAGAAATTTGATGGCCACATAGTAGCCAATTCTGGGCGGAAGTCTGTAGCAGCGCAGCAACAATGATAGAATTGCGTGGATTTACAGGTCAGTAACTATGGCCGCCTCCGCCGGCCGCCGAACGCCACTTTCAACTCGCTGGTCGCGAAGAATGCAAAGCCGTTGGCGGCGAGCTTCAGCCTGCTCTTCTTGCGTTCCGCGCCGTGCGACAGGTCCAGCGGCTCGAAGCCTTCGCCGCCGTCGAGTGTTACGGTGATCGGGTCGGCGGATAGATTGAACAGGCAGGTGACGGCGCCGTCCTTGCCGGTGCGGCGGAAGGCGAGCAGCGGTTCGGAGACTTTCAGGAACTCGATGTCGCCCGAGGCGAAGACCGGGTGGGCGCGGCGGAAGGCCAGCGCCTTGCGGTAGAAGTTGAGCGTCGAGTCGGGGTCGGCGTTCTGGCCCGCGACGTTAAGCGCCGAGTGGTTCGGTTTCACCGGCAGCCACGGCTTCACGTTCGAAAAGCCGTTGGGCGCGTCGCCCTCGTCCCATGGCATCGGCGTGCGGGCACCGTCGCGACCCTTGTATTCGGGCCAGAAGCGGATGCCCGGCGGGTCGGTCAGTTCCTCGAACAGGATGTCGGCTTCGGGCAGCCCCAGTTCCTCGCCCTGGTAGAGGCAGACCGAGCCCTTGAAGCTCAGCAGCATCGCGGCGGCCTGCCGCGCCAGATCGGCGGGGTTCTGCGAGTACGGCGCCCAGCGCGTCATGTGCCGGTTGACGTCGTGGTTGGAAAAGCTCCAGCACGGCCAGCCGTTCGGGGCGCCGGCAAAGAACTTCGCCATCTTGGTGCGGAAATGCTCGGCGGTGAATTCGGGGCCGAGCATGTCGAAGGTGTAGGCCATGTGCAGCTTGTCGCCGCCGGAGGTGTACTCCTCCATCAACTGCAGGCCGCGATGGCTGTCGCCGACTTCGCCGACGGTGGTGGTGCCGGGGTACTGGTCGAGCAGCTTCCGCACCCGCTTGAGGAACGCGACGTTCTCGGGCTGGCTCTTGCCGAACTTGTGGTCCTGCATGTCGTAGGGATTGACTGCGTAAGGCAGGTGCTTGGGTCGGCGGGCGGGCGGATTGCTGCGGAGCTGCTTGTCCTGGAAATAGTAGTTCACGGTGTCGAGGCGGAAGCCATCGACGCCGCGCTCGAGCCAGAAGCGCATGACGTCGAGCACCGCATCCTGCACGTCCGGGTTGTGGAAGTTGAGGTCGGGCTGCTCGATCAGGAAATTATGGAAGTAATACTGCCCGCGCGAGGGGTTCCATTCCCAGGCGCGGCCGCCGAACACCGAGGGCCAGTTATTAGGCGGCGAGCCATCGCGCTTGGGGTCGGCCCAGACGTACCAGTCGGCCTTGGTGTTGGTGCGGTTGAGCTTGCTCTCGCGGAACCACGGGTGCTGGTCGGACGAGTGCGACAGCACCTGGTCGATGATCACCTTCAGCCCGAGCGCGTGGGCGCGCTTGATCAGGTCGTCGAAGTCTTCGAGGCTGCCGAACAGGCGGTCGACGTCCTTGTAGTCGGAGACATCGTAGCCCATGTCGCGCTGCGGCGACTGGTTGATCGGCGAAAGCCAGATGCAATCGACGCCAAGGCTGGCGATGTGATCGAGCCGCCGCATGATGCCCGGCAGGTCGCCTATCCCGTCGCCGTTGCTGTCCTGAAACGACCGCGGGTAGACCTGATAGATCACCGCGCCGCGCCACCAATCCGTCATCAAAGTCTCCGCCGTAACGTGGCCAGCACTGTCGCGAGCGGCCGCCGGAAAGGCAATCGCTTAAAGGACATATGGGTTCCCCGGCAATTGCGGGGCGATTTGCTTCGGCAGTAGAATTTAGCCCGGCGCGAGGGGCGCCGTGGGGAGTTCGAAAATGCTACCGATCAACTGGTTGGCCGTGCTTGTCGCCGCCGTCATCCGGATGGCGGTAGGATTTGCGTGGTATTCACCGCCGCTGTTCCTGAAACCCTGGCAGGCGGTGACCGGGGTGACACCGCAGTCGATGCGCGCCGGGCTGGGCAAGGCGATGGTGGTCGACGTCATCGCCTCGCTGATCATGTCGTTTGCGCTCGCCAATATCATCGTCGGCGCCGGTATCACCGACTGGCTCAACGGCGCGCTGGCCGGCTTCTGGGTATGGCTTGGCTTCATGGCCACGCTGATGGTGTCGCTGTGGGGCTACGAGAACCGCTCGCTGAAGCTGATCGCCATCAACCTC
This sequence comes from Devosia sp. P1_H9, assembly GCF_056405135.1. Lineage (NCBI taxonomy): Bacteria > Pseudomonadati > Pseudomonadota > Alphaproteobacteria > Hyphomicrobiales > Devosiaceae > Devosia > Devosia sp. P1_H9. Next base: position 110,376 of record NZ_JBFUCQ010000010.1, read on the forward strand.
GGCAACAACCTGATCGCCCTGGTGCTGATGGGGGCGTTGCTGGCGGTTTGGCGCTAGCCTGGCCGTCAGTCGAGAGCAGCGGGCTGGCCGCGAGGCCAGCCTCAGTCGCCGCTGCGGACGGCGAGTGCCCGTTCCACCCTGGCGAGGACGATCGGGAACCGCTCGATGTAGGAATCAAGGTGCAGCCGTTGAATCATCAGGCACTGCGTGTCGGTGAGCGCCCTCACGCTCGCCACGCGCGTCGAATGCTTCATGTTCGCGATCTCACCGAAAAAGTCGCCTGCCCCCAGGCTATTGACGACCTTTTCCTCCGGCTTGCCCAGAGCCTTGATGACTTCAACGCTTCCGGAAACGATGAGGAAGAATGCCGCGCCGACGCGTCCCTCCCGTAGGATCACACGCCCCGGCTCATAGGTCTCGAGGCGCGTGGACGGGATCAGTTCCTCTAGGTCCGCTTCGTTCATCTCGCTGAAGAGCGGCGTCTGCTTCAGCAGATCGACTATTTCCATCGGCGCGCTCCCCCTGACGGAAGTCACACCCGTAGCAAATACCGCTCCGTTTCAGAGGTCAACGCGCTTGCGGTGGAGGTCGGCAAGCGCCGGCGTCTCGGTGCGTCAGCCCTCTGCCCTCAGCTCTCGTACGCCACCGATGGCAGCTGCGTCGCATACTTGCCGCCCGAGCAGTCGATCGAGGTGCCGGTGATGTACCCCGCCAGGTCCGAGGCGAGGAAGCAGATGAGGTTGGCGACGTCCTGCGGGTCGCCCCAGCGGCGAAGCGTCAGGGTGTCGAGCAGGCGCTGCTGGCGGGCGTCGGGGAGGCCGGCAAAGCCGTTCATGTCGGTGGGGATCATGCCAGGCGAGTAGGAGTTCACCGTGACGTTGAACGGACCGAGCTCGCCGGCCAGTACGCGGGTGAACTGCACCACGGCGGATTTGCTCGCCGCGTAGGCGGCGCTGCCGATCGAGGGGATGATGGCGGCGAAGGAGGCGGCGTTGAGGATACGGCCGGAATTCTGGCGCTGCATGATCGGAGCCACCGCCTGGCACATCAGGAACGTGCCCTTGGCGTTGATGTCGAAGTTGCGGTCCCAGACCTCCTCGGGCAGCTTGTCGACACGGGCGCCGCCGGCGACGCCCGCATTGTTGACGAGGATATCGACGCGGCCGAAGGCCTTGTCGACGGCGCCCACTGCGGCGGTGACCTGCGCTGCCTCGCGCACGTCGCAAAGAACGCGAAGCCCGGGCCAGCCGGCCTCGGTCCATTCCATCGCGGCGTCGTCCAGCAGGTCCTGCCGGGCATCGACGATGGCGACGGTGACGCCCTCGGCGGCGAGAGTCTTGGCGATGGCGCGGCCGATCCCGCGGCCGGCGCCGGTGACGATGGCAACTTTGTCCTTCAGATCAATCAGCATGTTCAGACCACCGCGCTCGGGAGAGGCTCGCCGGCGAAATGCGCGACGATGTTGGCAACCACCAGATCGCCCATCTTGTTGCGCGTCTGGTGCGTGGCGCTGCCTTGATGGGGCGAGAGGACGACATTATCGAGGCTGAAGAAACCTTCGGGCACCTGCGGCTCCTTCTCGAACACGTCGAGCGCCGCGCCGCCGAGCTTCTTGTTCGTCAGCAGCTCCAGCATGGCGGCTTCGTCGATGAGCGTGCCGCGGGCCATGTTGACGATGAAGCCCTCGGGGCCGAGCGCTTCGAGCACTTCGCGCGAGACGATCTTCTCGGTGCCCTTGCCGCCCGGGGCGATGATCACCAGCCAGTCGCTGTCGCGGGCCATGTCGACCAGCCGGTCATAGAAAATGTAGGGCTCGTCGTGCTGGCGCGAGCGGCCGTGATAGACGACCCGCATCTTCATGGCCTGGCAGCGGGTGGCGATTTCCTTGCCGATGCGGCCCAGCCCGAGAATGCCGACGGTCTTGCCGTTGAGCTCGGTGAGCAGCGGGAAGCCGCCCTTCGGCCACTTGCCCTGGCGCACGAACTGATCGCCCTGCGGGATGCGGCGCGCTAGGCCGATCATCAGGCCGAGGGTGAGCTCGGCCACGGCGTCGTTGAGGACGTTCGGGGTGTTGGTGACGCGGATGTTGCGCTGCTTTGCCGCCTTGGTGTCGATCGAGTCGTAGCCGACGCCGAAATTGGCAATGATCTCGAGCTTGGGCAGCCTGTCCATCAGAGCGCCATCGACGTTGCCGCCAGCGATGGCGCGGATGCGCGGCGAGATTTCCTTGATGAGCTGGTCCTTGTCGGCCGCCTCGTGCAGCTTGTGCACGGTGTAGCGCGCCGCCAGCGCCTGTTCGCAGCGATCGAGCAGCTTATGTATCTGGAGAATCTCTTCCGGCATCAGTCCATCCCTCTTTGGGCGACGGTTGTATGGTAGTTTTTCGCGAGGGTGAAGGCGACGTTGGTGGGATGGCGGCTTGGGGGCATGGGAGCCGATGGGCCGGTGCGGGAAGATACCCCCCACCCTGTCCCTCCCCTCAAAGGGGGTGGAGACCAAAACACTGACGCTGGTGTGAGCGTCTCCCTCCCCTTTGTGGGGAGGGACAGGGGTGGGGGTGCGTTTTCTACACCGCTCCCTCAGCGACTTGGCCACCTAACCCGCTTGTGGCCCTTCAGTAAACGTGTACCAATGAGTCGCGAGTGGGATAGGCCGTAAGCCCTTGGGAGTTGATGTCCGCAACGCCGTTTGACGAAATGACCAATGCGGATGCCTCTGTCCGCGCGCCCTACCACATCCTGGAAGAGTGGCTGAAAGAGCAGCCGCCACAAGCACTGGGCCTGATGTCGGCTGACGCCGAGAGCCTGTTTCGCCGGCTGGGCATCACCTTCGCTGTCTATGGCAGCGACCAGGGCACTGAAAAGCTCATCCCGTTCGACATCATCCCGCGCATCATCTCGGCGATGGAGTGGCGGCGGCTGTCGAAGGGCATCGAGCAGCGGGTGCGAGCGCTCAACGCGTTCCTCTATGACATCTACCACCGCCAGGAGATCCTGAAGGCGGGGCGGGTGCCGGAAAAGCTGATCCTCAACAACTCGGCGTTCTGCCCCGAGATGATGGGGCTCGATCCAGCACGCGGGGTCTATTCGCACATCATCGGCGTCGACATCGTGCGAACCGGGCCGGACGATTTCTACGTGCTAGAGGACAACCTCCGCACCCCCTCGGGCGTCAGCTACATGCTGGAGAACCGCGAGGCGATGCTGCAGCTCGCCCCGGAACTGTTCCAGCGCTACAAGGTGGCGCCGGTCGAGACCTATCCGGAGACGCTGCGCCGGACGATGGAGAGCGTGGCGCCAGGCGGCATCCACGGCTCGCCCAACCTCGTGGTGCTGACGCCGGGCATCCACAACTCGGCCTATTTCGAGCACTCGTTCCTCGCCGACCAGATGGGCGCCGAGCTCTGCGAAGGGCAGGACCTGTTCGTCGATGGCGGCAAGGTCTACATGCGGACCACCAAGGGGCCCGAGCGGGTCGACGTGATCTACCGCCGGATCGACGACGATTTCCTCGATCCGCTGACTTTTCGGCCGGACTCGATGCTGGGCGTGCCGGGGCTGTTCGATGCCTATCGGGCCGGCAACGTGACGCTGGTCAACGCGCCGGGCACCGGCATCGCCGACGACAAGGCGGTGTATGTCTATGTGCCCGAGATCATCGAGTTCTACCTCGGCGAGAAGGCGCTGCTAAAGAACGTCCCGACCTACAACTGCACCAATGACGACGAGCGAGCCTATGTGCTCGAGCACCTCGAGGAACTGGTGGTGAAGGAGGTGCATGGCTCGGGCGGCTACGGCATGCTGGTGGGCCCGGCCTCGACCAAGGCGATGCGCGAGGAGTTCCGCAAGAAGATCCTCGCCCGCCCCGACAACTACATCGTCCAGCCGACGCTGGCGCTGAGCACCTGCCCGACGTTTGTGGAGAAGGGCATCGCGCCGCGTCACGTAGATTTGCGGCCGTACGTGCTGTGCGGCGACGACATCCGGATCACGCCGGGCGGACTCACTCGCGTGGCGTTGAAGAAGGGATCGCTGGTGGTGAATTCGTCGCAGGGCGGCGGCACCAAGGACACCTGGGTGCTGGAGGACTGAGATGCTCGGACGCACCGCACAAAACCTCTTCTGGCTCAGCCGCTATATCGAGCGGGCCGAAAACATGGCTCGGATGTTCGAGGTGGGCTATCGCATGAGCCTCACTTCGCGGCGCGAAGGCGGCGCTTCGGAACATCTGGTTTCGATGATGCAGGCGGCCGAGGCCGACGAGGGCTTCAACAAGAAGCACGACATAGCCGACGTCGCGACCGTCGCCCACTACATGCTGTTCGACGAGGAGAACTATTCCTCGGTAAAATCATGCCTGCTCGCGGCGCGCACCAATGCGCGCTCGGTGCGCACCGCGCTGACCACCGAAATGTGGGAATCGATCAACGCGGCGTGGCTGGAATTCTCGGCGATCCGGCCGCGCGATATCTCGGGCGCCAAACTCCAGGAACTGCTGTTCTGGGTGAAGCAGGTGAGCCATCGCTATCGTGGCGCCCTGCTCTCGACGTTCCTCCGCGATGCGGGCTACGCCTTTTCGCAGGTCGGCAACTTCGTCGAGCGTGCCGACAACACGGCGCGTATCCTCGACATGAAGTATTACGTTCTGCTGCCGCGCGCCACGATGGTGGGCGGCGATGTCGATATCCAGCAGTGGACGATGATCCTCCGCGCAGCATCGGCGCATCGCAGCTACCGGCACGTCTACCACGACCGCTACAAGGCCTGGAACATTGCCGACTACCTGATCCTCCGCCCCGAAATGCCGCGCTCGCTGATCTTCTGCGTGCAATGGATCAACCGGACCATCGACATGCTGGAAGAGATCTACGGTGAGCGCACCGCCGGGCACGATGCCGCGGACGCGGTGACGGCGCTGCTGATGAACACCAGCGTCGACCAGATCTTCGAAAATGGCCTCCACGAGTTCCTGACCGAGTTCATCGACCGGAACAACCGGATGACGGACGCCCTCGCCGAAAGCTACAACTTCTACTGATGAAAATCGCGATCCGACATTCGATGAGCCTGGCGCTCGGCCCCGGCATCAACCGCAGCGTGCAGCACCTGCTGCTGACGCCATCGACAGGGCCGACCCAGACGGTGCGCGAGTGGAACATCGAGATGCCCGGCTTTGCCACGGCGGCGAAATTCGTCGACGCCTTCGGCAACAAGGCGCAACTGGTGAGCCAGCTGAAGCCCGAGGCCGAGCTGGTGATCAACGTGTCGGGGGTGGTGGAGACGGTTGACCGCAACGGGGTTGTCGGCCGCGTGCAGGGGGATATTCCTCCGGCGCTGTATCGCCGCCCGACGGCGCTGACCAAGGCAGCGGGCGCTATCACGAGCAGGTTCCGCACGGCGCCAAAGACGGGGCAGGATCGCATCGCGCTGCTGCACGGGCTGATGGCGCGGGTAGCCGAGGTGATCGGCGGCGGCGAGAGCCAGACGCAAAGCCAGGATGGGCAGAGCCAGAGCCAATCGCAGGGCGCGGCGGAGCATCCGGGGATGCGGCCGCCGGCGGCCGACTACGCGCACGCCTTTATCGGCGCGGCGCGGGCCCTCGATATCCCGGCACGCTACGCCACCGGCTATCTCCATTCCGACGACGCGCCGGCGACGCTGCACGCCTGGGCCGAGGCGTTCGACGAGGGCCTCGGCTGGATCGGGTTCGATGCGATGCTGGACCTCTGCCCGACCGACCGGCATGTGCGCGTGGCGGTGGGGCTGGACGCGGTCTCGACCATGGCGATCCGATCGATCCCCGCAGTTGGCGAGCCGCAGGTGCTGGCGATGAAGGTCGAGGCGGCGCAGTAGGCTGCGTTTGCGGCCGGTGGCCATGGCCTCCACCGGATCGGCGGCTACAGCCCCAACAGATACAGCCACCCACTCACCGTCAGCACGCTCAGCACCGTCGAGATCAGAATGCTGTTGGCGGCGATGTGGACCGAGCGGTTGTAGTAGGTGGCGAAGACGTAGACGTTGATGCCGGCGGGCATGGCGGCGAGCAGCACGCCGTAGCGGGCGAGGTCGTGGTCGATGTGGAGGATCGGCACCATGATCACCCAGGCGATGGCCGGCTGCACAATCAGCTTCAGCAGCGACATGGTGAGCGACTGCCCCCAGCTGTCGCTGAGCTTGTAGTCGTTCAGCGCGCCGCCGAGGCCGAACAGCGCGGCGGGGGTGACGGCGGCGGCCATCATGGCGATGAAGGCTTCGGCCGGCTCGATCAGCTTGACGTTCAGCAGGTTGGCGGCGGCGCCGAGCGCGATGCCCCAGAGCAGCGGATTGGCGACGATGCGCATCAGAGCCACGCCGAGCGTCTTCAGCAGCGGCGCGCCATCGCGGCGCAAGAGCTCCATGGTCAGCATGCCGGCGGTGATCAGCACCGGGGCGTGGAAGGCGATGATCGAGAAGGCGGTGGTGAGCGCTTCCTGCCCGTAAGCGCGCTGCACCACGGGGATGCCGACCAGCACGGTATTGGTGAACATCGCCGAAAAGCCCGAGGCGACGGCTTCGCCGGGCTTGTTGCGGAAGAGCTTGGCCGACAGCAGGATGCCGACGACGAACACCGTGACCGCGCCGACATAGAACGGCACGATGACGCCCCAGTTGAAGGTCGTCGAAAAGTCCGAGTTCAGCATGGCGTTGAACAGCAGGCACGGGGTGGCGAAATTGTTAACGAACACCACCAGGCCGCGCACCCCCTCGGACGGGAACAGCCGCAGCCGCACAGCGCCATAGCCGAGCGCAAGGATGGCGAAGACCGGCAGGATGACGTTGAGAATGGCGAGCATGGGCGGCCGGTCGGGAGGGGTGGTTCGTAGTGCACGGGATGGCGGCGGGGGTCAATGGGAACCGGCGGTCCGGACGCGAGCATCCGGCTTGAATAACCGAACCTCATCCGAACATTTCGCTATCGAAACGAACCTGATCCGCGTATAGACGAACCCACGATACGGGGGACGGATTGGACGCTCTGACGCAGCGGCAGGATGACATTATGGCGCTCGCCCGGCAGCACGGGCGGGTGGATGTCGAGGCATTGGCGCTGCAGTTCGCGGTGACGCCGCAGACCATCCGCAAGGACCTCAACGACCTCTGTGACCGGAAGCTGCTCAACCGGCTGCATGGCGGGGCCGCCTACCCCTCGGGCGTCTCGAACTACGCCTATGAGGCGCGCCGGCTCCTTGCGGCCGAGAGCAAGCGCCGGATCGGGCTCGCGGCCGCGGCGATGATCCCCGACCAGTCCTCACTGATCCTCAATATCGGCACCACGACCGAGCAGGTTGCGATGGCGCTGCGCCGTCATACAGGCTTGATGGTCGTCACCAATAACATCAATGCCGCCAACATCCTGCGCGAGGTGCCGAGCGCCGAAGTGGTGATCGCGGGCGGGGTGGTACGGCATGCCGATGGGGGCGTCGTGGGTGAGGCGGCGGTGGATTTCATCCGGCAGTTCCGGGTCGATTACGCGGTGATCGGCGCCTCGGCGATCGATGCCGACGGCACGCTGCTGGATTTTGATTTTCGCGAGGTGAAGGTGGCGCAGGCGATCATCGAAACGGCGCGCAAGACCATCCTCGTCGCCGACGCGATGAAGTTCGAACGCACTGCGCCGGTGCGGATCGGCCATCTCGAGCAGATCGATGTGTTCGTCACCGACCAACCACCCTCCCCCGCCATCGCCGCGATCTGCGCGGCGGCCGGCGTGGAACTCCAAATCGCAAGCGAAGGACTAGTGAATCAATGAACGACGCAGCAGCGAGCGACGCGGTCGACGTGTTCGTCATCGGCGGCGGGGTGAATGGCACCGGCATTGCCCGCGACGCGGTGGGCCGTGGGCACTCGGTGATGCTGGCGGAGATGCACGATCTCGCCTCGGGCACCTCGTCGGCCGCAACCAAGCTGGTGCATGGCGGCCTGCGCTATCTCGAGCACTACGAGTTCCGGCTGGTGCGCGAGTCGCTGATCGAGCGCGAAGTGCTGTGGTCCTCGGCGCCGCACATCATCTGGCCGCTGCGCTTCGTTCTCCCCTACGAGAAGAACCTGCGGCCGGCATGGCTGCTGCGGCTCGGGCTGTTCGTCTACGACCATCTCGGCGGCCGGAAGCTGCTGCCGGCGACCAAGACGCTGGACCTCACCAAGGACCCGGCGGGCCGGCCGCTGAAACCGGGGCACACCGTGGCCTTCGAGTATTCCGATGGCTGGGTGGACGATGCGCGGCTAGTGGCGCTCAACGCCCGCGATGCCGCCGACAAGGGCGCGACGGTGCTGACGCAGACGCGGGTGGTGTCGGCGCGCCGCGAGAACGGCCTATGGACCGTCGAAATGGAAAGCCCGGGCGGCGAGCATCGCACGGCGACAGCACGGCTCTTGGTCAATGCCGCTGGCCCGTGGGTCGACCATGTGATCCGCGAGACGGTGGGGCGTAACGAGGCCCATCACGTGCGGCTCGTGAAGGGCAGCCACATCGTGGTGAAGAAGCTGTTCGACCACGACCGTTGCTACTTCTTCCAGAACGCCGACGGCCGGATCTTTTTCGCCATCCCCTACGAGGGCGATTACACGCTGATCGGCACCACCGACATGGACTACGAGGGCGATCCGACTGGGGTGAAGATCAGCGACGAGGAGATCGATTATCTCTGCGCGGCTGCCAGCGAGTACTTCATCAAGCCGGTGACGCGCGACGAGATCGTCTGGACCTATTCGGGCGTACGGCCGCTGTTCGACGATGGCGCCAGCGCTGCGCAGGAGGCGACGCGCGACTATGTGCTGAAGACCGAGGGCGAGGCGGGGAACGGGCCACTGATCAACATCTTCGGCGGCAAGCTGACGACGCACCGGCGGCTCAGCGAGCAGGTGGTCGACAAGATCGACGGGCTCATCGGCAAGAAGGGACCGCGCTGGACCAGGGGGGCACACCTGCCGGGCGGCGACTTTCCGCCTACGGCGTTCGACGCCGAGGTGCGGAAGCTCGCGGCAAAGAAGAAGAACCTCGATGCGGCGTTCATCCGGCGTCTGGTGCGAGCCTACGGCACGCTTGCGGCGGAGGTGCTGGGCGATGCACAGACCACCGCGGAACTCGGGGAGCATTTCGGCACGACGCTTTATGCGCGCGAGGTCGATTACCTGATGGATCGGGAGTGGGCGCGGACGGCTGACGACGTGCTATGGCGTCGCTCGAAGCAGGGGCTAAAGTTCAGGGAACACGAGAAGGCGGCACTGGCCAAATACATGGCCAAACGCCTCGCTGGAATGGGGACGAGACAATGAGCGGGAACATCCTCGCGATCGACCAGGGCACGACGTCGAGCCGGGCGATCATTTTCGACGATCGGCAAAAGATCGTCGGGCTGGGCAAGATGGAGTTCACCCAGCATTTCCCACAGGATGGCTGGGTCGAGCACGTGCCCGAGGAGATCTGGGCCACGGCGCTGTGGAGCACCAAGACGGCGATCAAGAAGGCCAATATCAAGCCGTCGGAGATCGCGGCGATCGGCATCACCAACCAGCGCGAGACCACCATCGTCTGGGACCGCAAGACCGGCAAGGCCATCCACAATGCCATCGTCTGGCAGGACCGCCGGACGATGAAGCAGTGCGAGAAGCTGAAGAAGGACGGACATGAGAAGCTGGTTAGCAAGAAGACCGGCCTGCTGCTCGACCCCTATTTCAGCGCCACCAAGCTCGCCTGGATTCTCGACAACGTGCCGGGCGCCCGCAAGCGCGCCGAGAGGGGCGAACTCGCCTTCGGCACGGTGGATTGCTACCTGATCTGGCGGCTGACCGGCGGCAGGAGCCACGCCACCGACGTGAGCAACGCCTCCCGCACCCTGCTGCTCAACATCAAGACCGGCGAATGGGACGACGAGCTGCTTAAGCTGTTCCGCATCCCGCGCGCCATCCTGCCGGAGGTGAAGGACAATGCCGACGATTTCGGCATGACCGACCCCGAGGTGTTCGGCGTTTCGATCCCGATCTATGGCGCGGCCGGCGACCAGCAGGCGGCGACCATCGGGCAGGCCTGCTTCCAGCCGGGAATGATGAAATCCACCTACGGCACTGGATGCTTCGCGCTGCTCAACACCGGCAGCGACATGGTGCGCTCGAAGAACCGGCTGCTCACCACCATCGCCTACCGGCTCAACGGCGAGACCACCTATGCGCTCGAGGGCGCCATCTTCATCGCCGGCGCATCGGTGCAGTGGATGCGCGACATGCTGAAGATCTTCGAGAAATCGTCCGATGCGAGCGCGCTCGCATCGAAGGCCGACCCGACGCAGAATGTCTACCTGGTGCCAGCCTTCGTCGGGCTGGGGGCGCCGTGGTGGGATTCGGCAGCGCGCGGCTCGCTCACCGGGCTGACGCGCAATACCGGGCCGGCGGAGCTGGCGCAGGCGGCGCTCGAATCCGTCAGCTACCAGACGCGCGACCTGATCGACGCGATGCGCAAGGACTGGAAGGGTGCCAACGACACCGTGCTGCGGGTCGATGGCGGCATGGTGGGCTCGGATTTCACCATGCAGTTCCTCGCCGACATCCTGAACACACCGGTCGACCGGCCGACGATCTTGGAGACGACGGCGCTGGGTGCCGCATGGCTGGCGGGCTGGAAGGCCGGGGTGTGGCCGGACCAGAAGGGGTTCGCGGAGCGCTGGGCGCTCGACCGGCAGTTCCAGCCGCGGATGGATGAGGCGCTGCGGACGCGGAAGCTGAAGGGCTGGCGCGACGCGGTTCGGCGGACGCTGAGTTCTACGTGAGCTGAGGGTCGGAACCGGCCGACCCACCACCTAGGCCTTCAGGACGACCACCTTCGTATTGACCGGCGTCTTCGAGTAGAGGTCGAACATGTCCTGTGTGAGCAGGCCGATACAGCCGCTTGAGATGCCCTTGCCAATCGTTTCGGGACGGCTTGTGCTGTAGAGCGTGTAAAGCGTGTAGACGCCGTTCTGATAGAGATAGAGCACCCGGGCGCCGAGCGGATTGTCCAGGCCCGGCGCCATGCCACCGGCATATTTGGCCGCCTCCGGCTGCCGCTTGATCATCTCCTGGGGCGGCGTCCATATCGGCCATTCGGCCTTGCGCCCGATATAGGCGTCGCCGCTCCACAGGAAGCCCGCGCGGCCAACACTGACGCCATAGCGGGTGGCGTTTCCATCGCCTTCAATGCGGTACACGTAGTGGTTGCGAGGATCGACGATGATCGTTCCGACCGCCTCCTTGCTGGCGTAACGCACCGTCCGACGAAAGTATTTCGGGTTGACCTTGTTGACGTTGACCGCGGGGATAGGGAACCGCTCATCGGGCACCGGCCCGTAGACCTTTTCCGCTTCCGCCAGGCTCATGAGGCCGGACGGGGCGCAACCAGCAAGCGCCAACGCGCCGAGACCGGCGGCGGAGCCGAACATGAACGACCGGCGACTGAAAAGCCCCGACCGACCAGTCGCGTCCGGTTCGCCTGCAGCAACCTTATCTTCTGCAATCATGACTTGAGGCCCTCTCCCCGTTGCCCGACCAAAAAACAGGCCCCCACCCGCTGAACGCTCTGACGCTAGACTGGTCCGGCACTGCTCACTTGGCAAGGATGGGCTTCGCCACGGTGCGTAGTCGTGCACTCAGCGAGGCCCTGAGCGGGTGAGGGGAGGCTTCCCCTCGTCGTAGCGCGCGACCCGAAATGCGCTACCGATGAGAGACCGCCTTGGCGGAAGCGCTCAAGCCTTGAGCGCCGGCCGAAAATCGACCGGCGCTCCTGGGCGAGCTTTGCCGTTGCGATCAGCTCTTGAGTAGCGCTGCGAACTCGCGGAGGTCGCCGACGAAGAACTCGGGGTCCTCCCAGGCTGCGAAGTGCCCGGCCCTCTCCATGTCGTGGAACTGGACCACATTGCCGGCGGTCTGGCGATCCGCCCATTTGCGCGGCAGGCGCACGCCACCCGGGATGGGAACCTCGGTCGCCACCGCCACCGGGACGCCGGTATTCGTACCCTTGATGGTCGGCGGCTGCATCGCGTTCTGGCTGTAGATCCGGAACGATGACGCTGCCGTCTCGGTCAGCCAGTAGATCATGATGTTGGTGATCAGCTCGTCGCGGCCGAACCGCGCATCCGCCTCGTCGCCGACGCCCATGCCGGCCATGAAGCTCAGGATCCAGGCCGCGAGACCCACCGGCGAGTCGTTCATCGCGAAGGCTAGGCTCTGCGGCTTGGTCGCATGCACCAGGTTGAACGCCCCGTGGGCGAAGAACCACTGCTGGATCGCGCCGGCATAGGCCTGCTCCGGCGGGGTCAGGACCGAAAAGTCGGTGGTCTGGTCGGGGTAGCCGACGTCGGTCACATGGTAGCCCAGCAGCACCTCCGGGTGACGCTGGGACAGCGACATCGAAATGATCGAGCCGCCATCGCCGCCTGCTGCGATGAACTTCTCGTACCCAAGCGTCTTGGTCATCAGGTCGGCGAAGAGATCGGCGACCTGATCCATCGGCAGCGCCGTCCTGCCCGAAAACCCGGTGCCGGGAATGGAGGGCACGACGACGTGGAAGTCCTTGGTCAGGGACTCGATCACCCGGTGGTAGCGGTAGAACGAGTCCGGCCAGCCATGGAGCAGCAGGAGGGGAACCGCGTTCGGGTTCGCCGAGGGGCGGTGGACGAAATGGATGTCGACGCCGTCCAGATTGACCTTGAAGTTCCCGAGCGCATTGAGACTCGCCTCGGCCTTCCGCCAATCGTAGCCGTTGATCCAATAGTCGGTGAGCCCCTTGAGGTACTCGAGGTTGGTGCCGATGGCCCAGCCTGCATCGGCCGGCTGATCGGGCCAGCGGGTGTGCTGGAGCCGATACTTGAGGTCGGCGAGCTGCGATTCCGGGATAGCGATTTCAAAAGCGGCGGGGTTCGTCATGATCGAAGTCTCCTGTGAAAGGGCGGATTTGCCGGTAAAGCCGGCGAGCAGGGCTGAGGCTGCGAGGGCCTGGGAAAACTGACGGCGGTTCATCTCTCATCTCCACACGTTGTTTGATGGGATGAGGCTACGAGGAGGGGCCGCGAGGAGATTGCAAAAATCCGACAATCACGGGTTGGCACCGACAGCCGCTCGCGCGCGTCACCGGAGGGGGCGACTAAAAAGGCAGCTTCGGCTGCGCCGCTTCGGGCCAGAAGCGGTCAGCTGCGGACGTCCGCTTGGAAAGCCGACGTTCGGGCGGCTTTTCGCACCGCGCTAGAGTGTAGCCCTCAGTGCCAGGCCTCGAACGGCCCGCCGGCGATGAACGCCCAATAGGTCCGGTACTTGCTCGTGCGGTTCGCTGGCACCGTCGCCACCGCCAGTCCGAATTCCTGGAACTTGCTCGATAGCAGCGTGTCCCGGTGTGCCGGGCTCGCCAGCCAGCCGCTGATCGCCTGGTCGAGCGTCGACTGGCCGCCGGCGACGTTTTCACCCACGGCGCCGTCATAGCCGGCGGTGGTGACGCGCTGGCGCAGGGTGACGCCGAGGTCGTGCGACAGCGTATCCTTGGCGGCCATCAGGTTGGCTTGCGAGCGGGCCGCGGACTCAAGCTTGACGTTGTAGCGCAGCGGCGGCTTACCGTTTGCGGCGCGGGTGCCGTTGATGGCGGAGAGGATGTTGCCCTGCGACAGCTGGATCGGCGTGATGCTGGTCATGCTGCTGCCGCTCGGCCCCTTGGCCGGCGGCACGATCGAGGAACAGGCGCTCAGCAATGTCAGGGTGGCGAGAAGGAGAAGTCCGCAGCGCAGAAGCGTCATCAGCGAGTTCCAGAGCGAAGCGGCGGCAAGAGCGCGATAATCGTGGCAGCCGCGTGGCGTTGTGTCACGGGCAAGCACACGGTTGCGCGAGCGGGGCGGAACTACAAGGCATTTGAAGCTAATTAAGCATGATTTTGCATAGCGCTGGCCGGGCGCCCGGCATGCGCGCACCCTCTGTCCTGCAGCTGAGGGGCTCGCATCATGCTCGACCAGGAATTCGAACATTTCGACGTCCGCGCCACGACCCGCTACGAGTTGGCGCGGCACGCGGACTATGCGCGGAACATGCTGTTCGCGGCGACCGCCGCGTCGCTGGCCATCCTAGGCGCCGGCGCCTTCTTCCTCAGCCTGCTCCTGTAGCGGCGCCCCTGCCCCGGCCCACAGCGCCGCGGCGACCAGCGCGACATAAGTCAGCGCGGCGATGGCAAAACCCCACTCGCGATATGCGCCGGCCAGCCAAGAGAGCGGCAGCAGCACCACGACATTGATACCGACATAGAGCAACGTCGCCTTGAGGTGCGAGCCGAAGCGGCGTTGCAGCGCCTGGTAGGCATGGCGCTTGTGGCCCTCCCAGAAACGCTCGCGGCGGAGCATGCGGCGAACCAGCGTGGTCAGGCTGTCGGCGAGGAACAGGCCGGCAAGGATCAGCCACTGCCAGAGGCTGAGCCAGAAGCTGAGCATGGTAGTGAAGGCGAAGAATGCGGTCATCAGCCCGAGATAGGTGCTGCCGGCGTCGCCCATGAAGACCTTCGCGGGCGGCCAGTTGAGGAGCAGGAAGCCGAGACAGGCGGCGGCGAGGCCTAGCATCCACCAGAGCCGCGGATCGTCGATGATGCCGGGCTCGAACAGGTAAGCCAGCAGCGCGGCGCCGGTGAGAACGAAGATGGCTTCGGAGGCGGCGAGGCCATCGATGCCGTCCATGAAGTTGAAGAGGTTGATCCACAGTGCACCGCCAAGGGCGAGGATCACCAGCAGCACGGACTCCGGCACCGGCAGACCGAGCTGATCGATCGGCAGCACCGCGAGGATGGCGCCCATCAGCAGCACCTGCGCGCCAAGCCGCCAGCGCGCGGCGATCGGGCGCTTGTCGTCGGAATAGCCGATGAAGGCGAGGAGGATGCCGGCCATGATCACCGGTACGCCGAGGAACGGCACCAGAAGTGCGACCAGCAGCCCGGCAATGGTACCGCCCGCGACGATGCCGACGCCGCCACCACCGGGGGTCGCCTTCACATGCGAAGAGCGTCCGTTCGGCTCCTGCATCAGCCCGAGCCGAGCGGCACGGCTCATCACGTACCAAGCGGTCAGGAACGAAATGAGCGCCGCAGCGGCGGCAATGGCAAGGCCAAGAGTGGGCATGGGCGCTCCGGGTTACAGATCCCAAAGCGGTAGCGGCGCAAGCCGAGGCACCGCAACCCCAAATCTTACGCCTCTTCATCTCTCCCCTTGCGGGAGAGAAAGCGATTTCTTGGGCTTAGCCCTTCGCTAAGTCCTAGAAATCGCAAGAGAGGGGATCTCGGTGGGCACAGTGGCTCCGCACCCCCTCTCTGGCGAAAGCTTGCGGCGTCCCGCCAAATCACCCCGCGTAAAGCTGCAGCCCGCCATCCACGCGCAGCAGCTGCCCGTGGATGAACTTCGCCTCCGGCGAGCACAGGAACACCACCGCGTCGGCGATTTCCTCCGGCTCCGCGTAGCGGTCCATCGAGACCTTGTTGGAGTTCATCTTGTCCGGGTCGACCGTGCGGGTGGCCTGGAAGCGGGCGGTCTTGGCGGGCCCCGGGCTCACCACATTGACGCGCACGCCATGCTCGCGCACCTCGTCGGCGAGGCAGCGGGTGTAGTGGGTCACGGCGGCCTTGAGCGTGGCATAGATGCCGCCGCCCGAGACGCCGATATGCGCCGCCACGGAGGCGATGTTGACGACGATGCCGTGCTGGCGCTCGACCATCTGCGGCACGAAGGCCTGGGTCACCAGCATGGTGCCGATCAGGTTGTTGTTGGTCAGCGTGATCAGGTCGTCATAGGTGATGCCGAGGATGTTGTTGGGCACCGGCTTGCCGCCCGCCGCGCCGATATCGCCGCCGGCGCAGTTGACGAGGATTTCGACCGGGCCGAACTTCTCCTCGATCTCCTTCTTCATGTTGTTGACCGCATCGCGGTCGCCGATATTGCCGGTGACGCCCATCGAGCGGACGCCGAGGCCCTCGATGGTCTTGATCATGGCGCCGAGATTGTCCGCCTCGCCATACTTGGCGGCGGCGTCCCACGTCAGGTCATGCACCACCACATCGGCGCCGCGCGCCGCGAGCTTCCGCGCCATGACGCTGCCGAGGCCGCGGCCCGAGCCGGTTACAAAAGCGATTTTTCCTGAAAGATCTTTACCTGCCACAACGGCCTCCAATCACATAAGTCCAAGCGCTTTGAGGTTCGCGGCGCTCTTCCGGTACTGCCCAAGCTCGTAGTCGATCAGTTCGTGGTCGGCGTTGCGCTGCCACGGAGTGCGCCATTCCTCGCCCGGCTCGAACCGGTTCTTCTGCACGGCGAGCAGGCACGCGGCGAGGTCCTCAGCCTGCTTGGGCGCATAGCCGTGCCACCACTCTGGCGTCAGCAGCTTGACGTGCCGGTCGTCCAGCGCGCCGATCTCGATGCAGGCGATCATCTCGTCATTGTGCTCGGCGAGGATGTCGAACATTTCCTTGTGCGGCACGGCGCCATCACCCGAGGGGCAGCGCACGAGACGGAAGCCATCGGGCTCCATCACGGCACGGTAGTCCTTCACGTGGCAGTGGCGCACGTAAGGCGCGATCACCCGGGTGAAATCAAGCGGCGACTCCGCCACCGGGAAGGTGTTGGCCATGTCGAAGACGATGCGGACGTTCGGGCCGTACTCGTCGCAGAAATTGACCAGCTCGCGGCTGGTGAAATCCTGGTGGTTCTCGATCAGCAGCACGACGCCCGCAGCGGTCAGCTTGGGCACGGCGGCCTGGAGCTTCTCGTGCACCGATGCGACCAGCTCATGCCACTTCGGGCCGGCGGCGGCGCGATCACCGCACAGGATCGGGGTCAGCGCGACGCGGATGAACTGGGCGTCGAGCGCCTTGGCGCAGCGGATCAGCAGGTCCATGTCGCCATGCTGCAGCCCCGAGCTCAGCACGCGCTTCCAGCCGAGGGTGTCGAGGCGCTGCTTAAGCGCTGCGAGGTCGGCGTCGGACATGTCCTTGAGCCAGCCTTCCCACAGCTCGATGGCCTTGCCGCCCAGTTCCTCGGTCAGCTTGATGAAGCCTTCGAGGCCCGCGCCGTTGGGGTTGTGGCGTGGCGTACCCGCACCCTGCAGGCCGAGATAATAGGTGAGGCCATAGGGGTTGAGACCGGTCGTGAGTTTCATCGGATCACCGCAATTGCTTCAAGAATGACTGAGGCCAAGACCACAAGCTCGACTCTTCACCTCCCCCTTTATGGGGGAGGCCGGCAGGGGGCCGTCTCTATCAATTCGTATTATCGCAACCCCCCATCCACGGTGATGGATTGCTTGGTGATCATGCGGCTGTCGTCGGAGGCGAGGAACAGCACCATGCGGGCGATCTCGTCGCCGAGCAGCACGTGCTTCAGCGCCTGGCGCGACACCACGGCGTCGATCGATTCCTGGTTGGTGAACCACAGCCGCCGCTGCCGCTCGGTGATCACGGCGCCCGGCTCGATGGCGTTGACGCGGATATTGTCCTTGCCGAAGCCGCGGCCGAGCGCGCGGGTCAGGCCCACCACGGCGGCCTTGGCCGTCGCATAGACCGGCATGTTGTCGGCGCCGCCGCGCCAGGCGATTGAGGAGAAATTGATGATCGAGCCGCCACCCAGCTCCTGCATATGCGAGCGCACCGCCTGCGCCGCAAAGAACTGCGGCTTCAGGTTGATATCGGTCGAGCGGTCCCAGTATTCCTCGGTGACGTCGTCGATCGCGTGACGATCGTCATTGGCAGCATTGTTGACCAAGACGCCGATCGGCCCGAGCCGATGCTTGACCACATCGATGGCGGCGCGCAGCCCGGGGATATCGGTGATGTCGCAGACGAGGAAGGTGGCGCCGGTCTCCGCCACCAGCTCCCTGCCCTCGGCTTCGAGGATATCGACGAACGCCACCTTGGCGCCGCAGCGGGTAAAGGCGCGGACGACATCGGCACCGATCCCCGAGGCCCCGCCGGTGACGAACACGACCCGCCCGGCAAGGCTGGGATAATTGGCAAACTCGGTAATTTCTCAGAACCTACTCTTTGAACATTCGCGCGTGCCGCCCCCCACCCCTGTCCCCTCCCCCCGAACAGGGGGAGGGAAACGCTGCCACTAAGGCTGGAGCTTTCGTCTCCCTCCCCCTTCTGAGGGGGAGGGGACAGAGGTGGGGGTCGGCGCGCTCCGGGCCATCTGCGATAACTAGATCAGCCGCTGCGTCGCCGGATCGAACAGGCAGGCGCGCGTCATGTCGACGGCGAGCGGCATGTTCTCGCCGGTCTTGGGCGCTTCGTCTGGGCTGAAGCGGCCGACGACCTCGCGATCGCCGAACCTCAGCACGGCCATGGTCTCGGCGCCTGTCGGCTCCACCACTTCCACCGGTGCGCTCATCGTCGCGATGCCCGGCTTGTTGGTGGTGTTGGCGCTCTGCCGGCTCAGGTGCTCCGGACGGATACCCAGCACCACCTTCTTGTCGGTGGCGCGCTGTGCCACGCCATTATGCAGCGGCAGGTTGGCGACGCCGCCGTCGGCGAGCGCGAAGGTGACGGATGGAACACCGGCATTGCTGCTGATCTCGGCGCTGATGAAGTTCATCGAGGGCGAGCCCATGAAGCCAGCGACGAAGATGTTGGCGGGACGGTTGTAGATGGTGTCCGGCTCGTCGAACTGCTGCACTTCACCCTGATGCATCACGGCAATGCGCGAGGCGAGCGTCATGGCCTCCACCTGGTCGTGCGTGACGTAGATGGTGGTCTTGCCGATGCGCTGGTGCAGCTTCTTGATCTCGGTGCGCATGTCGACGCGGAGCTTGGCATCGAGGTTGCTGAGCGGCTCGTCGAACAGGAAGAGCGCCGGATCGCGCACCAGTGCGCGGCCCATGGCGACGCGCTGGCGCTGGCCGCCCGAGAGCTGGCCGGGCTTGCGCTTGAGGAACGGCTCGATCTGGAGCAGCGCCGCCACGCGGGCGATGGTCTGCTCCTGCTCCGGCTTGGGCACGCCCCGGCTTTCCATGCCGAAGGCCATGTTCTCCTTGACGGTCATGGTGGGGTAGAGCGCGTAGGACTGGAACACCATGGCGATGTCGCGATCCTTGGGCTGCACCGAGTTCACCAGCCGGTCGCCGATGTAGATCTCGCCCGAGGTCACCGTCTCGAGGCCGGCGATCATGGCGAGCAAGGTCGACTTGCCGCAGCCCGAGGGGCCGACGAGTGCGATGAACTCGCCGGTATTGGCCTCGAGGTCGACACCCTTCAGCACTTCGACGGCGCCGAAGCTCTTACGCAGGTTCCTGATGGTCAAGGATGCCATTTATTTGATTGCTCCCTGGGTAAGTCCGCGGACGAAGTATTTTCCGCCGAAGAAGTAGACGAGTAGAGGCGGCAGCGCGCCGATCAGCACGGCCGCACTCATCACGTCGTAGGTACGGACGGTGGTGCCGCTCATGGAGAGCGCGACCAGCGCCGCGGTGATGGGCTGGTTGGAACCCGAATTGAGCACCACGCCGAACAGGTATTCGTTCCAGATGCCGGTGAACTGCCAGATCACGGTGACGATCATGATCGGCGGCGACAGCGGGATGATGATCTTCCAGAAGATGCGCCAGAAACCCGCGCCGTCGATCCGCGCCGCCTTCAGCAGGTCGTCCGGAATGGACACGTAGTAGTTGCGGAAGAACAGCGTCGTGAACGACAGCCCCTGGATGCAGTGGACGAGGACCAGGCCGTAGACCGAGTTCGAAAGCCCGAGTTGGCCGAGGGTAAACGCCCACGGTAACAGGGCGATCTGTCCGGGCATGAACACGCCGAGCAGCATGAAGCCAAAGACGATCTCAGAGCCCGGGAACTTCCACTTCGAAAGGACGTAGCCGTTGATCGCGCCGAGGGCGGTCGAGATGATGGTCGCAGGCACGACCATCGCCACCGAGTTCCAGAAGTAGCGGGCAACGCCATTGCACTGGCCGCCGATACAGAAATCGCTCCAGGCCTGTGGCCAAGCATCGAGCCGGAAGCTGTTGGGCAGCGAGATGAGGCCGTTGGCACCAATCTCGGCGTTGGTCCGGAATGAGTTCAGGACCACCACCGCCAGCGGGACGATGTAAACGATCGAGATCAGACCCAGCAGACCGTAGACAATGAGCCTGGAGATCAGGCGCCGGCGGCTGGCGATTCCCGCCTCGCGGTCTTCAACCGCGGCCGCACCAAAAACAGCGTCAGCCATTGTTCGCCTCCCTGCGCTGGCGCCAGACCAGGTAGATCGAGTACGGGACCAGCACGATGGCCAGGGCGGCCAACACCATCATTGCCGCGGCAGCGCCCTGCCCGATCTCTCCACGTTGGAACATGAAGTCGTAGACATAGGTGGCCGGGAAGGTGGTGGAGATGCCTGGGCCCGAGTTGGTGAGGGCGACGGCGAGGTCAAAGGTCTTGATGGCGAACTGCAGCAGCACCACCGCGACGGCGATGAAGATCGGCCCAATCGTTGGCAGGATCACCTTGCGGTAGGTGCGGAACCAGCTGGCGCCATCGATCTGCGCAGCCTTGATGATGTCGGGGTCGACCGACCTCAAGCCGGCGAGGAAGAGGGCCATCGAGAAGCCCGCGGACCCCCAGATACCGGTGATGATGATCGCCCAGATAGCGTTCTTGCGGTCGGTGGTCAGCGCGAACTGGAAGTCGGTCCAGCCCATCGCGTTGACCAGGAACTGGATGCCGCTCGAGGGATTATAGAGCCACTGCCACACGGTACCGGTGGCGATGAAGCTGACGGCGAGCGGGTAGAGGAAAATCGTGCGCCAGAATGACTCGGCGCGGATCCGCTGGTCGATCAGGATGGCCAGCAGCAAGCCGAATGCCATCGAGATGGTGACGTAAAAGAGCGAGAAGAACAGCAGGTTGTTGTAGGCGACGCTCCAGCGGCGGTTGGTCCAGAGCGAGACGTAGTTCTCAAAGCCCTTGAAGCCGTAGCTGGGAAGCAGGGTCGAGTCACTCAGCGAGATGTAAAAGGTCCAGCCCGCGAAGACGAAGACGTAGACGAAAGATGCAACGATAGACGGCGCGATGACGAAGACGGGAGTCCACTTTTTGATGCGGTCCCACATACTCGTGCCAGCCGAAACGGACTGACCTGCAATAGCCAACTGACTTCCCTCCCAACCTGCCGCCAAGGGTGCCGGCCGCGGGCTAGAAGCAC
>NZ_JBFUCQ010000011.1:0-118877 GCF_056405135.1 Devosia sp. P1_H9
AGGCTTCGCTCCCTGGGCCGCTCCGCATCGAGCTGCCCTCGCGTGATAGCGGCTTGACCGGCGAACCGGTCCTTGCCGTGATGGTTTCCGCCTGAACTGCAGCGACCCGCAGCCCACCCGGTCTCCACCGCACCAACCACTCGTCATGATCTCGCTTCGGTGCAGCGGACCGGCACAGAATCGCATGGTGGAGAGGTGGGGGGATAGATCGGTGCGAGATTCTCGCAACGCCTTGCCTGGCCTCATGATTGTGGCTCCGTGACCCAGCGTGGTGATGGGCTGGCGCGCGAAGAGTCCCCCCACCCCTGTCCCCTCCCCTCAAGGGGGAGGGAGACCCTCACGGACTGCCTTGGTAGCCTCACCCTCGGCGCAAGTGGTTGGCGTCTCCCTCCCCCTTGAGGGGAAGGATTGAGGTGGGGGCGCTGGCCCTGGATCGTCTGTCGTCAGGGTGCAGTCAGGGCCTTGTTCGGAGCGATGAGGATGCGGCCGCCCGGCAGTTGCTTCAGGCTGGTGCCACCCAGGTCGCAGGTACCGCCCGCACCTTTGGGATCAGGCTCCCAGGTCCCGTCGGCGGCCACGCAACAGGCCTTGCCTGTCCCACCGGCTTTCTTGCACCGCAGGTAGATCGCAGCCTGCTGGTCCTGTGTCAGCTTGGTCGCCGCCGAGACTGGCTGGATGACCGGAAACACGAAAACTGGGGCAGCCAGTACGCCCGCAAGCAGTGTCGTCACGAAGAATTGGCGCATAGTCCCACCTCCGTGCCCTCGCAAGGAGGCTACGCGCCCGCCCAACGCTCCGCAATCTGTGTGAACTGCTACTTCCAGCGCCCATAAGTCCACGGCACATACCAATGCGCCGTCTCCGGCACCGCTTCCGGCACCGGATCGTACCCGTGCGTGCCGCCCGGCCGGCAGCGCACGATGCGAGCCACGCCCATCCAGCCCCCAGGCCAGAACCCGTGCCGCCAGATGGCGTCGCGGGTGAACTCCGAGCAGGTCGGGGAGTGCCGGCAGTTGCTGCCCATGAACATCGACAGCGAGTAGCGATAGCCCTGGATCAGCACGTAGGAGACGAGCTTGAAGGGCCAGTCGACGACGCTCCAGAACACATGTACGGCGCGCTGCATCAGCCGGCAGCCGCCACCCGCGGGGCTTCGAGCTTGTCGAGCGCCTCGCACACTGCGTCGAACACCAGCAGCGTCGAGGTGTGGCGCGGACGGTACTCGCGGACCGGTTCGAGGTACTTGAGATCAGCCCACTTCTCGCCAGACGGCGGCGGGCCGTCGGCCTTGAGCATCGCCGTCATCTCGTCACGAACGCGCCGAAACTCCGCTACCGGGGTTCCAACCACGTGGGTCGCGACCACTGCGGCGGAGGTCTGTCCCAGCGCGCAGGCCTGGATGTCATGGCCATAGCCGGTGATCACCCCGTCGGCGACATTGATGTCCACCTCGATGGTCGAGCCGCACACCCGGCTGACCTTGCGGGCGCTGGCGTCGGGATCGGCGAGGCGACCCGGTCGTGGTTGATTGCCGGCGAGTTCGAGGATCCGGTCCGAATAAAGATCGCTGAGTTCCATCTTTTTCGCGAAACTGTTCCTTGGCCGCGTTCGTCGGCAACCTATATAATCATCGAGATGCAACAAGTCAGCGGCGTCCATCGTCACTGACAACACCGGGAACCGTGGGGCGACGTATTGCGTCTGTCGCCTGCTATTGACCGAGGAACAAGATGGACGCCAGCGCCAAGCCGCAGCACGCCAAGCTCGTCTCTGAAATCACCCGCCCCAGCCGCGCGGAGGCCGAGGAGGCCGTTCGCACGCTGATCGCCTGGGCGGGCGATGACCCGAGCCGCGAGGGCCTGCTCGATACCCCCCACCGCGTCACCGACGCCTATGGCGAGTTCTTCGGTGGCTACCACCAGAGCGCGCGGGAAATCCTGCAGACCACCTTCAAGGACGTCGGCGGCTACGACGACGTGGTGCTGGTGCGCGACATCCCCTTCTCATCGCATTGCGAGCACCACATGGTGCCGTTCTTCGGCAAGGTGCATATCGCCTACCTGCCCCATGACGGCGTGGTGGGCCTATCGAAGCTGGCTCGCCTGGTCGAGGTCTACGCCCGCCGCCTGCAGGTGCAGGAGAACATGACGGCGCAGATCATCGACGCGGTGAACGAGCACCTCAACCCACGCGGCGCCGCCGTGATGATCGAGGCCGAGCACATGTGCATGTCGATGCGCGGCGTGCGCGCCCACGGCGCCCTGACCATCACCCAGCGCTTCACCGGCGTGTTCGCCGAGGACCGCAACGAACAGGACCGCTTCTTTGCCATGATCGGCAAGCGCTGAGCCGGAAGCCGGCGCTGCTCAGTCGAGGGCGAAGTTCAGGCCGAGCCGGATTGCGTTCGACGTGGAATGTGACGTCGACGACCAGAGTGCACCCTCGAACCACGTGTGCTCGCCGAGGTCGGTGTAGAGATACTCGGCCTTGACGGTCATGCTGTCGCTCGTCGCGAGCTCCACGCCCGCCCCCGCAGTCCACCCGAACAGCGTCGCGTCATCGCTGAGGTTACCGTCGGTCGCCTCAACCTTGACGTGTGCGCCGGCGAGGCCGGCGGTCAGGAACGGCAGGAACTCACCACCGTCGAAGCCGAGACGACCGCGCAGCGTGCCGGAAAAGTCGGAGGTCGAGGTGATGGTGTTGCCCAGGTCGCCGCGATAGGTCGCAAAGTCGTCCGCGATCGTGTCAGTGATGTTGCCGTAGGACAGGTCGCCCTCGACGCCGACGACAAGACCGCTGCTCATTGCCGCGTTGCCGCCCACGGTGACGCCAACAAAGGCGCCCGAGGGGTCGCTGTCGAGGTTGAACGTGCTGAACGGCGCGAGGATATCCGGGGCATCGTAGGCCGCGTCGGAGTGGCCGACGCTGTAACCGGCGCTCACGCCGGCGTAAAAGCCGTTCCAGTCGAATGCCAACGCCGGCGCCACCTGTATTGCCAGCGCAAGGCCGGCCAATGTTGCAACTATCCGTTTCATTTTTGCCCCCAATACTGGCCGATATAGAGGCATCTACAGGGAAGGTCGGCAAGTTCTCTGCCGATCGCTCGTCCTCTGCTGCCGCGAAAGTGGCGGCGCGTGCTGTCGCTGCAACACCCGGCTAAGTACTTCCACCGACCGAGACGGGCTTAAGCTCGCTCACGACCGCAACTGCGATCAAGTGTGATATAGACTGCCGGGCATAGGGTGAGCCCATGTCCGCCGTCGCCAAGACCCTCTGGATGATCGAGTCACGCTTCGGCATGCCGCTGACGCTCGAAGAGCTGGCGGTGCATGCCGGGGTATCGCGCTATCACCTGTCGCGCATCTTTCCCGAAGAAACCGGCTACTCGATCAAGCACTACCTGCGCGGTCGCCGGCTCACCGAGGCCGCCAAGGCCCTCGCCGGTGGGGCGCCTGACATCCTGGGCGTCGCACTCGATGCCGGATACGGTTCGCACGAAGCCTTCACGCGCGCGTTTCGCGACCTCATGGGGCTGACGCCCGAGGACCTGCGGCGCCGGCGTTCGCTCGCCGAGCTGCCGCTGCTGCAGCCGATGCGCCTCGACCCCATAACCCAGGTCACGCTCAGCGCGCCGGTGATCGAGAGGCGCCCTGCCCTGCGCCTGGCCGGCATCATGGGCCGCCACAAGTTGCCGCTCGGCCCTTCGATCCCCGCCCAGTGGCAGCGGTTCAGCCATTATGTCGGCAACGTGCACGGCGCGATCGACGACTGCAGCACCTATGGCACATGTGGGCGCTACTTCCCCGATGACGGAACGACCGAGTACATTTGCGCCATGGAGGTGGGGGAAGGCGCGGAGTTGCCGCCCGAGTTCGACGAGATCGTGGTGCCGGCGCAGCGCTACGCCCGGCTCACCCATCGCGGCCACATCACCACGATCTTCTCGACGCTCGACGCCATCTTCAGCGAGTGGCTGCCAAGCTCCGGCTATCGCAAGAAGCAGGCGCCCCACACCTATATCGAGCACTATGGCGATGCCTTCAATCCGCGGACCGGACTTGGATCGCTCGATATCTGGATCGCACTCGAAGATTAGGCGCATGGATTGAGCCGAGGCCGCGCGCGGGATAGAACCCGCCCATGAGCACCCTTTTCGCCGATCCCACGACCCTCGACCATGATGCGATCGAGGAAGGCACCACCTTCGCGCCGAAGTTCGACGCGCACGGCCTCGTCACCGCGGTGGCGCAGGAGGCCGGCAGCAATCGCGTGCTGATGGTAGCGCACATGAACGCCGAAGCACTGCGGCTGACGATCGAGACCGGCGAGGTCCACTATTACTCGCGCTCGCGCCAGAAGCTCTGGAAGAAGGGCGAGAGTTCGGGCGAAATCCAGAAGCTCATCGAGATGCGAACCGACTGCGATCAGGACGTGGTGCTGATGCTGGTCGAACAGACCGGCCGCGGCGCCGCCTGCCATACCGGCCGGAAGAGCTGTTTCTATCGCATCGTCGAGGACGCCACGACGCTCCGCCACACCGGCGAGCCGCGGCTCTTCGATCCGGCCCAAGTGTACAAAGGCTAACGTCTACAAGCCTCAGTAATGCGGCGGCGGCGGCTCGACGCCCGGCGCTAGCGCCGGGTGGGATTCGACATCGCGGAGCTGCGCGCCGAGGTTGTGCAGGTCGCGCTTCAGCGCTTCGATCTCCCTGAAGTGCTCGGCAAGAGCCGCGTTCAGTTCCTCGATGGCCTGATCCTGAAAGGCGATCCTCGTCTCCAGCGTGACGATTCGTTCGGTGAGTTCTGGGCTGTCGCTCATTTCGTACTCTCCTGCGGGCGGCGCTCGAACAGCGGCGTGAGGAACAGGCCGACGAGGAACCCGCCCAGATGGGCCTGCCAGGCGATGCCGATCGATTGCCCGATCAATAGGGGCAGGAACGGCACGGCAGCGTTGAGAACCAGCCAGACCACAATGAAGAAGGCCGCACGCTGGTTGCGCATAACTTCGCCGAGGCTGGCCATGCGGCGGCCCAGCACGCGCTCCTCGCCGGTCTCGGGATCGCGAGCCACAATCACCGGCTGGAAGATGAAGCGGCAGGCAACGCCCGTGAGCCCGGCAACGCCGCCCGAGGCACCGATAAGCAACTGCACGTCCGGCAGGGTCGTCGCGGCAAACGCCGCGGCGCCCGCGGCAGCCGTGACGAGGAAGAGAATCACCGTGGCGGCAGGGCCGTAGCGGCGGGCGACCGGGGTGCCGAAAATGGCCAACCAGGCGCAATTGATTAAAAGGTGGTCCCATCCGGCATGCAGGAAGGCGTGCGTGAACGGTGTCCAGAGGAGCGGTATCCACCCCCCTTCAAACTGCGCCGCGGCAATCGCGCGAGCCGGGATGAAGGCCAGCCAGTAGATCAGCTGAAGGTCCCCGGACTCGTTAAGAACGAAGGCTCTCGCGAGATGTACGGCCAGCATCAGGCCCAGCAGCGCGGTGATCACCCCGGGCAGCAGGATCGCCGGCTGATGGCCCTCAGGCCCCTGTGTTCTCTGGGTTTTTTGCTCGTCGGACATGAAAGCTCCCGGTTTTCCGGGCTTTGTAGCCCAATCCCCCGAATTATCCACACGGGGTCCGCCACGTTAACCCTAACAATTGTTTAAGGGCGATTTCCGCCGCCGGTTTTGACAGTCTATGGCTCTGCGGCGGTCGTCCCTTCCCGGGAGACGATCCGGGGGTTTGGGAACAAGGCAAAAAGACTATGCAAAAGGCCAGCACCAAGGCGCTGTTCGACTATTGGAATGCGCTTCGTGGTTCGCGCAGCGCTCCGGATCGGCGGGACATCGACCCTACCCGCATCCGCACAGCACTGGCTAACACGTTCATTCTAGAACTCAACGATTCCAGCGAGTTCGACTTCCGGCTCGCCGGCTCGCATCTCTGCTCGGCCTATGCCCGCGAGCTCAAGGGCCGCTCCTTTACGCGTCTGTGGCACGAACGTGACCGCGACGCCATCGACACCCTGGTCCGCGCCGTCACCGAGGATCATGCGGTTGCCCTCGTCACGTTCCAGGGCACGACGGCGGTGCACACGCGCCTGTCGGTCGAGACAATCCTGCTGCCGCTGCGTCACAACGGCTCCACCCAGACCCGGCTGCTCGGCGCCATGACCTCGATCGACGAGCCCTATTGGTTCGGCGTGCAGCCGATCATGGAGCAGCGCATCACGGGCCTGCGGCTGATCTGGCCGGACGACGTGTCGCTGGCGGACATGACCGCGGAAATGGGGACCGCGGTGCCGGCCGAAGACCTGGTCTTCGCCAGCGCCGGTGCGTCGGTCCCTACCCCGATGAGCGCCACGGTTTTCGGCCGCACGGCTCGCCGCTATGCCCACCTGGCGGTGATCGACGGCGGCCGGCGCTAAAAATCGGCACTTTGGAGCATTCCGCGCCGCAAGCCTTACCTTCGGTTAACCAAGAGTGGACTAGCCTAGGCCAATCAATCGCTTGGCCCCCCGGCAGGTCGTTCATATGCTCACCGAAAATACCCGCTCGGCGCGACCTGCCCGCTCTTACGCGCAGCTGCCACGCTTTCAGCGCGTAAAGGTATCGCTGCTCGGCCGCTACATGCTCAGCGATCGTCGTGAATTCCCCTGCCAGGTGCTGGAGATGTCTCCCGGCGACGCCGTGGTCATTGCCCCCATTTCGGGCGGCCCGGGCGAGAAGGTGATCGCCTATATCGATCACCTCGGCCGCATCGAGGGCGACGTGACTGATATCATCGACGGCGGCTTCAAGATGGATGTCGTCGCGACCCTCCGCAAGCGCGACAAGATGGCTGCGCAGCTCACCTGGCTCGCCAACAAGGACCTGCTCAACCTGCCGGAAGACCGCCGGCACGAGCGCGTGGTGCCCGACAACCGCCATTCGACCGTCGTGCTCGACGATGGCCGCCGCTACAACTGCAAGATCATCGACATCTCGCTCTCCGGCGCCGCCATCGAGCTCGCCGTGCGCCCCGCCATGGGCACCCCGGTCACGCTGGGCCGCATGCGCGCCCGCGTCGTGCGCCACTTCGCCGATGGCGTCGGCGTCGAGTTCGTCTCCGCCCAGGAAATGCTGACCGTCGTGCAGCAGAACCTGCGGGTCAACTAAACCCCGTTTCCCAACCGCTTCGCTATGCCTAACGAGTCCTCACCGGGACCGTTCTAATTCGCATAAAAACTAGCTTACAGTTTTTCGTTCGGGGCAATTTGGCCCGGGCATCGTGGCTTCCGTCAGGGGGCAACCACGATGTCGAAGTTCAAAGGGTTCATCGCAGCGGCAGTCGCAATCGGGATGGCGGCATTCATTCTCGCCATGCCGGCACGCGCCGACCAGGTCGATTTCACCAACCCGGCCTTCGCCCCCGCAGGCGGCATCACCAGCATTCCGGTGGGCGCCTCCGAGTTCTGCAAGGCGCATCGCGGCGAGTGCAAGGCCAACCCGAACGCCGTCGGCGCCATGGGCTTGACCGAAGCGCGCTGGAACCAGCTGGTGCAGATCAACAACGTAATCAACAGCGCGATCGTCGCCGTAACCGACGAGGACTACTACAAAGTCGCCGAGTACTGGGCCTATCCCGACGGCTACGGCGACTGCGAGGATTTCGCCCTCGCCAAGCGCAAGGCGCTGATCGAGGCCGGCTGGAACCCCTCGACCCTGCTGATGACCGTGGTCCGCGAGACCAAGGGCACTGGCCATGCCGTCCTGATGGTTCGTACCGACCGCGGCGACCTCGTGCTCGACAACCAGGACAGCCGCGTGCTGCTCTGGAACGAGACGCCCTACCAGTTCCTCAAGCGCCAGTCGCAGGCCGACGCCAGCCAGTGGGTCGATATCGTCGATCCCCGCGCCACCTTCGTCGCCTCGAAGTAAACGTCAGCGCGCCGCAAGCGCTTCGGTCTCGGTCCGCTTCACCCACTCGCCCTTGCAATCGCCATAGGCGTGCGAGCTATCCGGGTGGGCCGCGGCGCAGCGCCGCTTGATCGCCTCATACTCGGCAACCAGATCCGGGCGCGCGCGCAGGTAGTCGCGAAACGCCAGATGCCGGGTGATCTCCGGACTGGCCTGGGCATAGCAGTGCAGTTGTACAAGCCGCCTGCCCTGCACCGCGTCGTCGAGCGTCAAATAGCGGCGACCCGGCAATCCGAACTCACCCCACGAGGCATAGCCGAGCGCTTCCAGCTTGCCCTGCGCCGCATCAAGCGCTGCGAGCGAGCGTACCACCGGGATCAGGTCGAGGATGGGTTTTGCCACAAGGCCGGGGATCGAGGTCGATCCAATATGATGGACATGCAGCAGCGTGTCGCCCAGGACCCCGCGCAGCCGCTCGGCTTCTCGGTCGGCTGCGCCGGCCCATTGCGGGTCGTGCGATTTCAGCACCACGGGAAAGGCGGGCGGCATCCATCATCTCCTCAGCGGATGGGGCGGGCGCTGCAGACAGATAAGCCGGAGCCGCGAAGCCGAACGCGCTTTACGGGATGATGGCGAAATAGCTGCCGACGAACATCAGGCCGGTGATGAAAGCCCAGCCGAAGGCGACGAATGCGGCGACCAGCGCCATGCTGATCGACAGCGTACCCTTGCGATCGTTCTGCCAGCCCATCTGCAACATGATCATCGGGCCGCACACGAAGCTCAGGCCTAGGTTGCCGAGGCTATGGGCAAGGGTCTTGCCGTCATAGCGCAGCACCGCCTGCGACTTGCTTACCCACTGATAGAGGTAAGTCCCCACCCCGGCGATGGCCAGCCCAACCGCCATGATCAGTCCTGCCAGCAGCAATTCCCTGAGCATACGCGCAACCCCCGCACCAATATCTTAACTCTTTGTTAAGCATATCCGGCGCCCATTGGGCTGTCACCTGACGCACACAAGACTGGTTAATTCACACAAATGGCCGGTGAGGCTCAGGCTCATAAGGCGCAGCACAGCGCCATTGGCTTCAATCTGGCGGCCATCGCGGTGGTGCTCGGCCTGCTGGGGATTGGCGTCGCCTACCTGATCGATGCGGCGGGCCGCGGCGCCCGCATCCAGGCACATCGTCTTGATACCGAGACAACGCTGACCCGCACCCTGGGCGGCCACGATCTCGAGATTCCGCTGTCCTGGTTCCGCTATGAGGAGCAGCGCGTGGAAGGCTTTGCCAAGCAGATCGACCTGCGCCTGGAGCTACCGCTCGGCGTCGAGGGCCATATCGAACCGGTGGACGTAACCCTGTTGCCGCGCAGCCGGGCCCGCCCCAGCGCGGCCCTGCTGGATGGCGTGTACCTCCACCAGTTCCTGCCCGAGCAGCTCACCGGCCCGCCCGGACTGGTGGGCAAGCCCTTGCGGCCCGATGGTGGGTATGCCGATGAGACAGTCTGGTACGATGCGCTATCGGCCGACCCATTTGTCGCCAAATGCTCGAAGCCGATTCCACCCGCGACTGCGGGACAGTGCCTGAGGACCGTATATCTGGGTCCCGGCGTTGCGGCGGTTTACGCCTTCCCCGAGACCGCCCTGGCGCACTGGCGCGACTTCGATGCGCAGCTGAGCGCGCGCCTGGGCGAGATCGGGGCGCTGTAGCGTGCCACCTCGCGGCTCCGACGCTGCTTAGTGGATCTCGTCCAGGTCGACGTCCAGGATGGCCATCTGGAAGTTGTACGAGCGGTCGCCGTCCTCGTCGTCGACATAGATCAGGCCAAGGAATTCCTCGCCCAGATACACTTCGACGCTGTCGTTCTGCTTGTTGCGTGGACGGACGTCGATCTGCCGGTTGCCGAACTTCTGCTGCAGAAATTTCTGGAGCTTGATGATTTCGGGATGGTTCATGGCGGCTCCTTCAGGGGCATTCTTGGGGTCGATTTGGGATCGCCACAATAGGCATTGCGACCCGGCGAGCAATCCCGCGGCGTGCTTTTTCCTGCAGCGAATGGCGCAAATACGGCGAGCGGCGCCTCAGGTCGGCGGCAGACTCAGCCGGTAAGGTCCTGCACCACCGCCAGTTGGTCCATCACCGAGGCCGGATGCGGGGTGCCAGCCTCGCCGATGATGCGTGCCGGCACGCCGGCGACGGTCACCCGCGGCGGCACTTCCTTCACCACCACCGAGCCCGCGCCGATGCGCGCGCAATCGCCGACCTTGATGTTGCCCAGCACCACCGAATGGGCGCCGATCAGCACGCCATTGCCGATCTTGGGATGGCGGTCCTCCTCGGACTTGCCGGTGCCGCCGAGGGTCACGCCCTGGAGGATCGAGACATTGTCGCCGATCGTCGCGGTCTCGCCGACGACGAACCCGGTCGCATGGTCGAGCATGATGCCCTTGCCGATCCGCGCCGCCGGATTGATGTCCACCTGGAACACCGCGCTTGAGCGACTCTGCAGGTAGAGCGCGAAATCCTTGCGCCCGCTGTTCCACAACTCATGCGCGAAGCGGTGCGTCTGGATGGCGTGAAAGCCCTTGAAATAGAGGAAGCAATCGACCGCCTTGTGCAGCGCCGGATCGCGCTCCAGCGTCGCGGCGAGATCGGCGCGCGACTCGAACCCGATCTCCGGGCGAGACTCCAGCGCCTCGCGGAACGCCTGGCGGATCAGGTCGGCGGAGACATCGGGATGGTCGAGGCGTTCGGCCAGCCGGTGGGCCAGCGCCTCCTCGAAATTGTCGTGGTTGAGCACGTTCGAGTAGAGGAGATTGGCGAGCGAGGGCTCGCTGGCAACGATGTGCCGCGCTCCCGAAACCACTGCATCCCAGACCGGATCCATGGCCGTAACGTTGCCCGTCTTCAAATTCGTGCTCATCCGCATCTCCATCGGCGAATGCCGATATAGGACAAATCGTGCTCCGATACCAACCATTACCGCACAGATTGGTTCGCCGCCGCTGAACTCGCGTTGAATGGTTACTCCGCGGGCTGCCGCCCGAGGAATTCCAATGCTGCCGCCTTGAACTGCTTGTCGCCCGTCGCGCGCATGTGATCGCGCCGCTCGATGGTGAACGCCTCGCCGTGCGGCAGGAGTTCGGCCAGTGCCGCGGCGGAGCCGGCCATGTCGTCGTCGCTGCCCACGGCGACCAGCACCGGCTGCTCGATCCGCCGCACGTCGGCCTCGCGCATCGGCTCGCGCGAATTGACCATGCAGGCCGCCAGCGCCGCGCGGTCGGCCTTGTTGTGGTCGGCGAAGATGCGGAACTGCCGCCCGGTACGGCCGGTGACCTCTGCGAGCGACTCGGCGGTCAGCGCCTCGATGATCTCCTCGCTATCCTCGAGCCCCGAGATCAGGTTGACCCCCATGCCACCCCAGACGGCACAACTCACCGCCTGCGGATCCTGCAGCATCAGGTAGGCGGCGATCCGCGCACCCATCGAGTAGCCCATGATTGGGGCCCGCGTGATGCCAAGGTGATCCAGCAGCCGCTTGGCGTCACGAGCCATCTCGTGGGCAAAGTAGAGCTGCGCGTCGTAGAGCTTTCGCGAGGCGCCGTGGCCGCGGTTGTCGAAGGTGATCGGCTGATAGCCGGCGCCGACCAGCGTCTCCACCCAGCCGGTATCGATCCAGTTGATCTTGCCGGACGAACCGAAGCCATGGATCAGCAGGATCGGCTTGCCCTCGCCGTGAACCTCATAGGCGATGGAAATGCCGGCGGAGTTGAACTGGGGCAAGGGAACGGCCTTTCGATTGGGGCGCTGGGTTTAGCAAGCGGGCGCGCCCAGTCCAAGCCCATCACGGCGAGGTCGCAGCACCTTCCATTCCAGCGCTGCCCTCGCTATGTTCCGCCCGAATTCGAACCGAGGACCATCCGATGGCGCACGAGAGCACCCCGCATTTCCACAATACCCAGGGTCTGCCGCGCATCGAGGTCGGCTCCAAGGAGTTCATGTGCGTCGGCGCCCTGCCCCCGTTCGATCACCCGCACATATATATCGACATGGGCAAGGACAACGAGGTCGTCTGCTCCTATTGCTCGACCCTTTACGTGTTCAACCCGGAGCTGGCGCCGGGCACCTCCGAGCCGCTCTCGGCCGTATATCACTCCGAAGCCGCCTGATTTCCCGATGTCCGGCAACGGACGCACCGTCTACATCGCAGGGGCAGGCATTGCCGGCATGACGTTGGCGCTCGCGCTGGCCAAGTTCGGCGCCACCGTTGTCGTGCTCGAGCGCAATGCCGAGGTGCAGGAAGTCGGCGCCGGCCTGCAGGTCAGCCCCAACGCCCGCAAGATCCTCAACCGCCTCGGCCTCGACAAGGCCCTCGCGGCCAAGGCGTTCGAGCCCGATGGTATCGACGTCTATCCCTACGGCGCACGCGATCCACTGCTGACGCTGGAACTCGGCCGCGTCATGGAGCAGCGCTTCGGCGTGCCCTACACGGTGATGCACCGCGCCGACCTCGCCGACGTGCTGTACCGGGCCTGCAAGCGCTTCGCCAATATCGACATGTTGTTCGGCGTCCGCGCCTATGACGTAGTGAGCCATGCGCGCGGCGTTTCCGTCACCGTCGACGAGGCCGACGGCAAATCGCGCTCAGCCCGCGCCTTCGCCTTCATCGGCGCCGACGGCGTGAACTCGCGCACTCGGATGGGCGTGCTGATGGGGCCGGAGGCCACCTATTCGGGAATGGTCGCCTGGCGGATCACGCTGGCGCAGCACGACCTCGACAAGGTGCTGCTGCCCGGACGCACCAGCCTGCTCTGGGGACCGGGCTATCATGCCGTAACCTACCCGTTACCGCATCGCCGCCAGATCAATGTCGCGTTGTTCGCCAAGGTGAAGGCCGAGCGCGCCTTCCACGGCGAGCCGCCGAAGGCGCCCGACCTGCCATGGGCTGCCATGAAGAGCCGTGCTTTCGATGCCATCCGCGAGACGGCCGGCGAGGACTGGGGCTACTGGCCGATTTCGACGGTCACCACCCCGACCTGGTCGGAGGGCGGCGTCGGGCTGATCGGCGACGCGGCACACGCCATGCTGCCGTTCCAGGCGCAGGGGGCCGCCATGGCGATCGAGGACGCGGCGATCCTCGCGCCGCTGCTCATGACCGAGGCCGATGCCACCTCGGCGCTCCGCCGCTACGCCGCGTTACGCCAGCCGCGCGTCGAGCGGGTGCGGAAGCTCTCGAACGCCAATGGCGCCGCCTTCCACCTCGAGTGGCCGTTCACGATTGCACGTAACGCCGTGGTGAAACTGCAGGGTCCGCGCGGGCATCTGAAGCGCCTGGGATGGCTCTATGGCTATGACGCGGCGCCCGATCCCGAGGGCCTGCCACCCGCACCGCGGCTACCGCGACAGGACGTCCACTGAGCCGCATGGCGCTTGCCTTCGCTGGAGGTGATGTGTCAACTGCCGCTCCAAATTGGGAATAGCGCCCCGCATGCCCGTCTCTCCGCAATCCAATCTCACGCTCGCCTGCGTGCTCATCACGATCTTCCTGGATATGCTGGGCTACGGCATCATCCTGCCCGTGCTGCCCCAGCTGATCACCCAGCTCTCGGGCGGCAGCGTCGCGCAGGCGGCTGTCATTGGCGGCTATCTCGTTTTCGCCTACTCCTTGATGCAGTTTCTGTTCGGACCGGCGCTCGGCAACCTCTCCGACCGGTTCGGCCGCCGACCGATCATCCTGATAGCGCTCGCGGGCCTGACGATTGATTATGCGATCATGGGCCTCGCCAACTCGCTGGTGCTGATCTTCATCGGCCACACCATCGCGGGCATTTCCGGCGCCTCGGTCGCGACAGCAACGGCCTACATCGCCGATATCACCCCGCGCGAAAAGCGCGCCCATCGCTTCGGCCTGATCGGCGCGGCGTTCGGCTTGGGCTTTATCTTCGGCCCTGTCATCGGCGGCCTGCTCGGCGAGCTAGGGCCGCGCTGGCCGTTCTACGCCGCGGCCATCCTCGCCGGTGCCAACCTGATGTTCGGCTTCTTCGTGCTTCCCGAGAGCCTCGCCAAGGACAAGCGGCGCCCGTTCGACATCCGCCGCGCCAACCCGTTCGGCGTGCTGTGGAGCCTCAGCAAGAACCCGGTCGTGCTGTGGCTGATGGCGTCCCTCGGCCTGTTCGTTCTCGCCAGCCAGTCCTTCCCGTCGGTGTGGAACTTCTTCACCATTGAGGTGCTGAAGTTCTCGTCGGCGCAGATTGGTGTCGCGCTGGGCGCTTTCGGCATCGGCTTCGCCATCAGCCAGGCGCTGCTGATTGGTCCGGTGACCAAGCGGATCGGGGAATGGTCGACCGTGCTGGTCGGCATGTTGGCCGCCGCCATCGCCTTCACGGGCACCGCCTTCATCCACTCCGCATTGCCGCTCTACGGCTTCCTGGTGTTCGGCTCGCTCGCCGGCCTCGCTGGCCCTGCCATCAACTCGCTGATGTCGCGCCAAGTGTCCGACGACGCGCAGGGTGAGCTGCAGGGCGCGATCAACGCCACCAACTCCCTCGCCTCGATCCTCGGCCCACTGCTCGCGACGCAACTGTTCAGCCATTTCACGCAGGCCGAGCCAGGCCAGCCTGGCTACTTTCCGGGCGCGCCGTTCCTCGGCGCCGGCATTCTAGTGGTCTGCGCCG
The DNA here is from genome assembly GCF_056405135.1 of Devosia sp. P1_H9. Classification (NCBI taxonomy): domain Bacteria; kingdom Pseudomonadati; phylum Pseudomonadota; class Alphaproteobacteria; order Hyphomicrobiales; family Devosiaceae; genus Devosia; species Devosia sp. P1_H9. The sequence continues at coordinate 14,560 of NZ_JBFUCQ010000011.1, forward strand.
CGGCGCTATTCGTCTACACCGTGCGCCGCTTCGACCTGACGCATCGCCCTTCGGTCTCGAAGAAGCCGCATATCCACGAAATGGGCCAGCCTGGCCAGCAGCAGACCCCACCGCACGACGAGAATGGCGACCCGATCGAGCGCCCGGCGGGGGAGTGACAAAAACGAAAATCCCCGCTTCCGCGGGGATTTCTTAGGCGCCGTACCCAGGGTTTACTTCCCCAGCGTCGACGGCCACTTGCCGTGCTGCTCGCCTTCGCGGTCGATCAGGATGAAGCCGTGGGCGCCGAAGAAGTCACGCTGGCCCTGGGTCAGGTTGGCAGTGCCGAGCGCCTGGCGGTAGCTGTCGAAGTAAGCCAGCGAGGCCGACAGGCAGATCATCGGGAACTCGCCGATGGCGGCCTCGGCGACGATCTTGCGCAGCGACTTGTGGGCGTCCTTCATGATGGTCACGAAGTCCGGCACCATAAGCAGGTTGGTGGCCTCGCCCTTGGCATAGGCCGCCGACATCTGGTCGAGGAAGCGCGAGCGGATGATGCAGCCGGCGCGCCAGATCTTGGCGATGGTAGCGAGTGGCAGGTTCCAGCCGTGCACCTCGGACGCCTTGGCCAGCACTGCAAAACCCTGCGCGTAGGAGACGATCTTGCCGGCCAGCAGCGCCTTCTCCAGCTCTTCGAGCGACACGTTGGCCTTGCCGGCCGAACGCTTGCCGTAGACGCCCTCTGCGGCGATGCGCTCTTCCTTGCGCGATGAGATCGAGCGCGCCGCGACGGCGCCTTCGATGGCCGTCGCCGGCACCGCCAGTTCCTGCGCCGCGATGGCGGTCCAGGTACCGGTGCCCTTCTGCCCGGCCTTGTCGAGGATCAGCTCGACCAGCGGCTTGCCGGTCTTCGGCTCCGTCGCTTCCAGCACATAGCCGGTGATCTCGACGAGGTACGAGTTGAGCGGCCCGTTGTTCCAGTCCTTGAACACATCCGAGGCGGCCTTCGGGTCCATCCCAAGGCCGTCGCGCATCACGCCATAGACCTCGGCGATCATCTGCATGTCGCCATATTCGATGCCGTTGTGGATCATTTTGACGAAGTGGCCCGCGCCGCCCTCGCCGAGATAGGCGCAGCACGGCTCGCCGTTGAACTTGGCCGAGATCGCCTCGAGGATCGGCTGGGCGTTCTTCCACTGCTGCTCGGCGCCTCCGACCATGATCGAGGGACCATGGCGCGCGCCCTCCTCGCCGCCCGAGACGCCGATGCCGAGATAGCCGATGCCCTTGGGCGTAAGATAGTCGAAGCGGCGCTGCGTGTCGGTGAACAGCGAGTTGCCGCATTCGAGGATGGCGTCGCCGGCTTCGAGGTGCGGCAGCAGCTGCTCGATCATCTCATCGACCGGCTTGCCGGCCTTGACCATGATGATGATCGAACGGGGACGCTTCACCGACTGGATGAACTTCACGAGGTCGGCCTCGGGCACGACCTTCTGATCCAGCCCCTGCTCCTTGGCCGTCGCAACGAAATCATCGATTTTGGAAGCGGTGCGGTTGTGGACCGCGATGGTGTAGCCCTTCTCGGCGATGTTGAGCGCCAGATTGGACCCCATAACTGCGAGCCCGATCAGGCCGATATCGGCAGACGCCATCATTATCTCCATTGGGAGTTATCAGGATTTCATTGCGCGGCTTTTTGGCACGGGCAACGCCCGAACGCCACCCCTCGAAGCCCGGCGCACGCCTGCCCTGTGTACGTCCCTCACCGAGGTGGTCGCTTGGTCTTATCAAGCCGCGCTTCATCCACTAGTCTCGCGCCGCCTGAGCCTGGGAGGGCCACTGACTTTGGACTCGATTTCTCTTTTCAACCTGAGCGGCAAGCGCGCCCTGGTGACCGGCTCGAGCCGTGGCATTGGCTTCGGCATTGCGGCAGCGCTCGCCGGCGCCGGCGCCGAAGTGATCCTCAACGGCCGCGATCCCGAAGCGCTCGGCAGCGCCGCGGCCCGGCTCGCAGATGATGGCGCCCTCGGCATCAAGGCGCTGGCCTTCGACGTCACCAGCGAGGACAGCGTCGATGACGCCATCGCTCACGCCGAGAACGAGATCGGCCAGATCGATATCCTCGTGAACAATGCCGGCATCCAGCACCGTGCGCCGCTCGAGGAGTGGCCGCTCGAAAAGTTCAAACAGGTCATCGACACCAACCTGACCTCCGCCTTCATCGTCGGCCGGGCGGTGGCCCGCGGCATGATCGCGCGCAAGTACGGCAAGATCATCAATATCTGCTCGGTGCTGAGCAACTTTGCCCGCCCCACGGTGGCGCCCTACGCGGCAAGCAAGGCGGCCATCGCCAACCTCACCCGCGGCATGGCGGTCGATTGGGCCAAGCATGGCCTCAACGTCAACGGCATCGCGCCGGGCTACATCAGCACCGAGATGAACACCGCCCTGATCGAGAACCAGGAATTCAACGCCTGGATCGAAAAGCGCACGCCGATGGGGCGCTGGGGCGCGCCCGCCGAACTGGGCGGCGCCGCGGTCTTCCTCGCCTCCGAAGCCTCCTCCTTCGTCAACGGACACATCCTTTATGTCGACGGCGCCTTCACTGCCACCGTTTGAGAATGCCCGCATCATCATCGCGATGGGCGTGTCGTCGTCGGGCAAATCCGCCACCGGCGCGGCCATCGCCCGGCGGCTGCATGCCCCGTTCCTCGATGGCGACGGCTACCACCCGCCCGCCAACAAGGAAAAGATGCGCAACGGCATCCCGCTGACCGACGAGGACCGCTGGCCCTGGCTGGAGACGCTGGCCGGCGCCCTGCACGAGGCCGCCGATCAGAAGGGCGTCGCCGTCGGCGCCTGTTCAGCCTTGAAACGCGCCTACCGCGACTTCCTCACCGAGAAGGCCGGCGAGCCGATCCTCTTCGTCTTCCTCGACGGCGACATCGACGTGATCAGGAAGCGCATCGAAGCCCGCCAGCACGAGTTCATGAGCCCAAAACTGCTCGACAGCCAGTTCGCAACACTGGAGCGGCCAGGCCCGGACGAGAATGTGCTGGCAGTATCGATCGAGGATCCGGTGGAAGCGATCGCCACGAAGGTGGTGAAGCAGCTGGGGCATCTGAAGGTGTTCAAGCGCGGGCAGTAGGTCACTGCCCTCACCAGGCCAAGCCCCTAGAACCCGAACGAGAACTGTCCCGTCGGCGATGCGGCCTTCTCGAGCGCCAGCATCTCCATCTTCGCCCTGACGCCGCCCGGCGACGAGAATCCCCCGGTCCGGCCGTCCGCGGCCAGCACCCGGTGGCACGGGACGATCAGCGGGATCGGATTGGCGCCCATAGCGCCGCCTACAGCACGCGACAGCGCCACATCGCCAAGCCAGCGGGCGATGGCCCCGTAAGTTGTGGTCTCGCCCCAGGCAAGCTCGCGGATGTGCTCGTAGATGCGCCGGTTCACCGCCGGAATGCCTGCAAGGTCCAGCTCGACATCGGCGAAGTTGTCATTGGCACCCTCCGCATACGCGAGGATTCGTGCCGCAACCTCCGGCTGCCCGCCTGCATCCTCGATGCCGCCCGCCTTCTCCAACCGCGCCCGCATCTCCTCCGACGTATCGCCCGGCAGCAGCACGCGCGAAATCCCGGCATCGGTCCAGCCGATCGCCATGGGTCCGAGAGCGGTATCGAGCATCCGGTAGCGCATGACCTCAATGTAGTGCGGCGCAGCGCGTCGCCCAAGCCGGTTTTGACCCTACAGTCCCATTGCCGTGAGCCATTCGCGCAACTCCCGGCGCAGGAAGCTGCGCAGCGTGCCCTCGCGCGAAAAGCCCCACCACAGCACCGCGCCCTGCCATTGGCTCGCCATCAGCCGGCCGAGCACCTGCTGCCGGGCCGGATCGTCGCTCAGCCGGCGCCCCAGTGCCTCGGTGAGCACCTTGTTCCAGGCCACGCCTCGCGTCCGCAGCACCGGATCGCGAAAATCCTCGCGCAGCAGCAACAGCCCCTGCCCGGCCTCATCGCCGACGCCGTAGCCCGCTGACATGCGAACCAGCATGGCGATGGCGCCCTCCGGATCGACCGAGTGGGCTGCGTCCGCACCGGCGGTGGTGAGATCGAGCTGGTCCCACATCCACAATAGCGCCGCGCGCAGCAGCGCCTCGCGATTGCCATAGCGCTGCACCAGGGTCGCAGGAGACAAGCCGGTTACCGCTGAGGCAGAGGCGAACGTGAGCCCAGCCGGCCCTTCGCGCGAGACCATCGAGGCCACCGCTTCGACGACATCCTCGTCCGAAATCTTCCTGGGTCTTGCCATGGCTTCCAATGTAAACGAATATTCGTTTATAAACGGCTACGGCACCCACGAACAAGGAGAATCGATATGGCCCGCATCCTCGGCTACATCGCCAGCAGCCTCGACGGCTTCATCGCCGCTCCGGACGAGTCGCTCGCCTGGCTGACCCAGCGCACCGACATGCAGCTGGGCGAGTTCGACTACAACCTGTTCATCAAGCGTATCCGCACCGTCGTGATGGGCCGCGGCACCTATGACTGGCTGGTCAAGGAGAACATCCCATGGCCCTATGGCGAGCAGCGCACCATCGTCGTTACTTCCCGCCCCCTGCCCGACCCGATCGGCCCGCTCGAGACCCGCGCCGATATCGATGCACTGGTCGCCGAACTGCGCACCCTCGACGACGGCGACGTCTGGATGCTGGGCGGCGGCAAGCTGCAAATGGCGTTCATGGAGCGCGGCGCGCTCGACGAGATCGAGATCTACGTGATCTCGCAACTGCTGGGCGGCGGCTACCCGCTGTTCCCGCCGACCGGGTTCAACAAGAGCATCAAGCTGCTGTCGTCGAATACGCTCGGCACGGGGTGTGTGCGGCTACATTACAGCTTCGAGTGAGCGCGATGGTTCCTCACACGCGATGTCATTCCGGCGAACCTAGATCGGCTCGCTCTGCACGACGATTTCCCATTTGTCGCCAAGCGCGATCTGCAGTTCCGACACGAGGAATGGCAGCAGCGCGTTGAACTCATTGCGGTCGCGCTCCGACATGCGCCAAGTCGGGTCGCCCGGATCGTCCCAGTTGACCTGGCGATCGTAGAGCTCATTGAGCCGTGTCAGCCGCCGGATGATGTCGCTGGAAAAGCCCCAGAAGCCGATCTCGGTGGCGTGGCCGTCGACGAACAGCGGGGCGAGCCCATGGCTCACCATGCCGAAGTCGACCAAGAAAACCACCTGCTTCACCGTGGGTCGCGCCTCAGTTTGATGGCTCGACCACGCACCGTCCTGCGTCGCGTCCGCCCAAGCCGCGGACAACTCTTTCCGCGAGTTCATTGAAGCGGCGCGATGCGCCAGAAATACGGCTGCTGCATTGCCGGTTACCCCTCAGATCACGCCCGCCGGATGGAACGTTACCCAAGTTACGGATGATGGGCAATTTCTGCCCTTAAGTAGTTGCCCTCCTGTGCATAAGCTCAGGCGAGCCACACAGCTATTAGCGCCACCACGGCGGGAATCGTCTGTACAAACAGGATCTTGCGGCTCGCGGTCACCGCCCCGAACAGACCTGCCACCGCAACGCACAAGAGGAAGAACACCTTGACCGGGTCGCCCGCCTCGCCCAGCCAGATGCCCCAGATCAGCCCTGCAGCAAGGAAGCCGTTGTAGAGCCCCTGGTTGGCCGCCAGCGTCTTGGTCTCGGCGGCAAAAGCCGGCGCGGTGCCGAACGCCTTCATCCCCTGCGGCTTGTCCCACAGGAACATCTCGAGAATCAGGATGTAGACGTGAATGAGGGCGACCACCCCCGTGAGAATGCTGCCGATCATGCGTGCGACTCCGTGTTGCCTCGGGCGAGCCTAATGCAAGAAGGCCGCCACGAGGGCGGCCTTTTCGTCAGCAATGGGCAAGCGAACAGGTCAGTGCTTGAGCGCGTCGCGTGCCGCTTCCTTGACCTTGCCGGCGGCCTTCTGGATCTTGCCTTCGACCTTGTCCGCAGCGCCATCGGCCTGCAGCTTGCGGTCGCCGGTCGCCTTGCCGACCGCGTCCTTCACGTTGCCGCGGGCTTCCTTGGCGGCGCCTTTGATCTCGTCTTTGTGCATTTTTTCCGGTCTCCCCAGAAGGTTGGCATTCGGGGCAGATAATGCGCTGCCGGAAACAAACGTTCCGGCCCTACGGCGAATTAACCTCGCCGCCACGATCACGTGGCGAGGCGCCGCGCGTAGACCTTCATCGAGCCCGACAGGTACTCGGCGAACCCAGGCTCGATCGCCTCGTAGCGGGCAATGAAGTCGGGGTGCGACAGGTAGAGGTCCGCCAGTCCGGCATAGGCCTCCGGTGGGCACTGCTTGTCCCACATCCGGGACACCCACGCCCGATGCCGCCCGAGCAGCGGATCGAGACTGGGGGAGCCCATCGGCACGCCGCGACGCAAGCCTTCGGCCAGCCCTTGCTCCATATCGTGCAGTTCCTGGTTGAGCTGCTGCTTCTCGGCTTCCGACAAGCTCTCATACTCGCGCTTGCTTAGCGCGATGCGCTCCGGCATGTCGCCGCCAAACTGCTCCACCAGCCAGGCCTCATATTCGGCCTGCTTGTCGGGCGAGATGCCCTTGTACAAATCCGCGTTTCTCATCGCGCGATCTCCTTCAAGACTAGCGATCGTGCGGTCGATCGTCCTGACAAGCTGGGCATAGCGCTTTGCCTCCTCGCTCAGCCGTTGGCGCTGCTGGCGCAACGCCTCCAGCCGGTCGAAGCCCGGCGCATCGAGGATGGCGCCGATATCTCCCAGCGGAATGCCGAGTTCGCGATGCAAGAGAATCTGCTGCAGCCGCAGCAATTCCTCCTGCCCATAGTAGCGATAGCGGTTCTGCCCGGTGAACGCCGGCTTGAGGAGGCCGATCTGGTCGTAGTGGTGCAGCGTCCGGACCGATACCCCAGATACTTTCGCCACCTGCCTGACCGTCAAAGCTCTCATCGCACGCGTTCTCCGCGGGACGGTGGATAGTCCCTGACGCTACGTGAGGGTCAATATCGATTTGCGCAGAAGCTGTGACGGCTGGCTTCACACCGCGTCAACCAGCCCTCAGGCTATCGCGGCGAAATGTGGAAACTCGGTATTTCGTCGGCCGTTCCTCACGCACTAAGTCAGTGTCTGCGAGGTGAAATGCCGCAACGTATCGAGATTCAGGACCTGCTCATCTGGGCCTTTCGCGTCCAGGCGGTGGAGAGCGCCAAGGCGGCCGATCCGGATGCGCTGACGGTCTATTGGGCCGTCCTCGCCCTGCCTGTCCCGCACGCCACGGTGATCCGCCGCTTCGCCCGCGAAGCCCGCCGTCCCGATTGGCATGCGGCCCATACCCGCTGCGTTTCGCTCGATGGCGTGCGCCGCTCGCGCCGCCTCTACACCGAATGGGTCCGGGCCCTCGTCGTCCTGCAGCGCACGCTCGAAGGCTCGCTCGGCCGCTATTCCGTCACCGGGCCGCATCTCGACGATCAGCCCTGGCTACGCGAACGCCTGCGCGCCTAGCGGCACTGTGCAACCAGTTTCCCCAGTGCCGCCGACGACCCAACCAGACTGAAGGTGTGCACGGGATAGCGCCCGTCGGCATCGACGATGCTCAGCCCCTCACCCGACTTCATCAGCGCCATCAGCGGTCCATTCGCGGGCACGTCCCCAGCATGCCGGCCATCCATTTCCTCGTAACTCATGGCGAGGCGCTGCGTGGAAACGCCAAAGGTGAAATCGACATCGGTCTGTTCCCCGAGATCCGGCAACCGCTCGGCACCCGCCGCCAGGTCGTAGCGCAGGTACACCTGCCCACTCGAACAGGTGAGCGACAGGTAGGCGTCCGGCCGATCGGTGGCACAGGCCGATGCGGTGAACACGGGGCCGCCCTCGTCCTCCTGCATTCCCGCCGTCCAGTTCGTGCAGGTCTCCTGCGCCATCGCCGGCGCCACCGACAACACCAGCATCAACGCCGCCGCCCGGATCATGGTGCGTCCCCGAGGTAGCTCACCTCGATGCGCTGGAACAGCGGACCTTCCTTCATCGTGCCGAGCCACTTGCGGAACTCCGCCACATCCCTGAACCCTGCCCGCTTCGCGTCCGCCTCGGTCACCGCATCGGGCGACATGTCGACGATGCGCCCGATCTGCAGCAGCCCCACCTTGGTTTTCAACGTGCCGCCCGGCTTCACCGTCGGTCGCGTCCAGCGCCGGAACTGCAGCGAAATCTCGCCGCGCTTGATCGCCTCCAGCACGTCCAGCTTCAACAGCATCCGGCACTCCTCCAGCTCATGGTGCGGGCGGTGGGACTCGAACCCACACGGGTGTACACCCTCGGGATTTTAAGTCCCGTATGTCTACCATTCCATCACGCCCGCGCCGCTGAGCACTGCCACATCGGCTCCGACGCTGACAACCAGGGATTTTCCGGCCATAGTCGCCGGGCAGCCATGGAGAACCGGAATGTCGAGCATCCGCCCCAACCTCGTTGGGGTTGCCCTCTATGGCGGGCTGGGCAATCAGCTGTTCCAGTATGCGGCGGGCTTGGCCGTTGCCGAGCGGCTGGAAGCCCAGTTGGTCTGCGACATCCGGCACTATCAGCGCCTGGATCGCGGCGATCGGCGACTCGGGCTCAACGAGTTCGGCATCAGTCTCAACGTCGCGCGCGTGCCGCCCTACAAGCGCGGGCGCCGTATTGGCATCTCCCTCGGGCTGCTGCCCGATCCGTTCCGCGGCGCCGTCCCCGTGGTTGCCCATGAGGGGTTCGATCCGAGATCGCGCGAGGTCCAAAGCCCGGCCGCGCTGGTGGGACACCTTCAGTCCTGGCGCTACCTTGAAGGCCACGAACCAGCTATCCGCCGGGCCTTCGACACCAGAAAGCTCGCCACTCCGCAGACGGCCGAGCTTTCCGCGGAAATAGCTGCTGCGCGCAACCCCGTCGCCGTGCATGTTCGTCGAGGTGACTACACCGCGACGGCCGAGGCACGCGCCATCTACGAGACGCTGCGGTCCGACTACTATTTCGCGGCCAAGGCAGAGCTCGAAGCCCGCGTCGACGCTCCGACCTACTTCCTGTTCAGCGACGATCCGGCGCCCGCCCAGGAAGAGTTGGCCGGCTGGCAAGGACTGCGGCCGGTCACCGGCTTCACCGCCTACGAAGACATGCACCTGATGTCGTCGTGCAAGCACTTCATCACTGCGAATTCAACTTTCAGCTGGTGGGCTGCCTGGCTTGGCTCCGCACCCGACAAGCAGGTGGTCGGCCCGAAAAAGTGGTTCGGCCCCGGATATGGCAAACCAGTCGATATCGACGATCGCCTGCCCCCCGGCTGGATCCGGGTCTGAAAGCCCGATCGATCCGCGCCAAACCCTGACGTCGCCTGTCGGGCACGTACGCTATTGCTGCCGCCTCAACCGGACCAACGAGGCCAGCCATGCAGTACATCGACCGCTACCCCATCGTCGTCACCGACGCCTTCGCCGCCTGCCGCGATTTCTGGACCCGGCATCTTGGCTTTGAGGTGGTGTTCGAGAACGAGTGGTTCGTCTACCTGCAGGCCGACGGCGCAAGTATCGCCTTCATGTCGTCAGGCCACCCATCCTGGCCGCCCGGGCCCGAGGCCTACGCCGCCGGCACCAGCATGGAGCTCGAGGTGAAGGACGCGGCGGCGGCGCTCGCCGAAGTGCTCGCCACCGGCAAGGAGCCGGACTACCCGCTGACCGACGAACCCTTCGGCCAGCGCCGCTTCAGCGTGAAGGACCCATCGGGGCTGTGGATCAACGTGGTGCAGCAGCTCTAGACTCCACACCTTGCCTGGTCATAGCGTATGCGCTATATAGCGTATGCGCGATAATCATGATCGGGTGATGCAATGACCAAGATTTCTGATCTCAAGAAGCGGCTGATAGAGGATCCGACCTTCAAGCAGGAGTATCAGGCTGCAGAAGGTGAGATCGCAATCATCGAAGCGTTGGTGAAGGCCCGAACACACGCAAAGCTCTCCCAGGCGGAACTCGCCAAGAAGATCGGCACGACGCAATCAGCCGTCGCACGATTGGAGGGAGGGCATGTCTCCCCCTCCCTGTCGACGCTTCGCAGATATGCAGAGGCGACTGGGGCGAGATTGAAGATCGATATCGATCTTACGACTGGCTGACCTCAGTCCGTCGCGCCCGAGATCGGCGGCACATACGCGACGTCGAGGTCCCACGGGAAAAAGATCCAGGTGTCCTGGCTGACTTCGGTGATGAAGGTATCGACCATCTCGCGGCCCTTGGGCTTGGCATAGACCGTGGCAAAATGCGCGCCGGGGAGCATGTCGCGCACCACGCGCGCCGTGGCCCCGGTGTCCACCAGATCGTCGACAATGAGGATCTTGCCGCCGTTGCGGGCCTTGTCCAGCAGCTCCGGCGCGATCGGCTTCAGCACCCTGATGCCGGCCTGGCTCTGGTGATCGTAGCTCTTCACCGCGACGCTCTCGACCACGCGGATGTTGAGCTCGCGTGCCACGATCGCCGCCGGTACCAGCCCGCCGCGGGTGATCGCCACCAAGGCATCGAACGGACCCAGCGCCTGCAGCCGCCAGGCGAGCGCCCGGCTGTCGCGGTGGAACTGGTCCCAGGTGACGGGGAAGGATTTCTGCTGGGTCTGGTTCAATTCGTTCTCCTGGGCGGCCTGGCCGCCTCGATCTTCACGGGGGCCACCGGCCCGAAAATTCAGTAAGCCTCGACTTCCGCCGACAGCCCTGCAGCGCGATGCGCCTCGGCCACCATCTCGCGCACCCGGCCCGCCGCCTCGGCCAGCCGCGCCTCGTCTGACGAGCGCAGCACCAGTTCGGTCATGACGAAGGTCTGCCCCATCTGCGGATAGCTGCCCATCTTCACGTCGGGAAACTCTTCCTGGATCCGTCCGAGCGGCCCGCCGATAGTCCCCTCACCGACGCCGCAGCGGATGGTGATCGACTTGATCTTCTTGCCGCCCTTCAGCGTCGGGGCGATGGATTCGAGCATCGCCAGCATGATCTTGGGGACGCCCGCCATCACGTGGACGTTGCCGATGCGGAAGCCTGGCGCGGCGCTCACCGAGTTGACGATCAGCGATGCGCCCTCTGGGATCCGCGCCATGCGCAGCCGTGCCTCGTTGACCTCGGTACCGGTCTGCTTCCAGCGCGATTCCAGCATCGCCCGCGCCTCGGCATTGATCGGCAGCGCCACGCCGAACGCCTTGGCGATGGCGTCGGCGGTGATGTCGTCATGCGTCGGGCCGATACCGCCGGTGGTGAAAACGTAGGTGTAGCGCGCCCTTACGGCGTTCACCGCGGCAATGATGTCTTCTTCCACATCGGAGACGACGCGCACTTCGCTGAGTTCGATGCCGAGTTCCGTGCAGAAATCCGCGGTCGCGCCGATATTCACATCCTTGGTCCGGCCGGACAGGATTTCGTCGCCGATGACGACGAGTGCGGCGGTAACGGCTTCAGGCGACGGCATGGATGCCCCGGAATTTCAGAGGCACAATGCATTGCCTCACGAGGGCCCGAATGGTCAAGCAATCCAGTGCACATGCCACAGCATTGCTGACCTTCGCAGTGCCCTTTCCTTAATGCCGATGAACGCCTATTTTCGTCAGCTGAACGGAGTTGCCGATGATCACGTACGTCGAAGCCGAAACCAAGAGCCGCCGCACCTCGGGCGTGATCCCGATCCATGGCGAAGCCGGGTTCAACGGTATGCGCAAGGCTGGCCGGCTGACGGCGGAAGCGCTCGACCTCCTGGTCGATGCGGTGAAGCCCGGCGTCACCACCGCGGCGCTCGATCGGCTGGCCTACGAGTTCGCCCGCGACCACGATGCCATCCCGGCGACCCTGTTCTACAAGGGCTACCGCCACTCGATCTGCACCTCGATCAACCACGTCGTTTGCCACGGCATCCCCGAGGAGCGGCCGCTTCGTGACGGCGACATCGTCAATATCGACCTGACGCTGATCGTCGACGGTTGGTACGGCGACAGCTCGCGCATGTACCCGGTGGGCGAAATCACGCGGAAGGCGGAGCGGCTGATCGACGTGACCTACCAGAGCCTCGCTGCCGGCATCGCTGCCGCCAAGCCCGGCAATACCACCGGTGATATCGGCGCCGCCATCCAGACCCTTGCCGAGGCAGAGCGTACCAGCGTGGTGCGCGACTTCGTCGGCCATGGCGTCGGCCAGCTGTTCCACGACGAGCCCAACATCATGCATTTCGGCGTGCCGGGCACCGGCGTGCCGCTGAAGCCGGGGATGATCTTCACTATCGAGCCGATGATCAATCTCGGCCGCCCGCACGTGAAGATCCTTGCCGACGGCTGGACCGCCGTTACCCGCGACCGGACCCTCTCGGCTCAGGCCGAGCACTCGATCGGCATCACCGAGACCGGCGCGGAGATCTTCACGCTGTCGCCACGCGGCCTGTTCAACCCGCTCGATGCCCGCCGCTAGACCATGAGCGAGGGGGACAAGCCATCGCCGGACGGACTCGGCGAGGCGGCCCCTCCGCACTATCTCGGCCATCGCGAACGCGCCCGGCAGAAGTTCCTCGCCGTCGGCGCCGACGCGCTCGCCGACTACGAACTGCTCGAGCTGGTGCTGCAGATCGTGCTGCCGCGGCGCGACACCAAGGCGCTGGCGAAGGAACTGATCCAGAAGTTCGGCTCGTTCTCGGGCGTCTTCGGCGCGGCCCCTGCCCGGCTCGCCGAGGTGAAGGGGCTGGGCGAAATCTCGGGCACCAGCCTCAAGATCATCCAGGCCGCCGCCCAGCGCTTCGCCAAAGACCGCATGACGCCCGACATGCCGATCCTCGGCTCATGGACGGCGCTGATCGACTACTGCCACGCCCAGATGGCGTTCAACAATGTCGAGCAGTTCCGCATCCTCTTCCTCGACAAGAAGAACCGCCTGATCGCCGACGAGGTGCAGCAGACAGGAACAGTCGACCACACCCCGGTTTATCCGCGCGAAGTGATCAAGCGGACGCTGGAGCTTTCGGCCACCGCCCTGATCCTCGTCCACAACCACCCTTCGGGCGACCCGGCCCCCTCCTCAGCCGACGTGCAGATGACCCGTCAGATCAACGACGTGGCGCGCCCGCTGGGGATCACGGTGCACGACCACATCATCATCGGGAAATCGGGGCACTCGTCGATGAAGGGGCTGAAGCTGATCTAGCCAGCGTCGCGACGACAAGCGCGGCCACGATCAACAGCGCCGCCACGCCGAAGGTGGTGCGCATGCCGGCCGCTACCGCCTCGCCTCCCGCGTCCGCGATGTCGGTGGTTCCCGAGCCGAGTGCGAAGATCGCCCCCATCAGCGATGCGCCAGTGATCAGCCCCAGGTTGCGCGACAGGTTGAGCACGCCGGAGATAACGCCGCGCTGCTGCGGATCGACATCGGCCATGACCGCGGTGTTGTTGGCCGCCTGGAACAGCTGGTAGCCGGGCGTAAGCAGCAACATGGCCGCGACATAGCCCGCCACGCCGAACAATCCCGGCAACGCCGCGAGCGCGGCGGCGCCGGCCAGCATGGCCCCGAGACCAGCAACGACTGCAAAGGCGGCACCGAAGCGATCGACGAGACGGCCGGCGGGAACGCCGCTCAGCGCCGAGATCGCCGGCCCGACCGACATGACGAGGCCAACCGATGCCGGATCGAGCCCGAGCGCAAGCGACAGGTAGAACGGCCCCACCACCAGCGTCGCCATCATCACCGTCGACACCAGCAGATTGCTCGCGAGGCTGCCGCCCAACCGGCGCTCGCGTAGCAAAGCCGGCCGCAGCAAAGGCGCCGCCACACGCCCCTCGACGAAGACGAAGAAGCACAAGCCGCCGGCGGCGATCAGGAGCAGCGCGAGATTGAGCGGCCCAAAGCTCCCATGACCGCTGGTCATGGCCATCGCATAGGCGGCAAGCGTCAAAGCCAGCAGCAGTGTCCCGATCACGTCGATGCGCACGCGCTCCCGCCGTTCTTGCGGGTCGGACGGCAGATGCCGCAACAGCAGCAGGGCCAGCCCGCCCAGCGGCAGGTTGACGAGGAAGATTGCCGGCCAACCGGCCACGGCGATCAGCAGCCCGCCCAGCGACGGGCCGAGCGCCGTGCCAATCGCCGACATCGTCCCGAGGAGCCCCATGGCGCCGCCGATCCGCTGCTTGGGCAGCATGTCGCCGACCAGCGCCATCGTGAGCGACATCATGATTGCCGCACCGGCCCCCTGCACTGCCCGCGCCGCGATCAACACCGGCAGGCCAGGCGCTGCAGCGCACGACACCGACGCCAGCATGAACAACCCGATGCCGACAACCAGCAGCCGTCGGCGGCCGAACAGGTCGCCGAGCCGGCCGACGCTGACGATCAGCGTGGTGACGGCCAGCAGATAGGCGATGACCACCCACTGCGCATCCTGGAACGAGGCCCCCAACGCCTCGGCCAGCGTCGGCAGCGCGACGTTGCCGATGCTGGTGCCGAGCGACGCCAGCAGCATCGACAGCGAAAGGCCGAAAAGCGCGAGCCGGGTCGGCATGTGGACACCTCCATTTTTGGACCGCCACAGGCTAGCTCCAGCCATGACATGGCGAAACACGCAACGCTTGCACGTAATCAGTGCATAGGACGCCACATCAGGCTAAGATCGTCGGATGTCGACGCCCGATCTGAACCTGCTTGTCACACTCGACGTCCTGCTCGCCGAAGGCAGCGTCGCCCGCGCCGCCCGTCGGCTGCGGCTCAGTCCCTCTGCCATGAGCCGCGCCTTGGCGCGGCTGCGCACGGCAACGGGCGATCCGCTGCTGGTGCGCGCCGGCCGCGGGCTGGTGCCAACGCCGAGAGCTCTCGAATTGCGTGAACATGTCGGCGGGCTGGTCGAAGCGGCTGAGGCGGTGCTGCGGCCGGCAGAGGCGCTGGATTTGCAGCACCTGGTGCGCACCTTCACGCTCCGATCCAGCGACGGCTTCGTCGAGAACTTCGGCCCCGCGCTCATTGCCCGCATCTCTGCCGATGCGCCCGATGTGCGTTTGCACTTCGTACAGAAGCCGGACCGTGAGAACACCGCGCTGCGCGACGGTTCAATCGATCTTGAAACTGGCGTGGTGAGCGCAACCCTCGGTCCTGAACTGCGCACCCAGGCACTGTTCCGCGACCGCTTCATCGGCGCCGTCCGTCCCGGCCACCCGCTGGCCGGGCACGCGGTAACGCCGGAGCTCTACGCAGCCGGCCGGCATGTCCACGTCTCGCGGCGCGGCCTGGAGCGTGGACTGATCGACGATGCGCTGGCGGCGAGAGGGCTGGAGCGGCAGATCGTCACCATCGTTGGCGGTTTTGCCGCGGCGCTCGCCCTCGCACGGGCCACCGACCTGATTGCCAGCGTGCCCGAGCGGCACACCGGCAATCTGCGCGACGGCCTGCATAGCTTCGCACTGCCGGTCCCGGTGCCGCAGATCACCGTGTCGCTGATCTGGCACCCGCGGCTCGACGCCGACCCTGCGCACCGCTGGCTGCGGGCTTGCCTGCGCGAGGTCTGCGGCAGCGCCTAGTCGTCCGAAGCGACCGCCTTTGCCTGCATCATCCGGCCGCGAACCGCCTTCACCACGCCCATCACAGCCTTGTTCGCCTTGAGCTTCTGCCGCAGCACCTGCCAGCCGACGTGGCCCTTGGCGGCGGCCGTGCCGAGCGTCGTCAGCGGCACGTAGTGCTGGCGCAGTGGCTGCTTGATGTTGCACCAGTGGCGCTTCTCGTCGGTGAAGCCGGCACCCATGTCGAAGATGCGGTAGCCGGCGTCGAACACCGTCTGCATCACCCGCAGCAGGCATTGCTTGCCCGGCGAGCCGGTCTGGACCGTCGCGTCGTCGCTCATCGAGCTGATCAGGCAGAACAGCCTGTCGCCCTGCGCGATGTTGTAGCGCACCGCGACGATCTCGCCGTTGAGCCGCAGCACGTGCAGGCGCACGTCGACGCCCGAGTCGGCCGCAACCGTCGCATCGTAGAATGCGCGCACCCCCGGCTCGACGAAGGGATCAGCTACGCCCATGGTGACGAAGCGCGCCGCGCGCTGACGGAACATCACCTCGAGCACCGCAAGGGCATCCGCCCCATTGCGCACTTCCTCGAACCCCACCTGCCCCAGCGCCTCGAGCCGCTCACCCTGTTGGCGATCGTGCTTGCGCCGCGACTTCGAGCGCTGCGTGGTGTTAGCCTCGTCCCAGCTGGCGAACTGACTGCGATAGAGCGTCTCCACCTCGATCGACTCGCCGAGTTCGGAAAAGATGTCGACGCCGTCGACAAACAGCTGCGGCACCGACTTGAGATAGACTAGGTCGGCCCCCTCCAGCGTCCCCAGCATCGACGACCACAGCGCCGCCCGCTCCACCGAGCCGAGCGTCGCGAGCCGCGCGGCATCGGCCAGCGGCGCATTGCAGCCGACATGCGCACCGGGAAACCACGACAGCAAGCGCACGCCCTTCACCCGTCGCCGCCACAGTGGCAGCAGCGCCACGGCCTCGCCGTCGAGCTCGGCGGTCAGATAGAACTGATCGGCCTCGGCAATGCCGCGCGCGGTGACCCAGTTGCGGATGAAAGCTGAACTCTGTCCCGGTGACTCGATCGTGCCCGCTTCGAGCACAGCCCAAACCGCGCTCACATCGTCGATGCGGTGCGCGAGCCGCACCGTCACGACCGGTACGACGGTCAGTCGGCTGCGGGGCGGTGTCGGCGGTGTGTCTTCGGCAAAGGCCTCGAGAGCCATCAACGCATCCTCGTCCAAGGTTGCGGCGACTATCGCGGCCGGCGGTGAATCGGCTGTTGACGAGCGCGTGAACGATGAAGCGACGGTCGGATTTCGACCGCGACGGTTAAGCCCCGCTTACCCGAACTGCTGCAGAACCGGGAAGGTTTCGAGGAACCAGTAGGAGATGCGGGTGAACTGGCCGGTGAGGAACAGCAGCCCCGTGATCACCAGGAACCCGCCCATCACCTTCTCGACGGTGCCCAGGTGCTTCTTGAAGCCCGAGAAGAACGTCAGGAACGGCCCGATGGCGATGCCGGCGAGCAGGAACGGCACGCCGAGCCCGAGCGAATAGAGCCCGAGCAGCGCGGCCCCATCGAGCGCCGTCTCCTTGGTCGAGGCCACCGCGAGGATCGCCGCCAGCACTGGCCCGATGCATGGCGTCCAGCCGACCGCAAAGGCCAGCCCGAGCAGGAACCCACCCACCGGTCCGCTGGCGACGCCCGGCCCATTGTGCCGCAGCTGCCGGTCGAGGAAACCGATGCGGAACACGCCGAGGAAATGCAGGCCCATCGCGATGATGAACAGCCCGGCGATCGGCGTGATGATCGGCAGCGCCTGCCGGAACGCCTGCCCGAACGCGGTGGCTGTCGCGCCGAACAGGGTGAAGACGATCGAGAAGCCCGCGATGAAGAACAGCGAGGTGAACACGCTCTTCCGCCAGATCACGCCGGCGGTGGCGCCATCGTCGCGCAACTGGTCGAAGCTCGCGCCGCTCATATAGGTGAGGTAGGGCGGCACCAGCGGCAGCACGCACGGGCTGAGGAAACTCAGTACCCCTGCCCCGAACACCAGCCAGAACGAAAACCCGTCCATCATGCCTCCGACAAATCGCGCGAAGTCATAGCCGGTTCGGGGCCGAAGGCAATGCGACGGGCCGCCGCTCGCTCCGTTGTGAAGCAGGGGCCGCAGGTTGGGTCCCTGCTTTCGCAGGGATGACATCGAGGTTGGGGCGGGGTAAGCAGCCACTGAACCACTTAATGGCCAGGCTGTTCATGACCCGCCCGATCCGCATCGCGCCTTCCATCCTCTCGGCCGACTTCACCCGGCTCGGCGACGAGATTCGCGCCATCGACGCGGGCGGCGCCGACTACATCCATGTCGACGTGATGGATGGCCACTTCGTCCCCAACATCACCATCGGCCCGATGATCGTCTCGGCCATCCGCCCGCTCACCAAAAAGATCATCGACGTCCACCTGATGATCGCCCCGGCCGATCCGTACCTGAGCGCCTTCGCCAGGGCCGGCGCCGACTCGATCACCGTCCACGTCGAAGCCGGCCCGCACCTTCACCGCTCGCTGCAGGCGATCCGTGCCGAGGGCAAGCGTGCCGGCGTCGCCATCAACCCGGCGACTCCCGTTTCGGCCATCGAACACGTCATCGGCGATGTCGATTTGGTGCTGATAATGAGCGTCAATCCCGGCTTCGGCGGGCAGAAGTTCATAGCCGAAAGCTATACCAAGCTGCACCAGGCCCGGACTTTGATCGGCAATCGCCCCATCGATCTGCAGGTCGATGGCGGCGTGTCCGCGGACAACGCCAAGGCCCTCGCCGATGCCGGCGCCGACCTCTATGTCGCTGGCACCTCAGTGTTTTCCGGCAACGATCCGGCCACCTACGCCTCCCGCATCGCGGCCATCCGCAACGCCGCCACCAAGATCAACGCGTAATCGATCCGTTACGCGAACAAAGAGCCATAAACCCATGATTCCGCGCTATTCCCGCCCCGAAATGGTCGCCATCTGGTCGCCCGAGACCCGCTTCAAGATCTGGTTCGAGATCGAAGCCCACGCGACCACCAAGCTGGCCGAACTCGGCGTCGTCCCCAAGGAAGCCGCGGAGATCATCTGGGCCAAGGGCGGCGAGGCCACCTTCGACGTTGATCGCATTGATGAAATCGAGCGCACCACCAAGCACGACGTGATCGCGTTCCTGACCCACGTGTCGGAGATCGTTGGCCCCGACGCGCGCTTCCTGCACCAGGGCATGACCTCGTCCGACGTGCTCGACACCTGCCTTGCCGTGCAGCTGTCGCGCGCCTCCGACATCCTGCTGCACGATATCGAGCGGCTGCTGGCCGCCATCAAGCGCCGCGCCAAGGAGCACAAGTACTCGATCACCATCGGCCGCAGCCACGGCATCCACGCCGAGCCGACCACCTTCGGTATCAAGCTGGCGCAGGCCTATGCCGAGTTCGACCGCAATCGTGCCCGGCTGCTGAACGCCAAGGCGGAGATCGCCACTGCCGCCATCTCCGGCGCCATCGGCACCTTCGCCAATATCGACCCGCACGTCGAAGCCTATGTGGCCGAGCAGATGGGCCTCACCGTCGAGCCGATCTCCACGCAGGTGATCCCGCGCGACCGCCACGCGATGTTCTTCGCGACGCTGGGCGTCATCGCCTCGTCGATCGAGCGGCTCGCCACCGAGATCCGTCACCTACAGCGCACCGAAGTGCTCGAAGCTGAGGAGTTCTTCTCTCCCGGCCAGAAGGGCTCGTCGGCCATGCCGCACAAGCGCAACCCGGTGCTGAGCGAAAACCTCACCGGCCTCGCGCGGCTGGTGCGCGGCATGGTGACCCCTGCCCTCGAGAACGTGGCGCTCTGGCACGAGCGCGACATCTCGCACTCCTCGGTCGAGCGCATGATCGGGCCGGACGCCACGGTGACGCTGGATTTCGCCCTCAACCGCCTGACCGGGCTGATCGAGAACCTGCTGGTCTACCCCGACAACATGAAGCGCAACCTCGACCTGCTGGGCGGGCTGCACAATTCGCAGCGCGTGCTGCTGGCGCTGACCCAGGCCGGCATGAGCCGCGAGGATTCGTATGCCGCGGTGCAGCGCAACGCCATGCAGGTCTGGCAGGCCCGCGGCGATCGCGCCGGCCTGTTCGCCCAGTTGCTCAAGGCCGATCCTGAGGTCTCCGCGAAACTGAGCGCCTCCGACATCGACGCCATGTTCGACGATTTCTACCATCTCAAGCATGTCGACGCGCTGTTCGAGCGCGTCTTCGGGCCGGAGGTGTGATGGCTGTCGTCTACGCACGCGAAGCCGCCCTGCCGATCGACGACTATATCGATGTCGTCGGCAACAGCGCGCTCGGACCGAGCCGGCCCATCAAGGATCGCGAGCGGATCGCCGCGATGATCGCCGGGGCCGACCTGGTGGTCAGCGCCCGGCTCGACGGCCGCTGCGTCGGCATCGCGCGCTGCCTGACCGATTTCGCCTGGGTCGCCTATTGTGGCGACCTGGCGGTGCACAAAGACTGCCAGGGCCGCGGCATCGGCCAGGGCCTGCTCCGGGCCTGCAAGCAGATCCTCGGCGACGGCGTGGGCATGGCCTTGCTGTCGGTGCCGGATGCAACCGGCTTTTACGACAAGAACGGCCCGGCGGTGGACCTCCACCGCTACAGCTACGCCTATTTCATGAACCGGACGCGTGGCGCATGAGAATCGCAGACGCAGACATCCTGATCCTGCCCGGCCTCGGCAATTCCGGCGCCGGCCATTGGCAGCGCCGCTGGGCCGAGCGCTTCTCGACCGGGCAGATCGTCGAACAGGACGAATGGGACGACCCCGATATTCGCGACTGGACCGCGGCCATCGTCGAGGCCGTCGAGGCGGCAGAACGTCCGGTCGTCCTAATCGCCCATTCCCTCGCGGTCTCGGCCCTGGTGCACGCCGCCCCGCGCTTTCCGGCCGGCAAGGTGAAGGGTGCGTTCCTCGTCTCGCCGCCGGATCACGAAGGCCCGGGGTTTCCGCGCGAAGGCCGCAGCTTCGACAACGTCCCGACCGATCCGCTGCCCTTCCCGTCACTGCTGGTCGTCTCGACCAACGACACCTACGTGACGCCCAACCGCGCCGCCGACATGGCCACCGCCTGGGGTTCGGAGCTGCATTTCGCCGGCGAAGCCGGCCACATCAACCTCGCCTCCGGCCACGGGCCGTGGCCCGAGGGACTCTTGATGTTCACCCGGCTGATGCAGCGGATCTGACGGCTACATCGCCGAGAACTGCACCACGACCTTGCCGGTCTCGTCGCTGAGGAAGAGCTTCTTCTGCTCGACATCGATCCTGAAGGTGCGCGTGGCGCCGAGTGCGGCGTGGAACTTCATCTCCTGGTCCATTGCCGCCTCTTCGCAGGCCATCATGGTCGAGCCCAGGTCGCCGAACTTGATGGTGTCGCCCTCGATCACCGCACTGCCGGTGAACCGGTTGCAGCCGCCGGATCCGGAAACGGCTCCGTCCTCGGCGATCTCGAGCGTCGTCTGCAGGTCGTCGATAACGCCGGCGCCGTCTATGCTTTCGGCAAGCCACGCACCTGCTAGTGGCAGAGCATTACCCGTGGTGGTGCTGCCGTCCGCGAGCGCCGTGCCTGCCCCGGAAACAAGCATTACACCGGCAATCAGCGCCAGTGCGCTGCGCCGTCCGATGAGCAGTTTGGGTGCCATCATCGATCTCCGTCCGCTGAGAGGCGCAGACGGTGGCGCCTCGCGCCCATCAGGCGCAAAGGCAAACCCGGATGATGGTTTCGGTTGGCTTACCGCGAGGGCATCAGCCCTCGTTGAGAACCTGCTCGCGCGCCACGGTGACCAGCTCGGCCATCTTCTGGCGAATCATGTCGTCCGAGACCGAGGCGCCCTTGGCCTTCAGGTCGCCCGAAATCTTGCGGAACACGTCCTCGTCGCCGGCTTCCTCGAAGTCGGAGGCGACCACCTCGGCAGCGTACTGCTTGGCGTGCTCTTCGCTGAGGCCCATGTGCTCGGCGGCCCACAGCCCGAGCAGCCTGTTGCGGCGCGCCTCAGCCTTGAAGCGCAGCTCCGAGTCGTGCGCGAATTTCGCTTCCTGGCCCTTTTCGCGATCGCTGAATCCCGACATCTACGCTCTCCGCATTTCTGCCCGGCAGTCGGGCGCCCTCGATTGGCTTGGACATAAGCTGGACGGCTGCCCAAATCAACGGGTGCCGGTCGCGGCATTTGGTCAATCTCATCAACGATCGTGCGGGGCATTTGGATGCTCGCGGGGCCATGCCCCCCGGCCGATAGTGGCTTCACCGGGCCATCGGATCGGCAGCGTCGAACACCCGCGCAGCCGGTGAAAGAGCTTGCATTAGGCTGGCATTTCGGCGCATGAACGCCGCAATTCCCCACATTGTCCGAGAGGCAGGGCTCATATGAACCGTCGCCGCAAAATTTATGACGGCAAGGCCAAGACGCTCTACGAGGGCCCGGAGCCCGGGACGCTGATCCAGTACTTCAAGGACGACGCCACCGCCGGCAACGGCGCCAAGCACGAGATCATCGACGGCAAGGGCGTCCTCAACAACCGCATCTCCGAATACATCTTTTCGAAGCTGAACGGCCTCGGCATTCCGACCCACTTCATCCGCCGGCTCAACATGCGCGAGCAGCTGATCAAGGAAGTCGAGATCATCCCGCTCGAAGTGGTGGTGCGCAACGTCGCGGCCGGCTCGCTGACCAAGCGCCTCGGCCTCGAGCCTGGCACGCAGCTGCCCCGCTCGATCATCGAGTTCTACTACAAGGACGACGCGCTCAACGACCCGATGGTCAGCGAAGAGCACATCACCGCGTTCGGCTGGGCGACGCCGCAGGAACTCGACGACATCATGGCGCTCGCCATCCGCGTCAACGACTTCCTCACGGGCCTGTTCATGGGCGTCGGCATCCAGCTCGTCGACTTCAAGATCGAGTGCGGCCGCCTCTATGACGGCGACCTGATGCGGATCGTCCTCGCCGACGAGATCAGCCCGGACAATTGCCGCCTGTGGGACATCAAGACCCGCAACAAGCTCGACAAGGATCGCTTCCGCGAGAACCTCGGCGGGCTCGTCGATGCCTACCGCGAAGTGGCCCAGCGGCTCGGTATTCTTGTGGAAACCGACAACGCGTTGACCACCGGCCCGCGACTCGTGCAATAGCGCCGCAGAGCGTGCTCAGGAGAAGCGGTGACGCTTTCCGGCTAGAGCGCGCGACCACTAAAACGGCGAGGCCATGAGCCTCGCCTCTTTCGGGAATTTTCGATGAAAGCCCGCGTCACCGTCACGCTCAAATCCGGCGTCCTCGATCCCCAGGGTCAGGCCATCCAGGGTTCGCTGAAAAGCCTCGGCTTCGCCGGGGTTGGTGCCGTTCGGCAGGGAAAAGTGTTCGACCTCGAGCTGGCTGAATCCGATTTGTCACAGGCCGAGGCTAATGTCCGGGCGATGTGCGACAAGCTCTTGGCGAACACCGTCATCGAAAACTACACGATAGAAATCACGCCTTAAGATTCACCGCGTATGGTTCTGCCGCTCGCGTAACCCTGAGCCAGTACCAGTAAAGACCATCCCGATGCTCAAGACATTTTCCCTGTCGATCGCCTTCTTCCTCGCGCTCGGGCTGCTGTTCGCGGCATACGCGTCGGTCCCCGTCTGAGGCGCTAGCCTCCGCACCTCGCTGCCATCGTTCGCGGGCTTAGCCGCCGGCCATCGCGCGGTTCGGGCGTGCATTGTCGCAGCATCCGGCAACGGTGACCGAACCTCGACTTTCGTCGTGTGATGCGAACGCCACAGCGAGGTCGTCGCCACTATTCCGCCGCCGCTCACTCACCGAATAGTCGCACGGCTGCATCACACAGCTGAATTAACCGTGCCGGTTCAGACTCCATTCAGCCGTTGAGGCGCATTGGAGCCATGCACGGACCGAGACTATTCCGGCCCCGCGAACCGACCTAAGACCCGTTGCAACCCAAGCGCTCGACGCGCTGCCGACCGATATTGAAGATGATCAAGACCTTTTCCATTTCCGCCCTGTTTTTCATGACCGTCGGCGTCCTGCTCGCCACCCACACCGCGCTGCCGTTCTAAGACGCGCAGTTGGCGCGGCGCCCCGCCGCGCCCCGGCCACGGCCGCTCCAATTCGATAAATCCTTATCCATTAAGCACTTGGCTTAAGCCTAAGTGCAGCCTTTTCGCCCTAGATGCGATCCGAGGCGCTAGAACGCGCTGACGTGCCTAGGAGCCTCACGATGTCTACCGCCGCCAACCGCCTCGATTGGGTCGATGCCGCCAAGGGCCTCTCCATCATCCTCGTGGTGATGATGCATTCGGCCTACGGCGTCGGCGAGGACCTCAACGGCACCGGCATCCTCCATTACATCATCGGCTGGGCGACGCCCTTCCGCATGCCCGAGTTTTTCCTGATCTCCGGCCTGTTCCTCGGCGCCGTGATCGCGCGGCCGTGGGCCGCCTATGCCGACCGCCGCATCGTCCACTATCTCTATTTCTACGCGCTCTGGGCCGTGCTGCAGATCGTCTTCAAGGTTGGACTCGGCACCGGTGATTTCGCCAGCGTCGGCAGCCAGATTCTCTGGGCCATCGTCGAGCCCTACGGAGTGCTGTGGTTCATCTACATGCTGGCGGTGTACTCGCTGGTCACTAAGCTGCTCTTCACCTTCAAGGCCCCGCACTGGGTGGCGCTTGTCGCCGCCGCGGCGCTGCAGATCTTCCCGGTCAGCACCGGCATCGGCCTCGTCGACCACTTCGCCGCCTACTACGTCTATTTCTACGCTGGCTATGCCTTCGCGCCGCTGATGTTCCGCATCGTCGCCTCGGCGCAGGCCAACGTGCTCTGGGCCGCGCTGACGCTCGTCGCCTATGTCCTCATCGAGGGCTACCTGGTGTTCGCCGGTGGCTCCGAGCTCCACCCGCGCGGCATCACCATGGGCTACGCCGCCCTGCCCCTCGTCCATCTCGCGCTGGGCTTTATCGGCTCGCTCGCCATCTGCCTCACCGCGGCGCTGCTGATCAAGCTGCCGCGGATGGGCTGGCTGCGCTGGCTCGGCGAGCACTCGATCGTCGTCTATCTGAGCTTCTCGATCCCCATGGCCGCGAGCCGCACCCTGCTGCTGAAGACCGGCCTCATCAGCGATGTCAGCACCGTCAGCGTCATCGTCATGACCATCGCGCTGCTCTCGCCGCTGGTGCTCTACTGGATCATCGCAAAGACCGGCTGGGGCAAGTTCCTGTTCGAGCGTCCGGCCTGGGCACATATCCCAGGCACGCCCGGCAGCCGCAGCTATGTGAAGCCGGCTTCCATACAGCCGGCCGAGTAAGCCACAAGCGTTGGGGCTGTACCCCAGTTCCGCCCTTGCTTTTGCCACCAAGACTCATCAAAGGATCGGCATCCCACATCAGGAGCTGCCGATGAAAGCCGCTGTCGTCGTGTTTCCCGGTCTCAACCGTGACCGCGACATGATCGCTGCCCTCACCAAGATCGGCGGCGAGGCACCGGCCGTGGTCTGGCACAAGGATGCCGAGATCCCCAAGGTGGACCTGATCGTCATTCCCGGCGGCTTCTCCTACGGCGATTACCTGCGCGTCGGGGCAATCGCCGCGCGCTCCCCGGCCATGGACACGATCCGCGAGCGGGCGGCGCAGGGCGTCAAGGTGATGGGCGTCTGCAACGGCTTCCAGATCCTGAGTGAAGCTGGCCTTGTTCCAGGCGTGCTGATGCGCAACGCCTCGCTGAAGTTCGTCTGCCGCGAGGTCAAGCTTTCCGTCGAGAACGCCGCGACGGCTTTCACCCGCGGCTACACTCAGGGCCAGGTCATCCGCTGCCCGGTCGCCCACCATGACGGCAACTATTTCGCCGATGCCGAGACGATTGCTGCAGTCGAGGGCAACGGCCAGGTCGCTTTCCGCTACGCCGAGGGCACCAACCCGAATGGCTCGATCAACAACATCGCCGGCGTGTTCAACGCCAACAAGAACGTGCTCGGTCTTATGCCGCACCCGGAGAACCTGATCGAGAGCGCCCATGGCGGCACCGACGGGCGAAACCTGTTCTCCGCCCTGCTCGACGCCGCCTAAGCACTAGCGCTCAGGTCATCACTGCTGGCTTGTTCGGACCGCCCGTCGGTGCGATTATTTCTTGACGTTGCGGCGCAGCACTGGCCCGGGAGAGGGCGATGGCTTGGCTCGCACGCATGACGCGGCCTGACGCGGCCGCAATTCTTCATCTGATCGTCGGTTTGATGATGGGCGGCCTGGCCGCCCTTTTCCTTGTCGCCGTCACGCCGGCTTCGGCCCAAGGTCCCTATTACGAGCTCGTCGAGATCGTTCCGGACCCCAACAACGACCCGACCTGGACCGTTGCCGATGGACACATCACGCTCAAGTCGGCCAGCGGCAACTACAGCGCCGACTACAGCTGGTCGCCGCCGCCACGCACCAGCGACAGCGCCGGTTTCGACGTGAACATGAACATCGAGGGCAAGGCCAACCCATCGCGCATCTACGCGGGCATCGGCATCAGCAGCCCCAGCGGCGGCTTCACCTTCGACAAGGATCCGGCGAGCGCCGACATCTCGGTACCCGATGCCGCGCCGGGCGGCTCCGAAAGCCGCTCGAACTCCATCTCAGTGCACGTCGCGCCGTCCCCTTCGTACGGCGACGGCTCGATCATCGAGCTCAGAGTCGGAGCATTTTACGCCTACGGCGTCACTTATCGCTACCGCGTCTCGGCGACGCCGGTGGTCATCGACGACCAGCAGCAGCCGCACGAAGGGCCGCTGGTGGTTACGGTCGACTGCCCCACCGACATCGTCATCGGGCAGTTGCCCAGCCTCAACTGCCACCTGCTGATCAGCGGCTATCGGCGCAACACCGCCGATCCGGTTGAGGTGCTGGTGCCCGACATGCTCGACCAGTTCGGCAACCACGCCAACGGCATCCAGGTCGTCGATCTCGATGGCGCCGAGGACGTGTTCAACTGGGAAGCCACCCACAGCTGGGGCTTCTTCGTCTTCGCCTGCACCGGGCCGAATATCGGCGCCAACTGCTACGACAACATGGCCACGCCCGGCCCCGCCACCATCCGCGTCACCGTGCAGCAGAAGGGGTTGCGACCGGTCAACCTGCTGCTCAACTTCAACGTCGTCGGCAAGGGCGGCCAGCTTGGTGGTCTGGGGCAGCAAGTCCTGATCGGCAGCCGCTGGATCGCCAGCACGTTCCTCAACAACGAAACCGGCCAGCCGGCGAGCACCACTATCCTCCTCGATTGGCTGAGCGCCCGCTGGACGCTCGATCCGGTCGAGGGCGGCTATGTCCGCATCCACAGCGTGTACAGGCCTGACCAATACCTGCACGTCGAGAATGGCTACCTCGAAGTCGGGCCGATCCAGCCTGAATGGCAGTCGGCCATGTGGCAGATGGAACCGAGCGGCGGCGGCTACTACGTGCGCTTCCGCAACGTCTGGCAGGCCGACACCTACCTGAACGTGGAAACCGGCGAACTGGCCAACACGCCGATCGGACAGGATTGGCTGAGCGCCGACTGGTGGCTGCTGCAGTAGCGCAAAAAACAGCGAGCGCGCTTGGCGGCAGCACCGGGCGCGCTCTATGGTCTCAGCTGTTTTGAAATACTGCCCCGAGTCATAATGTTGCGAACTTTGCTCGCCCTGGCCGGCCTTTCAGTCGGCGTCCTCGGTCTCGGCATCGATGGCTGGGAGATTTTCCCGTCAGTGATGATGGAGTCGGCGACCAATCCGGTCGCCCGCAGCCTGCCCGACGCCTTCATCTACTTCTGGACCTACTTCACACACCTGACCAACCTGTGGCTGGTGCTGACCTATGCCTCGGTGCTCACCGGCTGGACTTGGCTGGGGTGGTTCCGCCGGCCGATCATCATGGCCTCCGCCGCGGCCTTCATCATCCTGGTGATGCTGTACTATCACTTCATGCTGGCGCCGACGCTGAAGATGGAGGGCGCTCTGGCCGTCGCCACCTACCTGCTGCACTACGTTGCGCCTATCCTCTATCTCATCTGGTGGGCGCTGTTTGCACCGCACGGAGTGCTGCGCTTCAAGCATGTCGGGCTGATGCTGCTGCCCGGCATCGGCTATGTGGCCTGGGTGCTGTTGCGCGGGGCGGTGGTGGCCGAGTATCCCTACGACATCCTCGATGCCGGCAAGTTCGGCTACCCGACGGTCGCCATCGGCGTCGGCGTCCTGCTGATCGCCGTCACGGTCTTCTCCGTGATACTGGTGTCTGCAGATAGATGGCTGGCGCACCGCAGCGCCGTGGGGAGAACGGCTTGAACCTGAAGCGCCTGGTCACCCTGGTTGGCCTTGTTGTCGGGACGGCGGCGCTGCTGCTGCAATTCTACCTGTCGATGGGGCTGCGCCTCGGCAAGGGCGACAGCGTCCTCGGCGCACTGTGGTTCTTCTTCACCTTCTTCACCATCCTCACCAACGGCATGCTGGTGCTGATCTATCTCTCTGAAGTGAGCGCGTTCCGCTGGCTCGGCTGGTGGCGCTCGCTGGTGACGCGAGCCATGATGGCGGGCATCATGGCGATGGTGACGGTGTTCTACCACGTGATGCTGGCCGGCCTCTGGCAGCCCACCGGCCTGCAGCTCTTCGCCGACATCGTCCTGCACTATGTCGCGCCGCTGTTCTTCATCGCATGGTGGCTGCTCTTCCAGCCACATGGCGACCTCGACTGGCGCGATATCCCGGCGATGACGGTGTTCCCGCTGCTCTATCTGGCCTGGGCAATGGTCCGCGGCGCCGTTGTCGGCGAGTACCCCTACCCCATCCTCGAGGCCAACACGCTTGGCTATGGCCAGGTAGCGATCAACGTCATCGTCATGCTCGTGGCCTTCCTCGCGCTGTTCGCCGTCGCGGTCGGCGTCGACAAATTGCTCGGCCGGCGTTCGGTCCGGCCGGTTTGACTTGTTTGTGACACTCTTGCGAACGTAGGCTTGCCTTGCGGCGACGGGTGTAGCGGGGGCGCAGATGAGTTTTCAGTGGTCCCGGGGCGACCGCTCGATGGGTGACGGCTTCCTGCGGATAGCGCGCGAGCAGATCGGCAAAGCCATTGCCGGCGCGGAGAATTCGTCCGAGTCGCCGGAACGCCGAGTGCACGAGGCGCGGCGGCGCTGCAAGAAACTGCGCGCTCTGTTCCGGCTGGTGCGCCCCGATTTCAGCGCCTACGACACCGAGAACGCCTTCGTCCGCGATGCATCGCGCGGCCTCGCCGCATCGCGCGACCTGCGCGTGACGCGGGCCACCTTCGCTGAGTTGATGACCTGGGCCGGCAGGCCGATCGACGTGGCTGATGACGGCCGGAACGCAGCGGCCGAGGGCGAAACTGGCGCGTTGCAGAGCTTCACCGGCCAGATGCGCGAACTCGAGCAGCGCAGCGCCACCTGGCGGCTCGACCGGATCGACGTCGATACCCTGGCCACCGGCCTCAAGCACACCTACCGCAGCGGGCGGCAGACCGGTCGCACCGCCGAGCGGCAGCGCACCGACGAGGCCTTCCACGAGTGGCGCAAGTTCGCCAAATATCACTGGAACCAGCTGGGCCTGCTCGAGAGCTGTGCCGAGGACATCCTGCCCTCCGCCCACAAATGCGCCGGCGAGCTGGCAGAGCAGCTGGGCACCCACCACGACCTTGCCGTGCTGAGCCAATTGTTGAAGACGACGCCCGATGACCTCGGGCCCCACATCGATGCCGCATTCGCGCTAGCAGCCGTCGATCGCCGTCAGGCCGAAATCGAAGAGAACATCCGAAAGCTCGGGATGCAGGTCTTTGCCGAAAAGCCAAGGGCGCTGAAGGCCCGCTTTTCCGCCTATCTCGACGGCTGGATGACCCGCGAGGCGGCCGAGTAGATGGGCATCGAGATCGAGCGCAAGTTCCTCGTCGCAGCCGACGGCTGGAAGGACCTCGTCAAGGTGACGCAGGAACTGCGTCAGGGCTACCTGACCACAGGTGGCGGTGGCGTCACCGTGCGGGTGCGCTCGATCGACGATCGCGTCGGCTACATCACGATCAAGAGCGGCGGCTCGGCGCTGGCCCGTGCTGAGTTCGAGTACGAAATCCCGATCGCCGATGCGCGGCAGCTGCTGGCGCTCAGCCGCGGCGCGCAGATCGAAAAGACCCGCCACAACCTCGACCTCCCCGACGGCGACTGGGTCGTCGACGAGTTCCACGGCCGCCACGAGGGCCTGGTGATGGCAGAAGTCGAGCTCGACAGTCCCACCGCCACCCTCCAACTGCCCGACTGGCTCGGCGACGAGGTCACCGGCGACCCGCAATACTACAATTCCAGCCTCGCCATGCTGGTCGGCGGGGAAATCTGACCCATTTCCTGTGTCCCCCGGGAGTCGTATCCGCTATAGCGAACGCCAGCGGATCAGGGCCGGAATCGGATGACCTTCAACAACCACATCGCCATTACGCCAGAGCTTGTTGCCGATCATGGGCTTAAGCTGGACGAGTACCAGAAGATCCTGCAGCTGATCGGCCGCGCGCCGACCTACACCGAGCTCGGCATCTTCTCGGCGATGTGGAACGAGCACTGCTCCTACAAGAGCTCCAAGAAGTGGCTGCGCACCCTGCCGACCACCGGCCAGCTGGTGATCCAGGGCCCGGGCGAGAATGCCGGCGTGGTCGACATCGGTGATGGCCAGGCCATCGTCTTCAAGATGGAATCGCACAACCACCCCAGCTACATCGAGCCCTACCAGGGCGCGGCGACCGGCGTGGGTGGCATCCTCCGCGACGTCTTCACCATGGGCGCCCGCCCGGTGGCAGCGATGAACGCGCTGCGCTTCGGTGACCCCAAGCACGAAAAGACGAAGCACCTGGTCTCCGGGGTCGTCGCCGGCGTCGGTGGCTACGGCAACTCCTTCGGCGTCCCCACCGTGGGCGGCGAAGTCGAGTTCGACGAGCGCTATAACGGCAACATCCTGGTCAACGCCTTTGCGGCCGGCCTCGCCGACACCGACAAGATCTTCTACTCGAAAGCCGAAGGCGTCGGCCTGCCCGTCGTCTATCTCGGAGCCAAGACCGGCCGGGATGGCGTCGGCGGCGCCACGATGGCCTCGGCAGAATTCGGCGACGATATCGAGGAAAAGCGCCCGACCGTGCAGGTCGGCGACCCCTTCACCGAGAAGCGCCTGCTCGAGGCCTGCCTCGAGCTGATGGCCACCGGCGCGGTGATCGCCATCCAGGACATGGGTGCTGCCGGCCTCACTTGCTCGGCCGTCGAAATGGGCGCCAAGGGCGACCTCGGCGTCGAGCTCAACCTCGACATGGTGCCGGTCCGCGAAGACGCGATGAGCCCCTACGAGATGATGCTCTCGGAAAGCCAGGAGCGCATGCTCATGGTGCTGCATCCCGAAAAGGAAGCCGAGGCCCGCGCCGTCTTCGAGAAGTGGGAACTGGATTTCGCCACCGTCGGCCACACCACCGATGACCTGCGCTTCCGCGTCATGTGGAAGGGCGAGGAAGTCGCCAACCTGCCGATCAAGCAGCTCGGCGACGAAGCTCCGGAATACGATCGCCCATGGACCGCCCCTGTGGTGCCCAAGGCGCTGGCCGCCGACGACATCCCGCAGATGGATATCGCCGATGCGCTGCTGAAGCTGCTGGGTTCGCCCGCGCTCTCCTCACGCCGTTGGGTCTACGAGCAGTACGACACGCTGATCCAGGGCAACTCGTTGCAGCGCCCGGGCGGCGATGCCGGCGTCATCCGCGTCGACGGCCACCCCACCAAGGCGCTCGCCTTCACCTCCGACGTCACTCCGCGCTATTGCGAGGCCGACGCCTATGAAGGCGGGAAGCAAGCCGTCGCCGAGTGCTGGCGTAACCTCACGGCTACCGGTGCCGATCCGCTGGCCGCCACCGACAACCTCAATTTCGGCAATCCCGAGCGGCCGGAAATCATGGGCCAGCTGGTCCATGCGGTGAAGGGCATCGGCGATGCCTGCCGCGCGTTGGGCTTCCCGATCGTTTCGGGGAACGTGTCGCTCTACAACGAGACCAACGGCCGCGGCATCCTGCCGACCCCGACCATCGGCGGCGTCGGCCTGATCCCCGATTGGTCGAAAATGGCCCGCGCCGCCTTCGCCGCCGAGGGCGAAGCGATCCTTCTGTTCGGCGCCCCCGACTGGTGGGGCACCCATCTCGGCCAGTCGATCTACCTGCGCGAGCTGTTCAACCGCAAGGACGGCACCCCGCCGCCGGTCGATCTCGACCACGAAAAGAAGGTCGGCGACCTTGTCCGCATCCTGATCCGCGACGGCGTCGCCACCGCCGTGCACGACCTCTCGGATGGCGGCCTCGCCATCGGCCTCGCCGAAATGGCGCTGGCGTCGGGCATCGGCGCGACGGTCAACCAGCTCGATGGCGGCGACCCGCTGCCGCTGTTCTTCGGCGAAGACCAGGGCCGCTACCTCGTCACCATGAGCCGCGCCAACCTCGATAAGTTCTACGCCGAGGTCTACCCCTACGCCGGCGTCTTCGCCCCCTGGATCGGCAACACCGGCGGCACGTCGCTGACGCTGGGCGAAGCCCGCCCGGTCCCCATTGCCGAGATGCGGGCAGCCCACGAAGGCTGGTTCCCGGAGTTCATGGCGGGCGAGATCGCCGAGGTGTGACCGGCGGCGATCTCGAAATCACGGCCGGGAGCGCCCATATTAGGCGCATCCCAAATAATGGAGACCATCATGACGACCACTGAGCGGGCGGTTCTGGCTGGCGGGTGTTTCTGGGGCGCGCAGGAGCTGCTGCGCCACAAGGACGGGATTATCTCCACCCGCGTCGGCTACTCGGGCGACGACGGCTTTGCCAATGCCACCTACCGCAGCCACGGTGACCATGCCGAGGCGGTCGAGATCGTCTACGATCCGAGCCGCATCAGCTATCGCGACATCCTGGAGTTCTTCTTCCAGATCCACGATCCCTCGACCAGGAACCGGCAGGGCAACGATGTCGGCCGCGCCTATCGTTCCGCGATCTTCTACGAGAACGCCGAGCAGAAGACCGTCGCCGAGGACACCATCAAGGACGTCGACGCCTCGGGCCTGTGGCCCGGCAAGGTGGTGACCGAGCTGCAGCCGGTCGGCCCGTTCTGGGAGGCCGAGCCCGAGCACCAGGATTATCTGCAGCGTATCCCCAACGGCTACACCTGCCACTGGGTGCGGCCCAACTGGAAGCTGCCCAAGCGGCAGGCCGCCTGATCGAAACTAGCAGTTGAGTGATCCAGCGGGCGTCGGGAAACCGGCGCCCGCTCCGTTGAACGCCCCCTCCCCGCATGCCATATCTCAGGAGGGCTCAACTACCGGGAGACATGTCATGGGCATGGCCGCAAACGAAATCGAACGCCGCATCCTCAAGGCCCTTCCGGACGCCACCGTCGAAATCCGCGACCTGGCCGGCGACGGCGACCACTACGCCGCAACCGTCACCTCCGAAGCCTTCCGCGGCAAAACCCGCGTGCAGCAGCACCAGATGGTCAACGCGGCATTCGGCACGGACATGGGCACGGTGCTCCACTCGCTCGCGCTGCAGACCAAGGCGCCGGATTGAGTAGGGACGAACTCGTAGCCTGGGCAGAAGCGAGAGGCATCCCGCGAAGCGCGTATGCTCTTGATGGAGGCCATCCGTCCGAAACGCTGGTCCTCGACAAGCGAGGACCGCTGTGGGTCGTGTATTATTCCGAACGAGGCCTGGAGCGAGACCTCAGCGCATTCGGTCATGAGCATGAAGCGCTGAACTACTTTTGTTCAAGGCTAGAAAAGATAGTCCCAATCGCAGGCGACGGCGATGCCCGGTGACCAAAGCCGCACCGTCCTGTTCGACGTCGATGGCGTGCTCGTGCACGGCTACCACGGCCGGCCAGAAAAGCACGTGCGCTGGAACGAGAACCTGCTCGCCGACCTCGGCGTCGATCCCGACCGCTTCAACCGCGAGTTCATCTACGACATCTTCGTCAAGCGGGTGCTCGTCGGGCAAATCTCGCTGCTCGAGGCGCTGGATCGCACGCTGCCGAGCCTGGGCTATCGCGGACCCAGCATGGCCTTCGCCGGCTACTGGCTGAGCCATGACAGCAACGTCAACCAGCCGCTGCTCGACGTCGTGGCGCGGCTGAAGGCGGCCGGCACGCCGCTCTATCTCGCCACCAACCAGGAGCATATGCGGGCCCAGTGGCTGTGGCAGCAGCTCAGGTTCGGCGAGCTGTTCGAGGACATGTTCCACTCGGCCCGGATCGGCCACGCCAAGCCGAACAAGCCCTACTTCGACTGGGTGTCGAACCGCCTCGGCCCGCAGTCCGAACCCCCGCTGTTCTTCGACGACCGCGAGGACATCGTGAAAGCCGCCCGCGCGCATGGCTGGGAAGCCGTGCAATACGCCGAACTCGAAGACGTCACTGCACACCCGTGGATCGCCGAGAGACTCGCATGAACTGGACGAGCCGGCCGATGCGTCCCGGCGACGGCGAGGCGATGCAGCGACTGCACCACCGCGCCATCATGGCCGCGTCTGAAGCGCACTACTCGGTTGCTGAGCGCGAGAGCTGGGCTACCGGGCTACGACCCGACCAGTATGTCACGCCGGAAAACGGCCATTTCGACGTCGTCGAAGCGGACGGCGTCGTCGTGGCGTTCTGCGACCACGGTCCGGATGAGGTGATCGGGCTCTATGTCGATCCCACCTTCCAGGGACATGGCATCGGCAGCGCTCTACTCAACCAGGCCGAAGGCCGGATGCGGGACGCCGGCACCACTCTCGCCAAAATCCACGCGGCGACCTCGTCGCAGGCCTTCTACGAACGGCACGGCTACCGTGAGGTCGAACGTACGACGCACAAGAGCCGCGGTGGCTTGATCCTGCCCAGCGTTCGGCTGCAAAAGTCCATCCGCTGATCGCCTGGCCGAAGGAACCACCAACGTGTCGACCACTGAGTATGTGCTGATCCCTCGCACCCCCACCGTCTCCGAGCATCGTGACCTTCGCCGCCTCTCCGGCCTCAGCGAGAAGACCGAGGAAGCGTCGGTTCGCGGCCTCAGGGGAACGCTGTTTGCCGTCGTGATCGAGCACGAAGGGCAGGCCATCGGCATGGGGCGCGTCATCGGCGACGGCGGCACGGCGTACCAGATCGTCGACATCGCCGTCCTTCCTGCGCACCAGAAGCTGGGCCTGGGCAAGCGCATCGTCGCCGCCCTGGTCGATTGGCTCCACGCCAATGCCCCGAAATCCGCCTATGTGAGCCTTATCGCCGATGGCCCGGCCAAGGATCTCTACGCGCAGTACGGCTTCGAACCCACCGCGCCAGCGTCCATCGGCATGGCTCTGCGGATCAAGTGAGCGTGACCGCCAACGGTTTCCATCGTCGAATGACGATGCCATACCTCGACAGCGCCGCATTGCAGGACTATCTAACAGTCAACGGAGCCGGACTCCTCCCCGGACGACAGAAGGCATTCACATGAGCGACATCAACGCGTTCATCGACGACAAGGTGAAGAATAACGACGTGTTCCTGTTCATGAAGGGCACGCCGGATTTCCCGATGTGCGGCTTCTCGGGCCGCGTCGTCCAGATCCTCGGCTATCTCGGCGTCGACTATGACAGCGCCAATGTGCTCGAGAACCAGGAACTGCGCGAGGGCATCAAGGCCTACGCCAACTGGCCGACGATCCCGCAGCTCTACATCAAGGGCGAGTTCATCGGCGGCGCCGACATCGTCACCGAGATGTTCCAGGCCGGCGAACTGCAGTCGCACCTCGCCGACAAGGGCATCGCGGTCAAGCAGACCGCCTGACGCCAGCATCGATGGCTTGAGAACAGGCCGCGCGCCCATCAGGGCCGCGGCCTTTCGCTTGTGCCGCTCAGTACGCCAGCCCGAACTGAATCTCGATCCGGTGGTACTTGCCCCCCTGCCCGGCCCACTGGTGGTAGATCTCACGGCTTTCACCCGAGAACGCGTGGCGAGAGAGCTCGATCTCCTGCACGAGCGGCGCATAGCCTTGGGTGAAGATCGTGCGCATCGGCCCCTGATGCAGCGCACTCGCCACCATGATCGGCTCGAGCTGCTGGACTTCGAACGCGCCATCGTAGCCGTCGGCCCTTACCACCGGACGGCAGAAGCGGACGTCGAACTCGGTCTTGCTGTTCCTCGGCAGATTCCGGCCGATGAATACCCAGGCCCCCGCGACCTCCAGCCCGCAGCGTTCGATATCCGCCTCGATCGCCGCAGTGATCTCCGCGCCCGCCAGTTTGACCTGCGGGATGGTGAGCCTCCGGCCGGCGCTCAGCACCAGCATCGACTCCGTTTCCTTGATTTCCACCGTGTTCGCCCTCGTTGAGCAGGTGAAATTCGGCCACGCTCGGTTAGGAAGCAACCCGAACGCTAGAAATTTCATCCGCTTCGAGGACAATTTTCGGGTACGGAGGAACAATATGCTCTGCCTCAGGCGGAGCGGCGCACCAGCGCCACGGCCGCCTCGCTGGCGGGAACGTCGGCGGCGAACCGCAGTTCGCGCAGCGGCCGCACCCGGCGTGTTGCCTCGGCATAGGTCGGATGCGCCTTGTAGGCCGCCAGCGCCGCCGCATCGGCGAACTCGGCGTAGACCACCACATCCACATCGTTGCCGATCTGGTCGACCTTGCTGTTGCGGGTCACTTCAAAATGCGTCGAATGCGGAATCGTGCCGAGCAATTCGAGCCCCTCGACGATGGCGTCGAGTTGGTCTGGGTCCTTGGCGGTGAAGAACACGATGTGGCGTATCACGGGCGACTCCGTTGCTGCCCTGTAGATAATCCCCTGCGCCGCGCGATCAACTGCGGCATGGCGTCCGCCATCACTTTGGGTGATCGCACGCATCAGAGAAATGCGTTTCTGTGATCCGTTCGGGGGGTGTAAGTACACGGGGCTCCTCCAATCCTCCGAGTCCCCCGCTCATGTCCTCGATCACCGCCTCCCGTTCCGTGGCGACGCCGCTCGTCGCCCTGATCATCTGTGGCTGCATCATCGCGGCGGTGACCAACGGCATCCGCACCAGCTTCGGCCTGCTGACCCTCCCGATGACCGCCGATCTCGGCCTGACGCGCGAGGCGTGGGGCATGGCCATGGCGATCCAGAACCTCGCCTGGGGCATCGCACAGCCCTTCGCCGGTGGCCTCGCCGACCGCTACGGCACCGCCAAGGTGATCATCGGCGGCCTCTTGGTCTATGCGCTCGGCCTCGCCCTCATGGTGATCTCGCCCAGCGGCTCGGTGCTGAACCTCACGGCCGGTGTTATCGTCGGCGTCGGCATCGCCACCTCGTCCTTCTCCATCGTGATGATCGCGTTCGGCCGCAGCGTGCCGCAGGAAAAGCGCAGCCTCGTGTTCGGCGTCGCTACAGCAGCATCGTCGTTCGGCCAGTTCGCCTTCGCGCCGATCGGCCAGTCCTTCATTACCAATTTCGGCTGGCAGACCACCCTGCTCTACGCCGCCACCATCCTTGCGCTGGTGATCCCGCTCACCTACGCCCTGCGCGGCCGCACCGAGCGGGCCGCCGGCCAGGCCGACCTCAAGTTCATGCAGGCGCTGAGCCGTGCCTGGGGCCATGGTTCCTATCGGCTATTGGTCATCGGCTTCTTCGTCTGCGGCTTCCATCTCGCCTTCGTCAACGTCCACATGCCGGCCTATCTGGTGCAGTGCGGCCTCGCCCCCGAAGTCGGTAGCTGGGCCATCGCCGTCATCGGGCTGTTCAACATCGTGGGTTCGCTGCTCGCCGGCTACCTCGGCGGCCGGCTGCCCAAGCAATTGCTGCTCGCCAGTATCTATTTCAGCCGCGCCGTCGCCATCGGGCTGTTCGTGCTGTTCCCCGTCACCGAGGTCAGCGCCTACATGTTCGCCGCGGCGATGGGGTTGCTCTGGCTCTCCACCGTGCCGCTGACCGCCGGGCTCGTCTCGCTGTTCTTCGGTGCCCGCTACATGGGCATGCTCTACGGCGTCGCCTTCTTCAGCCATCAGCTCGGCTCGTTCGCCGGCGTGTGGCTGGGCGGTTTCGTCTACGATCACACCGGCTCCTACAGCCTCGTTTGGTACCTGGGTATCCTGCTCGGCCTCGGCTCAGCAGCCCTCCACCTGCCGATCCGCGAACTCAGTGCCAAGTCGTTCCAGCTGAAGCCGGCTCAATAGCCTCTGCCTTTCGTCAGTATTGATCAACGCCGGGTTGCCAAAGGCCGGAGATGCGCGCATCTTCCCGGCCTTTCCGGCCCCCTCCCGGCCATTCTGAGCCCAAACATGTCCAGTACAACTGTTGCAACGCGGGACCTGTCCCGCGTCGAGTTCATTGCCCTTATGGCCGCCCTGATGGCGCTCAACGCTCTCGCCATCGACGTGATGCTGCCGGCGCTGCCCTACATGGGCGAGGCCCTCGGCATCAGCCACGAGAACGAGCGGCAGTTCGTGGTCGGAGTCTACATGCTCGGCTTCGGCTTCGCGCAGCTGATCTTCGGCCCACTCACCGACCGCTTCGGCCGGCGCGGACCACTGCTCGTCGGGCTGGTGATCTATGTGGTCTGCGCCTTCGCCGCCGTGTTCGCTCCCACCTTCGCCATCCTGCTGGCGATCCGCTTCACCCAGGGCCTCGGCGCCGCCGCCACCCGGGTCATCGCCACCTCGGTGGTGCGCGACAAGTTCTCTGGCCGCGCCATGGCCGAGGTGATGTCACTCACCTTCATGGTGTTCATGGTCATCCCCATCGTAGCCCCCGGCATCGGCCAGGTGATCCTGCTGTCCGGCCCGTGGCAGTACATCTTCCTGTTCATGGGCGGCCTCGCGACGGTGATCAGCCTGTGGGCGTTCTTCCGCCTGCCGGAGACGCTCCACCCGGAATATCGCCGGCCGCTGCGGCTGAGCGTCATCGCCGAGGGTTTCCGGCTGGTGTTCACCAACCGCTCGGCGCTGTTCTACGGCCTTGCGGGCATGTTCCTGTTCGGCGCCATGTTCGGCTTCATCTCGACCAGCCAGCAGATCTTCGTCGAGATCTTCGGGCTTGGCGCGCTATTCCCGGTCGCCTTTGCGCTGATGGCCGGCACCATGTCGATCGGTGCCTTCACCAACTCGAAGATCGTGCGCCGCTTCGGCATGCGCCGACTGAGCCACTTCGCCATCCTCGTCTATGTCGGCGCAGCCTCGATCCTGCTCGCCTTCAGCCTTGGCGGGTTCATGCCCCTCTGGCTGTTCTTCGGCGTGGTGCTGGTAGTGCAGTGGATGTTCGGCTGGGCTGCCTCGAACATGAACTCGCTGTCCATGGAGCCGCTCGGTGCGGTCGCCGGCACCGCTGCTTCGGTGTTCGGCTTCACCCAGACGGTGGGCGGCGCGCTGCTCGGCACCGTCATCGGCCAACAGTTCAATGGCACGGTGACGCCGGTCGTCGCCGGCTACGTGACCATGGGGCTGTTGGCGCTCGGCAGCGTGCTGATCGCCGAAAAGGGCAAGCTGTTCGGCGTGAGCCCGCAATACGCGCACCCCGGAGCCGACGCGGGCCACTAGGCCCCGCCCTAGTCCTTCTTGCGACCTACGAAGATGGTCCAGCCGAGCAGCGGCCGGATCGTCTTCTGGTAGTACATCCAGTCGCTGCGGCTCTTCTCCAGCACCGCAGCATGGTCCGCGTGCTTTGGGTTCTCGCGCGCCCAGGTCAGCGTCGCGTGCCGATGGTGGCTGGTGTAGCGCTCGAAATCCGCCTCCGAGGCACTGATCGTCGCCGACACCTCGGCGCCGTGGCGCTCCACCACCCCCATCATGTCCACCGTATTGGGCGGCAGGATATCGCCCTTTGGCACCGCCGGGGGGTGCTTCAACACCAGGTCGCCCAGCACCACCGAGCCGCCGGGCTTGGTCGCCGCCGCCATCCATTCCAGCGCCTGCGGCACCTCGCCGATGGCGAACGAAGCGCCGAGGCAGAGCACGATGTCGTACGAAGCCGGCTCCACCCGGAACGTCTTTGCCGATGCATTGTGAAAGGTCAGGCGCCCTCGTGCCGGTGGCTTGCGCCGGGCGACCTCCAGAAAGCGCGGGTTGATGTCGATGCCGACGCCCTCGATGGCGTGCTTGTCCGCCCATTGCCGCATCAGCCAGGCCTTGCCGCAGCCGATATCGAGCACGCTGAGCCCATCGCGCACGTCGCAATAATCGTCCAGCAACCGCAGCTTGCGGTCGGTGATCGGGTTCTGGATCTCGATATCGCGCTCGGCGATCGCCCAGTAGTTCAGGTTGTCCAAACCGCGTCTCCCCTCGCCGATTTAGACCGCCACTATAGCGTAAACACCTCTGCGCGCAGTAAATTCCAGGTATCGCGATTGCTGGCAATTAGCAGCCCGCCGGCGCGGTGGCTCGGCAGGTACGCGGACCCGTCGAAGCGCGCCACATAGCCCCCGGCCTCCTGCGAGATGAGGCACCCACCGAGGTGGTCCCACGGCATCAGCTTGTTGAACGCCACGAAATGCGAAAACCCGGTCGCGAACGTCCGGTAGTCGTGTCCGGCGACCCGATAGTTCGCGGCCACCCGGATCTTGGCGAGGTTGGCCAACACCGTGGGCTTGCTCTCCGCCGGCAGGAAGGTGATCGAGACGTGCCCCACGAGGTCGCCCAACCCCGGCGCCGTCGCCACCTCCAGCCGCCACTGCGTGCCATCCGGACGCCGCTGCCACGCACCGCCACCCTTCTCGGCCAGCACCCAATCGTCGCCCATCGGGTCATAGATGATGCCGGCAATGGTCTCGCCGTTCCGCACCACCGCCGCCATGGTGGCGAACAGTGGCAGCCCGGCCGCGAAATTGGCCGTCCCGTCGACCGGGTCGACCACGATGGCGAACTCGGCGCGGTCCAGCTCATCGAGCAGCGCCGGATTGGCCGCCACCGACTCCTCGCCGACGAACAGCGCCTCCGGCCAGGCCTCTTCCACCGCCGCCTTGATCCGCCGCTCCGCTTGCTCGTCCGCCTCGGTCACGAGATCGATGGCATCCGTCTTCTGCCGCACCATCCCGGCGTCGAGATGCCGGAAGCGCGGCAGGATTTCTGCGTTGGCGGCATCGCGGAGGATGACGGCCAGGCGGTCGATATCGAAGGAGGACATGGTCAACTCTTGGTCGGTGTGGTCGGGTCAGTCGCCGGTGGCGGTCGAAGCGTTCTGCAGCCCGCGGAAGTCGAACAGCTTTGGATCGAGCAGATGGCTCGGCCGCACATTTCCCAGCGCCCGGATCATGATGTCCTTGCGCCCCGGCATCCGCTTTTCGATGTCGTTGAGCATCGCCTTCATGGCATTGCGCTCGAGCCCCTCCTGCGAGCCGCAGAGGTCGCAGGGAATGATCGGGAAGGCCATGTGCTCGGCAAACTTCTCGAGGTCAGGCTCGGCGCAATAGATCATCGGCCGCAGCACCTCGACATCGCCGTCGTCGTTCATCAGCCGCGGCGGCATCGCCGCAAGCTTGCCGCCATGGAACATGTTCATGAAGAACGTCTCGAGGCTGTCCTCGCGATGATGCCCCAGCACCAGCGCCGAACAGCCCTCCTCCCGCGCGATGCGGTAGAGGTTGCCGCGCCTGAGCCGCGAACAGAGCGAGCAATAGGTCGCCCCGGCCGGTAGCGTGCTG
Source organism: Devosia sp. P1_H9 (assembly GCF_056405135.1). NCBI lineage: Bacteria > Pseudomonadati > Pseudomonadota > Alphaproteobacteria > Hyphomicrobiales > Devosiaceae > Devosia > Devosia sp. P1_H9. The sequence continues at coordinate 55,785 of NZ_JBFUCQ010000011.1, forward strand.
GTCACCACCGAGTAGGTGTCCCGGTACTCGATCCGGTGCGCGATGCCGTTCTTGGTCAGCCACTCCGGCAGGATGTGCTTGGGAAAGTTAGGCTGCCCCTGGTCGAGGTTGCAGGCGATCAGTTCCACCGGCAACAGCCCCCGCCACTTCAAATCGAGCAGCAGCGCCAGCATCCCATAGCTGTCCTTGCCACCCGAAATGGCCACCAGCCACTTCTCCCCGGCCCGCGCCATCCCGAACTTCTCGATCGCTTCGCGCATGTTGCGGACGAGGCGTTTCCTGAGCTTGTTAAACTCGACGCTGCGCGGCGCACCCTGAAACAGCGGATGCGCGCCGGAGAGGTCTTCGGCCAAGGGGTCGGCTTGGGCTTCGAGCGCGGCTGGGCTGACGATCTGGTTCATGGCGCTGCTGTACCAAACCCCGCGCCTTACCGGAAGCTTTCGGCGATTTTAACTCTCGGCAAGGTTCCACCGGATTTCTTGCCGGTTCCGGATTTAGTCAGTTAGATGACCCGACCCTCCGGAACCCCAAGGAGTCTCCCTTGTTCCGCTCATTTTTCCCTAATCCCAGAGTGTTCTTTTTGTCCGCCGTGGCGTGGACGGCGCTGTGCATGATCGCCTGGTTCACCATCGGGCCTGCCCTGCAAAGCGTCCTCAGCCTCGGCCCTTGGCTCGGCATCGCTCCAACTGAGGCGGTGCCGACCCCGTTCTTCAGTTCCGATAAGGTGTGGCTCTACCAGTACATCCTGGCCGCCGGCTATCTGTTCTGCATTCCTTGGTATTGGATCGGTGGCAACCATCGCTGGTATTGGTGGAGCGTTGTGGGGTCGGTCACGATCATCGAGATCGTCTTCTTCAACGTGCAGATCAACGCCTGGCTGAATGACTGGTACGGCAGCTTCTACGACTTGATCCAACGGGCCCTTGCAGCGCCCAACACGATCACGTTCGACGAGTACATGATCCAGATCTTCACGGTCGCCATCGTGCTCAGCGTCAGCATCACCATCCTGGTCCTGAACTCATTCCTGAACTCGCACTACCTGTTCCGCTGGCGGCGGGCCATGTCGTTCTACTACCAGGCGAACTGGAAGCATATCAGGACGACCGAGGGCGCCGCGCAGCGCATTCAGGAGGATACCGAGAGCTTCTCATCCATCGTCGAAAACCTTGGACTCTCTGTCATTGACTCGGTGATGACGCTTCTGGTGTTCCTGCCCCTTTTGTGGGGCTTGTCCGAGCACATTACCGCTCTGCCTTGGATCGGGCCGGTGCCCGGCAGCCTCGTCTGGGTCGCATTGCTCTCGGCCATCTTCGGGACGGTCCTGCTGGCCGCGGTCGGCATCAAGCTTCCAGGGCTCCAGTTCCAGAACCAGCGTGTTGAAGCTGCCTACCGTAAGGAGCTCGTTTATGGCGAAGATTACGCCGCCAGAGCCGAGCCGCTCACGGTCCGGGAGCTGTTCGTCAACGTTCAGCGCAACTATTTCAAGCTGTACTTCCACTTTCTGTATTTCAACGTCGCCCGATACGCCTACCTGCAGGGATCGGTGTTTTTCCCATACATCGCGATGGGGCCATCGGTCGTGGTTGCCTCGCTGACGTTCGGCTTGTTCCAGCAGGTGCTGAATGCCTTCGGTCAGGTCGCCGACTCTTTCCGGTTCCTGGTGAACTCATGGACGACGATCATCAGGCTGATCTCGGTGTACAAGCGCCTGCGCGGACTGGAGGAGGCCATGCCCAAGCCGCCGGTGTTTGCAAACGACTACGACGATCCTCGCTATCTCAACTCACGCGTCGGCGACGAGACAACCGGGGGAGAGTTTGAAGTCGTCGGCGAGGTCACCGGCGTCGACTACTCGGGCAGCGAGCCTGCCTTCATCGTCAATGACACATCGGTCGCCATTTCGAAGGTCGTCTCTATTCGAGCTCGAACTACTACCGCGCCCGTGGGCGACGAAAATCCAGCCACGTAGCGTTTCAGCCCAAAACAAAAGGGCCGCCCCATCGGGGCGGCCCTTTCCAATTCCAGTGATGTTCCCGCGCGATTAGCGCGAGTAGAATTCCACCACGAGGTTCGGTTCCATCTGGACCGGATACGGCACGTCGGCAAGGGCCGGGACGCGCACGTAGACGGCGGTCTGCTTGCCGTGATCGACTTCCACGTACTCAGGAATGTCGCGCTCGCCGAGCTGGTTGGCTTCGAGCACGATGCTGAGCTGCTTGGAACGCTCCTTGATCTCGACCTTGTCGCCAACCTTCACCTGGTAGGAGGGAATGTTGACGCGCTTGCCGTTGACCAGGATGTGGCCGTGCGACACGAACTGGCGGGCCGCAAACACGGTCGGCACGAACTTGGCGCGGTAGACGATGGCATCGAGACGGCTCTCGAGCAGGCCGATCAGGCGCTCGCCGGTATCACCCTTCACGCGGGCGGCTTCGGTGTAGAGCTTCTTGAAGGCCTTCTCGGTGATCGAACCGTAGTAGCCCTTGAGCTTCTGCTTGGCGCGCAGCTGCAGACCGTAGTCGGAGGTCTTGCCCTTGCGGCGCTGGCCGTGCTGGCCGGGGCCATAGGCACGGTTGTTGAGCGGGGACTTCGGACGGCCCCACAGGTTTTCGCCAAGACGGCGGTCGATCTTGTGCTTAACTGAATCGCGCTTCGACATCGGAATCCTTTCATAGATCGTCGAAAGTGATTGCGCCCTCCTCTGCCCATCCTTGCGGAACGGACCGACAGATTCCTGAATTTCAGGGAATCCCGGGTGCGCTCGAGGAGCCCTGGGGCTCGACAAGTGGGCGCGTGATAGAGGCGGAACCCGCCGGAGTCAAGCGTCAGGCGGGCAATTCAGCCCGTGTAGCCCTCGATCACCACGATGGCGATGTATCCCTTGTAGGCTTCGGGGTCTTGGATATCGACCGACGCGATCCAGTAGCCCTTTGGCATGAGCGACCTCCTCCGGAGAGGTCGCCGCCCTGCCCCTAGACCATCTTCCTGTCGAGCGTCCGCTGCGTGCGCAGCCCCGGGAACAACCGGCTCCAGATCACCGCTATGGCGATCGAGCCAATGCCGCCGATCACCACGGCCGGGACCGGGCCGATCAAGTGCGCCACCGTGCCGGCACGAAACTCGCCCAACTCGTTCGAGGCGCCGATGAAGACACTGTTCACGGCGTTGACGCGGCCGCGCACCTCTTCCGGGGTCCAGAGCTGCATGATGGTTTCGCGGATAGTGACGCTCACCATGTCCGACGCGCCGACCAGCGCCAGAGCGGGGATCGATATCCACGCAGTCGTCGAAAGCCCGAACAGTACCGTGAAGGCGCCGAACAGCCCTACGAACAGGAACAGGAGCCTGCCCGCATGGTCGCGGATCGGGAAGCGCGTCAGCACCAGCGCCATGACGATCGCACCGACACCCGGCGCAGCGCGGAGGAACCCGAGCTCCTGCGGTCCGGCGTGGAGGATATCCTTGGCATAGATCGGCAGCAGCGCCACCGCTCCGCCCATCAGCACTGCGAACATGTCGAGCGAAATGGCGCCCAGCACCACCTTGTTCGAAAAGATATAGCGGAAGCCGGCCAGCATGGTTTCGAGGCTGGTCGCCTGGCGCGACTCCCGCACCTGCGGCTTCGAGATCATCAGCACCGAGGCCATGGCGATGACCAGCAGCACCGCGCCGGTGCCGAACGCCACCGACGGCGCGATGCCATAAAGCAGCCCGCCCACGGCAGGTCCGGCGATCGAGGCGAACTGCCAGGCCGACATGTTGGTCGTAATGGCATTGGCCAGCGCCTCGGGCGGCACCAGGTTCGGCGCCAGCGATTGCGCCGCCGGGCTCCAGAATGCCCGCGCCGTACCGAGCACCACCAGGATGGCGAAGATCGGCCACACCTCATGCGCCTGCGCATTGACGAAAGCCAGGAACCCCAGCGCGCACAGCAGTTCGACCCCGAGGCAGATCGCCATGATCAGCCGGCGGTTGAAGCGGTCGGCGGTGAGGCCGGTGACGAGGATCAGCACCAGCGCCGGCAGGAACAACGAGAGCCCAACCAGCCCGAGCAGGAACGCCTCGCCGGTCACGTCGTAGATCTGCCAGGCGATCGACACCGACATGATCTGCACCGCGAAGCTGACCAGCAGCGTCGTGAGCCAGAAGAAGCGGAAGTTGCGGTAGCTGAAGGCGAGCTTGGATGGCTCGGCGGTGGCGGCTGAGGTCATGGTGCCCGCTGATGCCACGCCGCACAACGGCGCGTCAAAGCATACTTGGCACCGGAGGGCTCAACTTTCGTCAGCGCTCTTCCTCTTGCGCCCCTGTCGCAGGTGCGAGCGATCGATCGACGAAATCACCCCGCGCAGCGTGCGGATTTCCTGCGTCGACAGCTGCGCCCGGCTGAACGCGGCGCGCAGGTTGTCGACCATCGTCGGCCGCTTGTCTGCGGTCTTGAAGAACCCGGTCCGGTCCAGCGTCTCCTCGAGGTGCAGGAATAGCCCGATCAGTTCCTCGCGCGGCGCGATCGGATCGAGCCCGCCGGTGAACGGCAGCACCTCGCCCTTGTCCGCCTGCTGGCGCCACTCGTACGCCATCAGCAGCACCGCCTGCGCGATGTTCAGCGATGCGAACGCCGCCTCCACCGGGAAAGTAACGATCGCATCGGCCAGCGCCACTTCCTCGTTATAGAGCCCCCAGCGTTCCCGTCCGAACAGCAACCCGGCCTTGGCCCCACCGGCAATGTGCGAGATCATCCGCTGTGCCCCTTCCTCGGGGCCATAGACCGGCTTCTGCATGTCGCGGCGGCGCGCGGTGGTGGCGAACACCAGTTGCAGGTCGGCGATCGCTTCCTCCACCGTCGCGAACACCCGGACCTTTTCGATCACATGGTCAGCTCGCGACGCCGCCGCGATGGCGCGTTCGTTCGGCCACGGGTCGCGCGGGTTGACGATCCGCAGGTCCCACAGCCCGAAATTGGCCATCGCCCGCGCGGTCGTGCCGATATTCTCGCCCAGCTGCGGCTCGCAGAGGATGATGGCAGGGCTCGGCCGATAGCTGAACTCCTGCGACTTGTCGGTTCCGGCCATGCGCCAACTGCTCCCGTTCGGCCGGGAGATAGGGCCTAAGCGGCACCAAGATCAAGCGCGCTGCGTCACGCCACCATGTGGCGGTTGAGTTCCTTCACCTTGGTGCCCCGCAGCCATTCGCGATCGAGGATCGCGAAATGCAGTTCCTCGTCCCATTCGCCCTGGAACAACGCGTGCTCCCGATAATGCGCCTCGAGCCGCATGCCGAGGTCCTTCAGCAGCTTCGCCGAAGGCTGGTTTCCGCCTGAGGTGCGCGCAAAAATCCGATGCAGCCCGAGATCGTTGAAACCGATGTCCAGCGCCGCTCGCACGGCTTCGCGCGCATAGCCTTGCCGGCGCTGTGCCGGGCTGAGAATGAATCGCAGTTCCGCTTGCCCCGCCGTGGCGTCGGTCCAGCGCAGCGACACCTGCCCAACCAGCAGATCGTCGGATTTGCGCACCACGGCGAGCGTGATGATGTCGCCCGGCCGGTGCAATCGCTGCTGCGCGCACATCGCGTCGAGCGCCGCCTTCACCTCCACCCGATCGCGCGCCTTCCAGTCGAGATAGCGCTGCACTTCCGGCAGGGCATGATAGGCCATGACGGCGTCGAGATCGGATTTCTGGAAGTTCCTGAGAATAAGTCTTTCGGTCTCAATCGGAAAATCAGGCATGGCCATCTCCGCTCTCCCCTGACGGTTATGCTTACCGCAGCAACGCGACGGGTTGATGGCAGTTCCGGCTTTCCTATTGAAATTTCGTGCTAAATTGGTAAGCCGCGAGCAAATTGGCTAGGCCGTGGCAACACTTAGGCCACTGCGGCCCGCCACTCGCCTTCGAGCAGCGCATAGACGAACTCCTCGTCCCAGGCGCCCTTGACGAAGCTGTGCTCGCGGAAATGCGCCTCCCGCCGCATGCCCAGCCGCTCCATCACCTTCCACGACGCATCGTTCGCGGCGGCGCAGCGCGCGTAGATCCGGTGCATCCCGGCCCCCTCGAATCCCATCTCCAGCAACACCCGCGCCGCTTCGGTGGCGTAGCCGTGGCCATGAAATTCCGGATGGAAGATGTAGCCGATCTCACCCTGTCGCGACGGCGCGTCGCGCAGGATCAGCGAGAGTTCGCCGATGACGTGCTGCGGCGCCAGCAGTTCCGCCGCGAGGAATATCTTGTCGCCCTCGGCCGCCAGTTCGTGCTGCCCGACCCGCTGCTGTACCACCTCGGTGACGCTCTCGTGGCTCATGGGCCCATCGAACAGATATTTCGCCACGTCCTCGCGTTGCCGATAGGCGAATACCGCGTCGACATCGCCACGGGTGAACGGGCGTAGCCGAAGTCGCTCGGTTTCGATCGGATAGTGAGGCGAATAGAGCATGGGCAAATCGTCTAGAGGCAGCGCCCGTGCCGATCAAGCAGACCGCTTGCGGATGGCAAACACCTGATGTCAGCATGCGCCATGGCCACCGCCGACAAACCCGAGATCGACCTCTCCGCCCGCTGCGCCTGCGGCCGCGTCACGCTGTCGGTGAATGGCCGCATCCGCTCGATGTTCATGTGCTCCTGCGAGGATTGCCAGCGCGCCACCGGCACCGGCCACTCCACCGTGGCGCTCGCCCGCCCTGCCGATGTCACTGTGACCGGCGACACCAGGAGCTTCGCCCGCCCCGCCCATTCCGGCGCCACCCTCACCCGCTGGTTCTGCCCGCATTGCGGCACCCCGCTCTACGCGCAATCGAGCCGCGCTCCCGACCTGCTCATGCTGCCGGTCGGCCTGTTCGGCGCCGCCACGAACTGGTTCGTTCCCAACCAGTTGATCTTCGCTCGCAGCCATCGCGACTGGGACGCTCTGCCCGATGGCCTGCCGCAGCACGACACCTACCGCAAACAGGACCCCATCGCATGAGTGCAGCATCCGACGCGCTGGGCGACCGCCTGCGGTCGCTCCTCGCACCCGGCCTCGTCGAAAAGAAGATGTTCGGCGGCATCGGCTTCATGCTCAACGGCAACATGGCGATCGGCACCACCGCCAAGGGCGACCTCCTGGTCCGCATCGATCCCGAGAAACAGGCCGAGGCCCTCGAGCGCCCGGGCGCTTACCAGATGCACATGGGCACCCGCCCAATGACCGGCTTCATCGCCGTCGACGAAACCGGCATTCCGGACGACGCCGCGCTCGGTGGCTGGATCGCCTACGCCATGCAATTCGCGGAGACCCTGCCCCCGAAATGAAATCCACCTCGACTACCATGACCCACCTCGCCGAGCGCATCCGCGACATCCTCGACGGCGATCCGCGCATCACCGAAAAGACCATGTTCGGCGGCCTGACGTTCCTGCTCAACGGCCACATCCTGGTCGGCTGCAAGAAGGACGGCCGTATCCTGCTCAGCGTCGGCAAGGACAATAACGAAGCCGCCCTCGCCCGCCCCGGCGCCACGCAGATGATCCACGGCGACAAGGCGATGCGCGGCTTCATCTGGGTCGATGCCGACGCCATCGAGGACGACGACGACCTGCGCGACTGGGTGGAAACAGCCGAACGCTGGGTCGCCGCCATGCCGGTGAAATAGCCCGGCGCCGCCTCCGACCTAGATCGCCGAGAACACCAGCGAGGCGTTCACTCCGCCAAAGCCGAACCCGTTCGAAAGCACGTGCCGCAGGGCCTTCTTCCTGGCCACCTTCGGCACCAGGTCGAAGCGCTCACCGACATCCGGATCATCGAGGTTGAGCGTCGCCGGAACGATGCCGTGCCGGATCGCCTCGATCGAATAGACCGCTTCGATCGCGCCTGCGGCGCCCATCAGGTGGCCGGTCGAGGACTTGGTCGAGGAGATCGCGAGATCCTTGCCGCGGTTGGAGAACAGCGCACCGATGCCGGCCAGTTCTGCCGCGTCACCCACCCCGGTGGAGGTGGAATGCGCGTTGATGTAGTCGATTTCGCCGGTCGAGAGCCCGGCCATCCTCAGCGCATTGGCCATTGCCACCTGCGCTCCCGCGCCAGTCGGCTCGCCGGAGGTGAGATGATAGGCATCCGCCGACGTCCCGTAACCGGAGAGTATCGCGAGCGGCGTCGCGCCGCGCGCCACGGCGTGGCTCAGCCGCTCGATCACCAGCACCGCCGCACCCTCGGCCAGCACGAAGCCGTCGCGCCGGCGGTCGAATGGCCGCGACGCTGCCTGTGGATCGTCGTTGAACGCGGTCGCCAGCGCCCGTGCCGCGCCGAATCCGCCCACCGAGATCATGTCCACCGATCCCTCGGCGCCCCCGACTACCGCCACTTCGGCCTCGCCCGTCAGGATCAGCCGCATACCGTCGCCGATCGCCTGAGCCGAGGCCGCGCAGGCCGTGACCGGCGCCCCGATCGGCCCCTTGAAGCCGTAATTGATCGAGATCCATCCCGCCGCGAGGTTCGGCAGGAACGCTGGCACGGTGAACGGTGACAACCGCCGCGGCCCCTTTTCGATGATCGTCTCGACCGCGTGTGCCATCACCGGCGAGCCGCCGACGCCCGAGCCGATGATCGTTGCCGTCGCCGCCCGCTCTTCCGGTGTCGTCGGGTGCCAGCCAGCCTGGTTCAGCGCTTCCTGTGCCGCCACCAGTCCGTACTGGATGAACAGCCCCATCTTCTTGATATCCTTGGCGTCGATCACCACCAGCGGATCGAAACCCTCCGGATCATCAGCCTTCTCAGGCACCAGCCCGGCGATCTTGGCGCTGTAGTCGGTTACGTCGAACCGGGTATTTGGCCCGATCCCACTCCGCCCCTCGATCAATCGAGTCCAATTGACGTCCACGCCAACCCCTAGAGGGCTGACGGCGCCCATGCCGGTGACGACGATCGGATCAGCTTGAGAGGTCATCGGGTTCTCCGTTCAAGTGTAGATACACGGGCAGCGCCGGAACCCGGCCCGCCCAAGGGGAAATCAAACGGCGGCAAGCCGCTTCAGTGTCTTCAGTGTGTCGTCGAAACCATCGGCGCCGAGTTCCTCGCGGATCTCCGCCTGCGCCTTGCGCCACAGCGGCAGTAGATCGTTGACCAGGGCCTGCCCTTCGTCGGTCAGCCCGCAGATCCGGCCGTTGCCGTGCTCCGCCGCCCGCGAACTGATCAGCCCCATCTTCTCCAGCCGGTCGAGATTGCGCGTCAGCGTTGTGCGCTCGAACCCACGGGCCTCGGCAAGCTCGCTCACCGTCTGCTCGCCCGCCGCTACGATCGTCCCCAACAACGAGAACTGGGTCGACGTAATCCCGAACGGCCGAGCATAGGCATCGTAGCGCCGCGTAATCGCCCGCGCCGCCATCCGGCTGTTCGAAACCATGCACTGGGTGAAATCATCCATGGGCGGATAGATAGTGTGTATATGCACGGTGTCAACTGATCCGGAAATCCGCACCAACTTATCCCCGTGCTCCTCACCCATGCGATCCTCTTCCCGTCACCCACACGGGCGCGGTCGCGTACGGACGGCTGGTGGGGCGACTTCGGTGCCGGGGGAGCCGTCTCCTGGCGGCCGCGGCTATGGGCACCCGTCCACCGTTTCCGTGCTTGGCGCACGGCGTGCGAACGCTTCCCCATGGTCCCCGCAAAAACTCCGAACAGTTCCGGCGTGGCGACGGCCTTTCATCTGCGGACTACCCGCGTGGTCGAAACCCACGCCGGAACCGCCCGACCACCTCAAATCCTGGAACCGAAAGGCCGCCGGGCGCTTCCGCTCGGCCGATTTCATGCTATTAGCCCCCGCATCATATTTTCCGCGCCGCTGAGGAGCTTACGCATGGCCAAGATCAAAGTTGCCAACCCGGTCGTCGATCTCGACGGCGACGAGATGACCCGCATCATCTGGCAGGCGATCAAGGACAAGCTGATCCTCCCCTACCTCGATCTCGACATCGAGTATTACGACCTCTCGGTGCAGAACCGCGACGCCACCAACGACCAGGTGACCGTCGATGCCGCCAACGCCATCAAGAAGCACGGCGTCGGCATCAAGTGCGCCACCATCACTCCCGACGAGCAGCGTGTCGAAGAGTTCAAGCTCAAGAAGATGTGGAAGTCGCCCAACGGCACGATCCGCAACATCCTCGGCGGCGTGATCTTCCGCGAGCCGATCATCTGCTCGAACGTGCCGCGCCTCGTCCCCGGCTGGACCCAGCCGATCATCGTCGGCCGTCACGCCTTCGGCGATCAGTACCGGGCCACCGATTTCACCTTCCCGGGCAAGGGCACGCTGACCATCAAGTTCACCGGCGACGACGGCAAGGTCATCGAGCACGAAGTGTTCCAGTCCCCCGGCGCCGGCGTCGCCATGGCGATGTACAACCTCGACGAGTCGATCCGCGATTTCGCGCACGCCTCGTTCAACTACGCCATCAACCGCAAGGTCCCCTGCTACCTCTCGACCAAGAACACCATCCTCAAGGCCTATGATGGGCGCTTCAAGGACATCTTCCAGGAGATCTTCGAGAGCGACTACAAGGCCAAGTTCGACGAACTGAAGATCTGGTACGAGCACCGCCTGATCGACGACATGGTCGCCTCGGCGCTGAAGTGGTCCGGCGGCTATGTCTGGGCCTGCAAGAATTACGACGGCGACGTGCAGTCCGACATCGTGGCCCAGGGCTTCGGCTCGCTCGGCCTGATGACCTCGGTGCTGATGACCCCCGATGGCAAGATCGTGGAGGCCGAGGCCGCCCACGGCACCGTCACCCGCCATTACCGCCAGCACCAGCAGGGCAAGGAGACCTCGACCAACTCCATCGCCTCGATCTTCGCGTGGACGCGTGGCCTCCAGCACCGCGCCAAGCTCGACAGCAACGCAGAGTTGGCGAAGTTCGCGCTGACCCTCGAGAAGGTCTGCGTCGACACCGTCGAAGCCGGCCAGATGACCAAGGATCTTGCCCTGCTCGTTGGCCCCGACCAGAAGTGGCTCTCCACCCTCGGCTTCCTCGACGCCATCGACGCCAACCTGCAAAAGGCCATGGCTGCCTGATCGGCGCCTGCGAAGCGACGATGACCGACCCAGCTCCGATCGTCGTCGCCAGTGCCGTCGATCGGAACTTCCTGCCCATGATCGAGGTCGTCGCGACCTCGATCGCCGCCACGGTAAAGACCGACCGTCCGGTCGAGTATCATGTGCTCTACATGGGCCCGGCTACCCGCCTGAGCCGGCGCCTCCGGGGCTGGCAACGTGGTGCCGTGACGATCCACCTGCACCCTTTCGCAAATCCCTGGGACCGCTTCGGCCGGGTGAGCGGTCTTCCGCCTTCGACGCTTGGCAGGTTCTCGCTGCCAGATGTGCTGGCCGACAAATCCCGGGTCATCTACCTCGACAGCGACGTGGTCGTTGAAGCCGACCTTGCGGACCTCTTTGATGCGCCCCTCGATGGCAGGCCGGTCGGCGCCGTCATCGACCGCCACGTGATCGAGGAGGCCCTGAAGCCGGTTGCTGGTAAGGATCGGCACCGGGCCGATTTCTTCGCGTATCTGACGGACTTCCTCGAACTCGAGACCGAACAGCAGATACGCGACTATCGTCAGGGAGGCGTCCTGCTGATGGATCTGGACGCAATGCGCGCGATGAACTTCGCTACCCAGATGGGCCAGGTGCTCGAGCAGAAGGCCCACGGTCTGCGCTATGCCGATCAGTGCGCGATCAACCACCTGCTGGCCGGCCAGATGGCAGTGCTTGATCCTCGCTGGAATGTGCTGGCGCACAGTATGACGCCGGACGAGTCAGTCTCTGTCCTCCCCGGTTTCGAAGACTATGTCGCCTTGCAATGGAGCCAACCCTTCATTGTCCATTTCGCCGGCAAGAAACCGTGGCTCAGGCGGCGGATACCCGGCGCCGAGCTGTGGTGGCGGCGCGCCCGGGAGTCAGGTCGCGGTACACAATTCTACCTTGGTTATGTCCAGGAACGCGTGAAGCGACTCGTCGACCTCTCCAAGCGCAAGCTCTTGGGTACCTAGATAATTCCTGGTTGCGCCCGTGGTCCCGAACGGTCCGCTCCACCTCACCAAATTGTGCAGAGAAACTAACTCCCCTGTCGTCCGGCAAAGATATGCTCCGGTCAACGAGGGCAGGTGCGATGGCTGCAGGTACCAAAGACGATCCGTGGTTGCTCAAGACTCCACCCGGTTCGAGCGATATCACGCTCTATCGTGCGCCCGACGCGGTGCCGCCGGCGCTTGTCTGCGTCGCCGGGGGCACCGAACTCCGCTACCAGCTTCGCGCCATCGAAGACCTCCACGCCATGCTGAAACAGCACGGGGACTGGATGGAACTCGGCAACGCTGATGAACAGAAGGACGCCAAGCCCGGCACCGTGGAGGCTTGGGCCCGCTCACCCGACAATCCGGTCGGCGGCTGGTATGGGCTGAAGAAGGGCTTTCGCGGGCGTTTCGCCAACTACGTCACCCCGGTCCTCGAGGCCCTCGGACTGGTCGAACTGGAACACGGACCGCGCAACAACCGGGTGCGTGCAATCTAGTACGACTGCTCCAAAATAGAGACGAAATAATTAGCCGATGCGACCTTGGCGCCCATCGACGCCCCGATAAGCGCGTCGTATACGATCTGCCATACCAGCCGCGTCCCTCCCCCGTTTGGATATCCGAAGATGCCCTCCGGCGTCGCTTTTTCGCTCATTGCCTATCTGCTCTATTCCTGCTGCGACGCGATCATCAAAGGGTTCGGTACGAGCCTGTCGGTTTTCGAGATCGCCTTCTGGACGGCGCTGTTTTCCTTCCTTCCGGCCATCTTCACCAAGCCCAAGGGCGAGCACTGGCGGCAGTTCCACCACATGCGCCATCCGTGGCTGGTGCAGCTGCGCAGTGTCACCGGCGTCATCGGCAACCTCTGCATCATCTACGCCTTCACCCACATCCCGCTGGCCGAGGCCTATTCGATCGCCTTCCTCGCGCCGATCTTCGTGGTGGCGCTGTCGAGAACCATCCTCAAGGAAGACGTCACCTGGCAGCGCTGGCTGTTCCTCGGCGCCAGCTTCCTCGGCGTGCTCTTGGTGGTGCGGCCCGGCTTCCGCGACCTGCAACTGGGTCACCTGCTCGCCCTCGGCGCGGCGCTGATGGGCGGCATTACCACCACGACGCTGCGCAAGGTCGCGCCGGTCGAAAAGCGCGTCAGCCTGCTCGGCTGGCCGCTTGGCTACATCGTGCTGGTCAACGGCATCCTGATGCTGCCGACCTTCCACTGGCCGACGTGGGAAGAGTTCGCCCTGCTGCTGGCCATCGGCGCGCTCGGCGGCACCGGCAACATCTTGTTCATCGCCGCCACCCGCCGTGCCCCGGTGAGCCAGATCGCGCCGGCGCAGTACAGCCAGATCGCCTGGGCGGTGGTCTTCGGCGCCATCTTCTTCCACGAGTTCCCCGACACCGTCGCCTATTGCGGCCTCGTGGTCGTGGCCTTCGGCGGCATCCTCAACGTGATGTCCGACGAGACCCGTATCCGCATCTTCTCCCGCCTGTCGGTGTTCGGTCCGGCCAGCGCCATCTCCGAAGTCAGTGCGCCACTGGGTGAGGATGCCAACCTGCCGCGCCGCAGCGACGCCGACGAGGCGCCGGCGACGGGGAAGTAGATGTTGCGCAGCCTCACGCCCGCCTCGCTCGGGGTGCTTTGCGCCCTCATCGCCTATGGCGTCTATTCCACCGCCGACGCCATGATCAAAGGCCTGGGCGCCGACCTCAGCGTGTTCGAGATCGGCCTCTTCACCACCGTGTTCTCGGTCATTCCTGCGCTGTTTTCCAAGCCCAAGACCGAGCGCTGGCGCGACACGTTCAAGTTCAAGCGCCCCTGGCTCCTGGTGCTCATTGCCGTCTGCCGCACGGCGAGCTCCATGCTGATCACCTATTCATTCGTCACCATCCCGTTGGCCGAGGCTTACTGCCTCGTCTTCCTGATCCCGGTGATGACCACCATCCTTTCGGTGTTCATCCTGGGCGAACGGGTCGCGCTCGATCGCTGGGCACTGGTGATCATCAGCTTCCTCGGTGTCCTGCTGGTCGTGCGTCCGGGCTTCCGCGAGCTTGAACTCGGCCACCTCACGGCGCTCGGCTGCGCGGTCAGCGCGGCCATCTCGGTCACCGCCATGCGGCTCATCTCGGGCGAGGAGCGCAAGGTCAGCCTGTTCGCGCTGCCCGGCCTCTTCACGCTCGCCGCCAACGCCATCGGGCTGGTGATCTTCGGCTTCATCTGGCCCGGTTGGATGCTGCTCGGCGCGCTGCTGGTCTGCGGCATTCTCGGCGGCATCGGCTACCTGCTGCAGATCGCCGCCGTGTCGCTCGCCCCGGCCAGCCGCGTCGCGCCGATGCAGTATAGCCAGGTGGTGTGGGCGCTGCTGTTCGGCGCGCTGTTCTTCGCCGAAGTGCCCGATGCGCTCGGGCTGGCGGGGCTCGGCGTCGTGGTTGCCGCCGGGCTCGCCAATGTGTTCAGCGATGGGGCACGGGCCCGCATCGCCGGCCGCTGGGCCGAGTATCGGGCGCGCCGGGACAACCCCTCGCCCGATACCTTCAAGGGCCCGGGACCGGACCCCGTTTAGAGCGCCGCGCGCACCGCCGCGATCGCCGCGTCGGCCTTGCCGCCATCCGGACCGCCGCCCTGCGCCATGTCGGGGCGGCCGCCGCCGCCCTGCCCGCCGAGTGCCACGGTGGCGAACTTCACCAGTTCGCCCGCCGCGTACTTGCCGGTCAGGTCGTCGGTGACGCCGACGGCGACGGTGCCGCGGCCGTCCTCGCCCTTCAGCACAACCGTAACCACGCCCGAACCGATCCGCTTCTTTTCGGTATCGACGAGCCCCTTCACGTCCTTGGGCGAAATCCCCTCGACGGCGCGGCCGACGAAGGTGACGCCGTTGACGCTGTCATCGGCTGCCGGGGCGCTGGCGCCCTGCCCGCCACCTAAGGCCAGCTTCTTGTTGGCATCGCTCAGCGCCCGCTCGGCCTTCTTGAAGTTGTCCTGCAGCGTCTCGATGCGCTCAAGCACTTCGTGCGGGCCGGAACGCAAGAGGTTCGCGGCGTTCTCGACGATCCGTACGTTGTCGTTACCGCGATGCCGCGCTGCCTTGCCGGTGACCGCCTCGATGCGGCGGACGCCGGCGGCGACGCCGCCTTCGGCCACCACCGAGATCAGCCCGATATCGCCGGTACGGCGCGCATGGGTGCCGCCGCAAAGCTCGACCGACCAGCCGAGCCCGTTTCCGGTGGGGAGGCCCATCGACACGACACGCACTTCGTCGCCGTACTTCTCGCCGAACAATGCACGGGCGCCCGACGACTTGGCGTCTTCGACGCTCATCAGCCGGGTTTCGACCGGCGTGTTCTGCAGCACGATATCGTTGGCGATGTCCTCGATCTCGGCCAGTTCCTGCGGCGAGATCGCCTTGGTGTGGACGAAGTCGAAGCGCAGCCGGTCCGGCGCAACCAGCGAGCCGCGCTGCGCCACGTGATCGCCGAGCACGATACGGAGCGCCTCATGCAGCAGGTGTGTGGCCGAGTGGTTGGCGCGGATCGCCGTGCGGCGCGCATGATCTACATGCAGCGCAAGGCCCAGGCCGCGCTTCAGCGTGCCTTCGTCCACCTTCACATGGTGAGCAAACACGCCGTGATGCTTGGTGGTCTCGGTGACGGTCACCGCGACGCCTTCGGCTACCAGCCGGCCGGTGTCGCCAACTTGGCCACCACTCTCGCCGTAGAACGGCGTCTGGTTGAGCACGACGAAGCCTTCGTCGCCGGCCTTGAGGCTGTCGACTTCCTTGCCGTCCTTCACCAGGGCGACGATCTCGCCCTCGGCGTCCTCGGTTTCGTAGCCGAGGAACTCCGACGGGCCGACCTTGTCGGCGATCGAGAACCACACTAGGTCGGTCGCGGCTTCGCCCGAACCGGCCCAGCTCTTCCGCGCCTCGGCCTTCTGCGCGGCCATCGCGGCATCGAAGCCGACGGTGTCGACGCTGATGCCACGGGTACGCAGCGCGTCCTGCGTCAGGTCGAGCGGGAAGCCGAACGTGTCGTAGAGCTTGAACGCGGTGCCGCCGGCCAGCACGCCGCCTTCGCCGAGGTCCTTGGTCTCGTCGGCGAGAATCTGCAGGCCGCGGCCGAGCGTCTTGAGGAACCGGTTCTCCTCGAGCTCGACGGTCTCGGTGATCATCGCCTCGCCGCGCACCAGCTCGGGATAGGCCTGGCCCATCTCGCGCACCAGCGTCGGCACGATCTTGTGGATCACCGGTTCGCTGGCGCCGAGCAGCGTCGCGTGGCGCATGGCGCGGCGCATGATGCGGCGCAGCACGTAGCCGCGACCTTCGTTCGAGGGCAGCACGCCTTCGGCGATAAGGAAGCTCATCGAGCGCAGGTGGTCGGCAATGACGCGGAGGCTGGCATTGCTGCTCTCGCCATTGAAGCCGATGGCCTGCTGCGCCGACGAAATCAGCGCCTTGAACAGGTCGATCTCATAATTGTTGTTGGTGCCCTGCATCACCGCGGCGACGCGCTCGAGCCCGGCGCCGGTATCGATCGAGGGACGCGGCAGCCCGGTGCGGGAGCCGTCAGCAGCCTGCTCGAACTGCATGAACACGAGGTTCCATATCTCGACGAAGCGATCGCCATCTTCCTCGGGCGAGCCCGGAGGGCCGCCCCAGTACTTGTCGCCGTGGTCGTAGAAGATCTCCGAGCACGGGCCGCACGGGCCGGTGTCGCCCATCTGCCAGAAATTCGACTTGGCGCCGAGCCGCACGATGCGCTCCTCGGGCAGCCCGGAAATCTTCTTCCAGAGCGCCATCGCCTCGTCGTCGTCCTGGTAGATCGTCGCGGTCAGCTTCTCCTTGGGCAGGCCCCACTCCTTGGTCAGGAGGTTCCAGGCCAGCTCGATCGCGTGCTCCTTGAAGTAGTCGCCGAACGAGAAGTTGCCGAGCATCTCGAAGAAGGTGTGGTGCCGCGCGGTGAACCCGACATTGTCGAGGTCATTGTGCTTGCCGCCGGCACGCACGCATTTCTGCGAGGTGGTCGCCGTCGAATACGGGCGCTTCTCGACGCCGGTGAAGACGTTCTTGAACTGCACCATGCCGGCATTGGTGAACATCAGGGTCGGGTCATTCCGCGGCACCAGCGGGCTCGAGGCAACTTCCTCGTGACCGTTCTTGGCAAAGTAGCCCAAGAAGCTCGACCGGATATCGTTCACGCTCGTCATGACGGGTCTCTTACAGACAAATGGCGAGGCCGCGGCCCCGCCAAGAACAACAGGAAAGGCCTTCTATCGCGGGGGTCGCGGTTGTGTCCAGCGCAGGGGTTGCAGGATGCCACATATTGGCGGCCGAAGCCGCTTCAGCCATGCCCGTTTCCGCCACCGGCCGTCATCCCGGCGAAAGCCGGGACCCAATGCTCCGGCCGTTCCACTCGCGCTGATTTGTCCCCTTGCTGTGATGGACCGGCGCGGCCCGTGCTAACCCAGCCGTCCGAGCAGTGGGTCCCGGCTTTCGCCGGGATGACGGCTGGTGGGTGGGTGAGATTGGGACACGAGTAGGGTCTAGCGGACGGCCCGTGGGCAAGCGGCAATGAGGCCAGTCCCAAATGAAGAAGGGCGCCACCTGGGCGCCCTTGAACTCGTTGTGCAGCGGGAACCGATCACGCCTCGCCGTCGTCAGCCTCATCGCCTTCGGGGCCGGCCAGGAGGGCTTCGGCCAGGACGCCTGAGCTTTCGCGGACGCCTTTTTCGATCTGGTCGGCGATCTGCGGGTTGTCCTTGAGGAACTGGCGGGAGTTCTCGCGCCCCTGCCCCAGCCGCTGGCTGTCGTAGGAGAACCAGGCGCCGGACTTCTCGACGAGGCCCGACTTCACGCCGAGATCGAGCAGTTCGCCAGTTTTCGAGATGCCTTCACCATACATGATGTCGAATTCGACCTGGCGGAACGGCGGGGCAAGCTTGTTCTTGACCACCTTGACGCGGGTCTGGTTGCCGATGACTTCCTCGCGCTCCTTGATCGCGCCGATGCGGCGGATGTCGAGGCGGACCGAGGAATAGAACTTCAGCGCGTTGCCGCCCGTCGTGGTCTCGGGCGAGCCGTACATCACGCCGATCTTCATGCGGATCTGGTTGATGAAGATCACCATGGCCTTCGACTTGGAGATCGAGCCGGTAAGCTTGCGCATCGCCTGGCTCATCAGGCGGGCCTGCAGGCCCGGCATCGAATCGCCCATCTCGCCTTCGAGTTCGGCCTTCGGCGTCAGCGCGGCAACCGAGTCGACCACCAGAACGTCCACCGCGCCGGAGCGCACCAGCGTGTCGGCGATTTCCAGCGCCTGCTCGCCAGTATCGGGCTGCGAGATCAGCAGTTCGTCGACCTTCACCCCAAGCTTGCGGGCGTAGATCGGGTCGAGCGCATGCTCGGCGTCGATGAACGCGGCGATGCCGCCCTTCTTCTGGGCCTCGGCTACCACGTGCAGCGCCAGTGTCGTCTTGCCCGAGCTTTCCGGCCCGAACACTTCAACGATACGACCCTTGGGCAGCCCGCCAATGCCGAGCGCAATATCGAGCCCGAGCGAACCGGTGGAAATCGCTTCGACCTGGGCAATGGCGCCCTCGCCGAAACGCATCACCGTGCCCTTGCCGAAATTCCGCTCGATCTGGCTCAGCGCTGCAGCCAGCGCCTTGTCCTTATCCATCGATCCCTCAATAACCCGCAGTGGCGTCACAGCAGCAGCCATAACCATCTCCCCTTATTCCACTTCGGTTCGCGCCGCGCAAACCGATATCTGTCCATCTAATGTACGCAGTTTGTTCTCATTTCGTTTCCAAAACGTCAAGGGGGTAAATTCGTTGTGCCTTACGCACCGATGCAGCCCGATTCGCGCCGTACGCCCCTTGGGCATCCGCAAGTGCGATCTACATCCAAAATCCAAATGCAATCGTCCGGCGCTCGCGCTATAGGGCGGCAACGAAAACCGAGAGAATGGGCTTCATGCATCTCATCCAGTTCGAGGACGACAAGGGCGCCCGGGCCGTCGGCGCTACCGAAGGCGGCCTGACCAGCGTCGTGACCGGAGCTACCAGCGTCTATGCGCTGGCCAGCGAAGCCACCGAACGCGGCCTGTCGCTGCGCGCCGTGGTGATCGAGAAAGGCCTTGGCGCCAAGCTCGATCGCGAAGCGCTCGCCAAGGAAGGCCGGCTGCTGGCCCCTGTCGACCATCCCGATCCGGCGCACCTCTATGTCACCGGCACGGGCCTCACCCATCTCGGCTCGGCCTCGACCCGCGACGCCATGCACAAGTCGAACCAGCAGCAGGCCGAGGCGCCACTGACGGATTCGATGAAGATGTTCCGCATGGGCCTCGAGGGCGGCAAGCCCAAGCCGGGCGAGACCGGCGTGCAGCCGGAGTGGTTCTACAAGGGTAACGGCTATGTCGTGGCGGCGCCCGGCAAGCCCATCCCCTCGCCTGCCTTCGCCAAGGACGCCGGCGAAGAGCCCGAGATCGCCGGCATCTACTATATCAGCAAGGACGGCACGCCCTTCCGGCTCGGCTTTGCCCTCGGCAACGAGTTCTCCGACCATGTCACCGAGCGGGTGAACTACCTGTTCCTCGCGCATTCCAAGCTCCGCTGGTGCTCGTTCGGGCCGGAGCTGCGCGTCGGCGAGCTGCCGCGGAACGTCTCAGGCATGTCGCGCATCCTGCGCGACGGCAAGGTGGTGTGGGAAAAGCCGTTCCTCTCGGGTGAGGACAACATGAGCCACACCATCGCCAACCTCGAGTACCACCACTTCAAGTACGACCTGTTCCGCCAGCCGGGCGATATCCACGTCCACATGTTCGGCACCGCGACGCTGAGCTTTGCCGACGGCATCAAGACCGAACCCGGCGACGTGTTCGAGATCGAGGAAGCCCAGTTCGGTCTGCCGCTGCGCAACGCGGTGGCCTGGAACAAGGACCGGCCGGTGGAAATCCGCCAGCTCTAGGCGGCCCGACCGCCGATCGATGACTGCTTCAGAGCCGGGCCCAGTGCCCGGCTCTTGCATATCGGCAACTTTTCCACAGCGTGCACATTTCGGCCCCCTCACCGCCCAGATTGGCGGGCGAGGTTGGGCACGTGTTCCCTGCGGCTTTTGACGCAAATCTTATCGATCGGCCTCAGCCGGGGTTAGCGCCAAGCGGGAACACTGCCGTCGCGGTGCAAAAGGGAGGCATTCGCGTCCACTCCACTAGTTGCGAAAGGTACTCCCCCAATGATCACCGTTTCCGCCTCGACCTCTGCGGCCGAGCTGCAGGCCATTGTCAACTCAGCACCAGCCGGCGAAACCATCCTGCTGGGCGCCGGCACCTTCGAGTTCGACCAGACCGTCGTCATCAACCGCGACGACGTCACGGTGATGGGCACCGGATCGGGGGCGACGACCATCGACCTCGTCGGCAATGCCCGGGCCGGCGGCGCCTTCCAGGTGGGCGGCGTCATCGACGTGCCGAGCTACTCGGGCGCTTTCTCGCTGAGCGAGGCGGCGAGCAAAGGCTCGATGTACCTGCATATGGACGATGCGTCCGCGCTGCAGACCGGCGATCACCTGTGGATCGAGCTCGAGAACACCGACGCCTACCTCGACTCGATCGGCGACACCCAGTGGCGCGAAGACAAGCCGCTGCGTACGTCGATGGTCGAGGTCGCCTCGGTCAACGGCAACACCGTGCGGCTCACCAACGGGCTGGCCTTCGATTTCTCCACCATTGCCTCGGTGCAGAAGATCGAGGTGGCGGAGAACGTCAAGCTCGGCGGCTTCACCGTGCAATCTGGGTTGGCCGAACAGGATCCGGGCAATTTCAACAACGTCTCGTCGGCCTTTGATCGCTCGAACGTCATCTCGCTGTCGGCCACCAGCCACGTGAAGCTGTTCGACATCGACATCGAGAACGCCCCCTCCAACGGCTTCACTTTCTCGCAATCGATCTTCCTCGATGCCTCGAATCTCTCGGTCGATGGCGCGGTGAACAAGGGGGATGGCGGCAACGGTTATGCCTTCCAGCTCAAGGCGCTCTACGACAGTGGGCTGGTCGGGCTCGAGGCCTTCGACACCCGCCATGCTCTGCTGTTCGCCAGCTGGACCAGCGAGGCCAACAATTCCATCCAGGTGCGCGAGACCAACCGCGACATCAACTTCCACGGCGGCGACGACCATGACAACGTGGTCGAGGTGCTGAGCTCGGTACGCACGGCCCTCGAAGCCACGTACCTTTCGCCGACGCTGTTCGTGAACGACGAGGGCACCAGCTACGGTGCCCCCACCGACCGCGACGCCAACACCGTGACCTTCGCCAACGTCGCGGGTACGACCAAGGCCGAGATCATCGTCGCGGACGATTCCGGCGTCGAGTTCCATGCCAATTCCGGAGCCGACACGCTGATCGGCGGCGCCGGCTGCGACCGCCTGTACGCCGACAAGGGCGACGACCTGGTGGTTGCTTCGAAGGGCAACGACCTCATCGACGGTGGCCTCGGCACGGACGTCCTGTCCTACGCCGGCGATCGCGACGATTACACGCTCACCCGCGACCTCTCGGGCCGTTTCGTGGTCCACAAGGCCGGCGGCAGCTACGACATCATCGGCGGCATCGAGGCCTTTCGCTTCGCCGACGGCACCGTCGCCACGTCGACCCTCACCGACCTGCCGACCACCTATTTCGGCACCGACGACGCCGACCGGATCGTCATCAGTTCCGTCCACGACGTGGTGCTGTCGGGCGCCGGATATGACCGTATCATCTCCGCCAATACCTACGTCCTTGGCGCAGAGAACGAGGCGCTGGAGCTGACCGGCACCCGCGACGTCAACGGCTTCGGCAACGCGCTCAACAACAGCTTCACCGGCAACGACGCGGCCAACGAGCTCTTCGGTTTCGGCGGCAATGACCGCTTCTTCGGCCGTGCCGGGAACGACTACCTGTCGGGCGGCGATGGCGATGACGACCTCTACGGCCAGACCGGCAACGACCGGCTGTTCGGCGGCGACGGCATCGACCTGCTCAATGGGGGCTCGGGCGCTGACACATTCGTGTTCTCGGCCGGCCACGACACGGTCGAGGACTTCTCGCTCAAGTCTGGCGACCGGCTGGATATCGGGCTGACGGGCTTCTCGTCGCCTGCTGCGTTCCTCTCGGCATTCCGCGAGGCGGCGGCCAGTGGCGGCGACACCTATGACAGCCTCGGCATCGACGTCGACGGCAGTGGTTATCACGTCGAGATCCGCGTCGCCGATGCCCACGGCGATGCGCTCGCCATGGGGCTCAACGGCGCCACGCTCGATTCCCTTCTGGCATCGTCGGACTGGATCGTCTGACGCTGCCTCTCAATTCAGCACCGGACGCCCCAAGTCCCGGCTGCTGAAAATTGCGGCACCAACCCCGCAATACCTAAGCCCCGGAGCCCCCGTGTTCCGGGGTTTTTTCATTCCCACCCAATCCCGGATATGCCGTTTCAGCATGGCTGCTATCCGAGGGCGCCGGTTCATGCATGGCTCCCGGGCACAGAGACTCCACGGCACTCGCCCAACCGGGCAGCGACGAGGTATCGAAATGTCGAACGGCGCCCGGCGCGAAAGCGTCGTCCGCGCCCTCCTGAGGCGCACCGGGTTCCCGCTGCTGGCGCTCGGCATCGTCAGCCTCTGCACCAACCTCCTGGTGCTGACCGGCCCGCTGTTCATGCTGCAGGTCTATGACCGCGTGCTGGCCAGCCGCTCCGTGCCGACGCTGGTGGCGCTGTTTGCGCTGGTCGCCGGGGTCTACGCCTTCCTCGCCCTGCTGGACCTCTTGCGCTCGCGCATGGCCTCGCGCTTTGCCGGCGCACTGGAGGCCTCGGTGGCCCCCGATGTGTTTCGCGCCTCGCTACGAGCCGGACTGACACCGCTGGGCGTAGCGCGCCCCGATGCCGTGCGCGATCTCGATAGCATCCGGCAGTACGTCGGCGGGTCCGGTCCGCTGGCGTTGTTCGATTTGCCGTGGCTACCGGTCTACCTGCTGATCGTCTTCCTGTTCCACCCTGCATTGGGCTGGCTGGCGACGGGCGGCGCGTTGGTGGCGACCACGCTGCTGGTGATCAACGAGCGGCTCTCCGGACGGCCAACGGCCGAAACGGCGGCGGCGCTGACCCGGCGCCAGTCGCTGGGCGAAGATGCCCGCGCCAACGCCGAACCCGTGTTCGCCATGGGCATGCTCGACGACGTAACGGAGCGTTGGCGGACCCGGTCAGAGGCGCTGTCGGCGGTGCAAAACCGGGCCGGCGATGTCGGCGCGCTCTACTCATCGGTAACGAAATCGTTCCGCTTTCTACTGCAATCGGCCGTACTAGCTCTGGGCGCCTACCTCGTGATCCGCGGCGAGCTTTCGGCGGGGCTGATGATCGCTGCCTCGATCGTCACCTCGCGAGCCCTGGCGCCGGTTGAACAGGTGGTCGCGCAATGGCGTGGCCTCGCAGCCGCCCGTCAGGCCTTGCAGCGGACAGAAGTGCTGCTGGCGGCGCAGCCGGCGGAAGCGCCCCGCCTGAGCCTGCCCGACCCCCAATTCACCCTGCAGGTCCGCCAGTTCGCCACTGGACCAGTGTTGCAGGGGCCTCCCCTCATCTCCGGCGTCAACTTCACCCTCGCGGCAGGTGAGGCGATGGGCGTGCTCGGCCTTTCCGGTTCGGGCAAGACCTCGCTGGCGCGTGGATTGGTCGGCATCTGGCCGGTGCTGCAGGGCGAGGTGCGGCTCGATGGCTCGGAACTGGCCCACTACGAACCGATGCAGATTGGCCGGCGGATCGGTTACCTGCCGCAGAGCGTGGGGCTGTTCGACGGGAGCGTTGCCGAGAACATCGCCCGGTTCCGGCCGGATACCGACAGCGACGGCGTGCTGAAGGCGGCGCGGCTTGCCGGTGTGCACGAACTGATCACCGGCCTGCCCGATGGCTACGACACCCGTATCGGGGCTCGCGGCGCGGCTCTTTCCGCTGGCCAGCGCCAGCGCATCGGCCTCGCCCGGGCACTCTACGGCGATCCCTTCCTCCTGGTGCTGGACGAGCCGAACGCCAATCTCGATTTCGCCGGCGACACCGCCCTGACCAATGCACTCACGGCGGCCAAGCATCGGGGTGCGGTGGTGATCGTCATCGCCCACCGGCCGAGCGCCATCGCCGTCTGCGACAAGCTGATCTACGTGGTGAATGGGCGGCAGAGCGCCTTCGGCAGCAAGGACGAAGTGCTGCGGCAGGTCACCGCCCCTGCCCCACGCATCGAGGAGGTGCGGGTCCATGGCTGACCCGATCCGCAGCCTCCGGCGCCACGCCCTTGCCGGCCTCGGCGCCATCGCGCTGTTCATCGGCGCGCTTGGCGGTTGGGCCGGCACCACCGAGATCGCCGGCGCGGTAATCGCGCAGGGCACCGTGGTGCCGCTTGAAGGTACCAAGCGCGTGCAGCATCCCGAAGGCGGCGTGGTGGCGGCGATCCTGGTGAAGGACGGCGACCCGGTGACCGCGGGACAGCTGTTGCTGCAGCTCGACAGCACGACGGTCTCCGCCAACCTCGCGGTGATCGTCTCGCAGTTGAGCGCCGCCTTTGCCCTGGAAGCGCGGCTGACCGCCGAGAGTATTGGTAACGACCACCTGACGCTTCCCGCCAGCCTCGATAGCTGGCCGGATCGCGCGACCCTCGACCAACTGCTCGCCGCGCAGGAGGGACTGCGCCAGAGCCGTGCCGATGCGCAGGCCGGGCTCGCCACGCAACTCGAGGAGCAGATCGGGCAGCTCGGCGAGCAGATCGTCGGGCTGGAGGCGCAGCAGGCCGCGGTTGCCCGGCAGGTCGCCATCCTCTCCGATGAAGTCGGCGACTCCGAGACGCTGTTCAAGGACGGCCTCGTCGAGGCGAGCCGGCTGAACAGCTCGAAGCGCGAGTTGGCGCGGCTCGAAGGCGAGGCGGGCAACCTCACCGCCGAGATCGCTTCGGCGCGAACCGCCATTGCCGGCAGCCGCGCCAAGATCGCCGAAAACACCGCCACCTTCCGCGCAGGCGTGCTGGAAGACCTGCGCAACGTCGGCCTGCAGATCGCCGAGCTGCTGCAGCAGAAGATCGCCGCCGAGGACCGGCTGGCGAAGCTCGAGATCCGGGCGCCGCAGGCCGGCATCGTGCACGAGTCGATCGTCCGCACGGTGGGCGGCGTGGTGTCGGCGGGCGAGACGCTGATGCAGGTGGTGCCGCGCTCCGACCGCCTCGCGCTGGAGGCGCGCGTCTCGCCGCTCGATGTCGACAAGCTGACGGTGGGCCAGGCGGCATCGGTGCGGCTGGTCGGGCTGGACGCGCGGACGACGCCGGAACTCGCCGCCAGCGTCGAATCCATTTCCCCCGATCTGTCGCGCGACCCGACAACGGGCGTCGCCTATTTCTCGATCCGCCTGAAGCTTGCGGAATCCGAACTGGCCCGCCTGCCGCACCAGCAACACCTGGTGCCCGGCATGCCGGCGGAGGCGTTTTTGCGCACCGCGGACCGCACGGTGCTGTCGTACCTGCTGGGGCCCCTGGCGGCGCAACTGAGCCATGCCTTTCGGGAGGACTGAGGAGCATCGCGCCTCATCTCCCCCTTGGCGGGGGAGAAAGCGAAAACTTGAGCTTAGCGCAGCTAAGTCCTTAGTTTTCGCAAGAGAGGGGGTTGGCGGAGGGTACACAAGCTCCGCACCCCCTCTCTTGCGATTTCTAAGGCTTAGCCAAACGGCTAAGCCCAAGAAATCGCACTCTCCCCGCCAAGGGGGAGAACCCGACTGATGGAAAGGTTCCCCCTTGCCCTAAGCCCTTTGGCTGGTTTACCCGATGCCACTAACATGTCAGTGTCCGCCGCCGTTGGGCCAGGGAGTAGAGCAGTATATGAGTGCCACGAGTTTCAAGACGCGCCAGGTCGGTCGCACCAGCCTCGAAATCACCGAACTGGGCCTTGGCGGCGCGACGCTCGCCGGCATGATGGGCAACGAAGTTCCCGACGAGCAGGCGCGCGCCCTGGTCTCAGCCGCGCTCGATGCCGGCATCGGCTACTACGACACTGCTCCCCACTATGGAGACGGGCGTTCCGAGCACCTGATGGGCGATGCCCTGCGCTACCGGCACGATGACGTCGCGATCTCCACGAAGGTCGGCCGCATGCTGCGGCCGGTGCGCTCGGAAGCGACGCGGTCGGTGCCGCGCGGTTGGACCTATCCGTTCCCGTTCGAGATCGCCTACGACTACACCTATGACGCCGTGATGCGCTCCTACGAGGACAGCCTGCAGCGGCTGGGCCTGGGCCATGTCGAAATCCTGCTGGTCCACGATATCGGCACGAAATCGCACGGCGAAGAGGGCTACAAGAAGCACTGGGCCGACCTGGCTGGCGGCGGCTACCGGGCGCTCGACGAGCTGCGTCGCAACGGCGACATCAAGGCCATCGGCCTCGGGGTCAACGAAGTGCCGATCCTGCTGCAGTCCTTCGACATCGGCGACTGGGACGTGTTCCTGCTCGCCAACCGCTACAACCTGCTCGAGCAATCCCCCCTCGAGACGCTGTTCCCCACCTGCGCCGAGCGCGGGACGTCGGTGATCGCGGCAGGCCCCTTCGCCGCCGGCATCCTTGCGGGCCTCAACATTTGGGGACCCGACACCGGCCGCTACCAGGAAGCGCCGCCTCATATCGTCGAGAAGGTGAAGGCGCTCACCGCCCTCTGCGACGCCCACAAGATCCCGCTAGGGGCCGCCGCCCTCCAGTTCGGCGTCGCTCACCCGACGGTCGTCTCGGTGCTGACCGGCCCGAAATCCCCAGCCGAGCTCGACGGCATCCTCAAGTGGTGGAACACCGCCATCCCCGCCGCCTTCTGGGACGGCTTGGCCGACCAGAAACTGGTTGATCCGGGTACGCCGCTGCCCGATGGCCGCATCGCCTAGTGGCCGCGCCGGCCAAGGTGCTGATGATGGACGTCGACGGCGTGCTGGTCAGCGGCCGCCCGACGGATGGCAGGCATCTGTTCGCCGAGCTGGAAACGGATCTCGGCCTGTCGCCCGACAGGCTGAGGGAGGTGTTCTTCACGCCGTTCTGGGAGGCCATCGTCACCGGACGCGAAGGACTGACCGAGCGGCTGGCGCCAGTCCTGATGGAGATCGCTCCCAAGGTCTCGGTCTCGAGGTTGATCGCCTACTGGTTCGAGAACGACTCGCGGGTCGATGTGGCTGTACTCGCCGCGGTGAAGCAGTATCGGCAGCGAGGTGTGCCGGTGTTTCTCGCCACCAACCAGGAGCACATGCGCGCTGATTACCTGATGCAGAAGGTGGGCCTCGGCGAGCACGTCGACGGCATCATCTACTCGGCGGCCTTGGGTTGCCGGAAACCGGCCGCAGAGTTCTTCGACCAGGCCGCGGATATTGCGGGCGCGGACCCGACCGACATCGTGCTCGTCGACGACACCCTCGCCAATGTCGAGGGGGCTCGGCAGCGAGGCTGGTCCGCTGTGCACTGGACCAACGAGCAGCCGCTGGCCGAGGCTTTGGCGCCGTATCTGGGCTGAGGCCTAGAGCCCCACAGCATCCTCGAGGTAGTGTCGGCGGATACCAAAGAAATCCTTGGCGTCCGCGAGTTTCCTGAGCGGCGCAGCATCCTTGCCGCGTCTCGTCTTGGTCGCCACGATCAGCACGTTCTTGGGCGTATGCACGTCCGAGATGAACTCGAACACCTTGGTCGAGTAGCCGAAGTGCTCGAGGATCATGGCGCGCATGGCGTCGGTGACCATCTCGGCCTGGCGCTCGAGAAAGATGCCGTGGCGGGTGACGAAATCGAGCGCGTTGCCGTGGTTCGAAGTCTCCATCTCGCGGCGGATCTGCTTGTGGCAGCACGGGGCGACGACGATCAGCTCCGAGCCGGCGGAGATGCCCTTTGCGATGGCGTCGTCCGTGGCGGTGTCACAGGCGTGGAGCGCGATGAGAACGTCGGCTCCGGCGGAGTCGAAGTTCTCGATGGTGCCTTGCTCGAAGCTGAGATTGCCCACGCCGGTAGCTCGAGCAGTCTCGTTACAGAATTTCACGAGATCGTCGCGGAATTCGACGCCAACCACCGCGGTCGAAGCCATGGATTTCTGGGCCAGGTAGTCAGCCACCGCGAAGGTCAGGTACCCCTTCCCGGCCCCCATATCGACCACCCGTTTCAACCGCTCAGCCGGAATCGCCGTCAACAACGGACCAAGGATTTCGACATAGCGGTTGATCTGCCGGAACTTGTCGCCGGCCGCCTTCAGCACCATGCCATCGGCACCGGTGACGCCCAGTTCGGTCAGCCAAGCCTTGCCCGCGGCGGGGATCGGGCGGGCCTTGGCGCGGTCGTGCGCGAGCGAGGCGGGGGCCTTGCTGGTCGCCTCGGTCTGCTTCAGGCGGGGCGACTTACCCTGCCTGTCGAACTGCAGGTCGAACGCCGTGGTGAACAGGAAGGCCTGGTGAAAGTCCTTTTCCATCAGCCGCTTGAGCTGGCCGATCGCGCCGGTAGGCGGATGGTTCTGCGTCAGGTCGCGGGTCTGGTGGTGAAAGGTGAAGCTGAGCTTGATGTCGCCGCGAATGGTCGCGGGCTTGATGTCGACGCTCTTCAGCGTCTCGTCGGCGCCGAACGGCAGGCGCAACGCCAGGCGCACGAAGCTGCCATCGGCGACGGCGCTTTCGAGGGCGGCGAGGAACTGGTCGATCTTGGGGAGGCTGGTATCCATCACCGGCATATAGGCCGAGCCGGACGAAAACGCTACCGCGGAGCTACTCCTGCCCCTGCTCCACCTTGCCGAGCACGTCCTTGACCTTGGTGTTGATCTGGTCGAGCGAGTACGGCTTGGGCAGGAACTCGACGCTCTGGTTGTCGGCAATGTCCTGCCGGACATTCTCCTCGGCATAGCCTGAAACGAAGATCACCTTCAGCTCAGGCATCCGCTCGCGCACCTTGGTGAGCAGCGTCGGGCCGTCCATCTCGGGCATCACCACGTCCGAGATCATCAGGTCGATCTTGTAGTCGAGCTCCTCCAGCACATCGAGCGCCTCGTCGCCGGAATCGGCCTCGAACACCTCATAGCCGGTAGTGCGAAGCGCGCGGGCGGAGAAGGCGCGGACGCTGTCCTCGTCCTCGACGATCAGGATGCGCTCGTGGCCGGTGAGGTCCTTGACCTGCGCTACCACCTGCTTGACCGGCGTCTCGCCCTCGTTGGGGATGTAGCGCGGCAGGAAGATGCGGAAGGTGGTGCCCTTGCCGACTACGGAGTCGGTGTAGATGAAGCCCGACGACTGCTTGACGATGCCATACACCGTCGAAAGGCCGAGGCCGGTGCCCTTGCCGAGTTCCTTGGTGGAGAAGAACGGCTCGAAGATCTTCTCGAGGATTTCCGGCGGCATGCCGGTGCCGGTGTCTTCCACCTCGATCAGCACGTAATCGGCCGGCGGCATGCCGGTATAGGTGAAGCCCTGCGCTTCCTGCTCGGTGACGTTGCGGGTGCGCAGCGTGATGGCACCGCCGTTCGGCATGGCGTCGCGGGCGTTGACCACGAGATTGACCACCACCTGCTCAAGCTGCACCAGGTCGGCCTTCACTGGCCAGACAGCGGCAGAGTGCTCGACGTCGAGGGTGATCTGTTCGCCGATCAGGCGCTTCAGCAGCACCGTCAGGTCGTCGAGGTGGCCCGGCACTTCCAGCACCTGCGGCCGCAGCGTCTGGCGGCGCGAGAACGCCAGCAGCTGGCGCGTCAGCCCGGCGGCCCGGTTGGCGCTGTTCTTGATCGACATCAGGTCGGCGAAGGACGGGTCGCCTGGTTTATGCTTCAGCAGTAGCAGGTCGGTGAAGCCGATGATGGCGGTCAGCACGTTGTTGAAGTCATGCGCGACGCCGCCGGCGAGCTGGCCGACGGCCTGCATCTTCTGGCCCTGCGCGAACTGCGCCTCGAGCTTGCGCTGCTCACTCATGTCGAGCGCGTACACATTGATCCGCTCGGCAGCGCCTTCGGCTTCCTCGGAGCTGGAGACGTAGAGGCGCACGGCGTGGTCGCTGCCGCGGGTGAGCGTCGCATCGACCGGCTCGATCTCGGAGCGGCTGGCCAGCGCGGCGTTCACCGCCTTGGCGAAGGCCTCGCGGCTGCCCTCGGCGATGAGGTCGGCCATCGGCTCCATGTCGATGGATTTGTCGTTGCCCGACCAGTCGAAGATACGGCTGAACGGCGCGTTGGTGCGGATGATACGGCCGGATTTGTCCAGCGTCGCGATGGCGAAGGGCGTATCGTTGAAAAAGCGCGAGAAGCGCACTTCCGAGGCGCGGAGGGCTTCTTCCTTGTCGGCGCCCTGACGGCGATCGAGCACCAGGGTGCGGGTCTCGCCCAGTTCGCCATCGGCGAGGCGGGCGGCGCGATGCATCAGGCGTACCGGGAAGCTGGTGCCGTTGCGGCGGACGAGGTCGATATCGATGATCTCGGTGCGGATTTCGCCATCCGAGCGGCCGCGCATCAACAGGCTTGCGCCGTCGCCGCGCACGATGTCGTCGAGCCGGATGGCGGTGGATTCGAACTCCGCGAGGTCGTAGCCGAGCCAATCGGCCAGCGTCGAGTTGAGGTACTGCACCCTGCCCTTGGCGTCGGCGGAGAAGAAGCCGGCCGGGGCGTGGTCGAGATAGTCGATGGCGCGCTGCAGCTCGAGGAAGGCGTTGTCCTGCCGCTCGCGGTCGCGGGTGATATCCTCCACGGTCCACAGCACCAGCGGTTTGCCGCCCTCGTCGATGGTCGGCAGTGCGCGGACGCCGACGCGGTACCAGAATGGCTTGGTCGAGCCGCCGACCGAGCCACCCAGGCCGCCGATGATGCGGATATCCTCGATTGCTGGGCGGCCGTCTCGAGCGGCGCGTGCAAGCCGATAGACCGCCTCCGACGCTTCCGGCTCGCCTGCGAACAGCCGGGGCACCGAGACGGGAACGCCGTCGGTGAGGCCGCCGGCGAACTCGCCGTAATGGGCGTTGACGTAGCTGATCTTGCCTTCGCGATCGGTGACCAGCGCGCCGAACGGCAGGCTGTCGACCACGGCGCGGCTGAGGGTCTGGGTGTCCTCGCTGGCCGAGAAGCGGAACAGGCCCGCCGCGATGGCGAACAGGCAGAAGACGCCGACGACAGCGAGCAGCCCGAGGAACACCAGGATCAGGTCGGCGGGAATGCGATCGCCCATCGTCGCCAAGAGGATGGCGCCGGCGATGAAGAACGCCGCGAGCGCGACGACGCGCCACAACCCGGCACTGCTGCGGCCGCGGTTCATCAGCGGGTTGGGATAGTTATCCTCGTCGAGCGGCAGAGGTGCCATGCGCTTGGTGGTGCCCCGGGGAAAAACGCGCCGAATCGGCCTTCTCAAGGTCTAGCAAAGCCACAAGTCGGTTGGGTAGCGACAAAGGTGTTATCCCCGATGCGCAGGGCAGATTTGTGGAGGATGCTCAAGCAACTCGCTTGCGGCTAGCTCGCCGGCTTCCAACCGCCCTTGCCCCGCTTCAGCCGCAGCACGAAGCCG
Source organism: Devosia sp. P1_H9 (assembly GCF_056405135.1). Lineage (NCBI taxonomy): Bacteria > Pseudomonadati > Pseudomonadota > Alphaproteobacteria > Hyphomicrobiales > Devosiaceae > Devosia > Devosia sp. P1_H9. Next base: position 87,356 of record NZ_JBFUCQ010000011.1, read on the forward strand.
ATGACTTCGGCGACGGCCTTGAAGTGTTCGGCGGGGATGGTGTCGTCGATGTCCATCGAAGCGTAGAGGGCGCGAGCGAGCGGCGGGTTCTCCACGATCGGGACGTCGTGTTCCTTGGCCAGTTCGCGAATGCGGAAGGCGACGGCGTCGGCTCCCTTGGCCACACATTGCGGAGCGGCCATGTCGCTGTCGTATTTCAGCGCCACCGCGAAGTGGGTCGGGTTGGTGATCACCACCGTCGCCTGCGGCACGGCGGCCATCATGCGCTTGCGGCTGCGCTCCATGCGGACCTGCCGGATGCGGCCTTTGACCTTGGGGTCGCCTTCCTGCTGCTTGTATTCGTCGCGCGTCTCCTGGACAGTCATCTTCAGCCGGTTCCACCAGCGCGTCCGCTGGTAGACGTAGTCGGCGATGGCAACGATGGTGACCACCGCCAGCACGGCGCCGAAGATGTTGAGGCTCAGGTCCATGAACTCGGCGGCGATCATCGCCGGCTCGAGCTGGATCATCATCTCGAGGCTGTCGATCTTGGGCGCCAGCACGAACCACAGGACAGCCGAGACCACAGCCAGCTTGATCAGGCCCTTGACGAAGTTGACCAGCGCTTCGGTCGAGAACAGGCGCTTGGCGCCCTCGAGCGGGTTGATCTTGGAGAATTTCGGCTTCAGCGGATCGAGCGAGAGCAGCGGCCGGTGCTGGATCAGGTTGGCGGTTATGCCGAAAGCCGCGATGACGATCGACGGCAGGATCGCCACCATCAGGATCGAGCCCGAGAGGTTCCCCCAGAACGACGCAAGCGCCTGGCTGCCGACCTCGAACTTCTCGGCGTTGCCGAGCAGCACCTTGAGGGTCTCGACGAGGCTGGCGCTGGTCGGCCCCGCCATCATGGCGAAGACCAAGGCGGAACCCGACAGGATGAACCAGTTGTTGACCTCCTGGCTCTTGACCACGTCGCCCTTCTCGTGGGCGTCGCGTAGCTTCTTTTCCGAAGGATCTTCGGTTTTTGATGACTGTTCCGGGGCCTCGTCGCTCATCTAGCGAACGCCGCGCAGCATGGCGAGCACGCCCTCGAAATGCATCAGGTAGAGGCCCATCATCATGGTCAGCAGCAGCGCCATGAGGATCAGCCCGACGCCGACGGTCGCCGGCATGGCGATGAAGAACACCTGTAGCTGCGGCATCAGCCGGCTGAGGATGCCCATGCCCAGGTTGAACACCAGCCCGAAGACGATGAACGGCGCTGACATCTGTACCCCGATGACGAAGGCGCCCGCGACGGTATCGACGACCGTTTGCGCCGCGTCACCGAACATCAGCGGCTCCTTGGGGGTGAAGATCATGTAGCTGTCATGGATGGCCGACAGAGCCACGTGATGGAGGTCGGTAGCAAAGATCAGCGTGACGCCGAGGAAGCTGAGCAACGCGCCGATCAGCGCCCCCTGCATGCCGCCATTGGTGGGATCGGCGGCCTGTGCCACCGAGAGGCCCGACGAGGAAGCGATGACGGCGCCGGCAGTCTGCGTACCGGACACGGCGAGCCGCGCGATGGCGCCGAGGATCAGCCCGACGGCGATCTCGTGCATCACCACCACGACGATTTCGGGCAGATTGGTCGGCAACCCCGGCAGTTGGGCCGAGATCAGCGGATAGAGCACCGCCGACATAGCCAGCGCGAAGCCCAGTCGCATGCGAGCCGGGATGGCGGTTTCGCCGAGCGCCGGGATCAGCATCAGCATGGCGCCGACGCGGGCGAAGATCAGCAGGTAGAAATAGGCCGTTTCCGGCAGCCAGTTGAGCGAGATCATCGTCAGCTGCCGGCGATGATCATGTCGGCGAGCTTGGTCATGTAGCCGCTGAGGATCGCGCCCATGAAGGGCAGCGCCAGGAGCATGGTGACGAAGATCGCGAGGATCTTGGGCACGAACACCAGCGTCATTTCCTGGATCTGGGTCAGCGCCTGGAACAGCGCAATGACCACGCCCACGACCAGCCCGACGATCATCATCGGTGCGGCAACGAGGATCATCACCCAGATGCCCTCACGGGCGAGATCGAGAACTGTGGCGCCGGTCATTCGCTACTCCTACCGCGAGTCGCGAACCGTCAGATCGGCATCCGCATGATTTCCTCATAAGCCGAGATCACCCGGTCGCGGACCGTGACCATGGTGTCCATGGCGAGTTCGGTCTGGCTGATGGCGGTAACCACGTCGACCATGTCGCCCTTGCCGTTGACCATCTCCATCGCCTTGGTGTCGGCGACCTTGCCGCTATCGACCACGCCCTGCACGGCCTGGCCGAGCATCTTGGCGAAGTCCTGCCCGCCCCCCAGGTCGGCGACCTGGTTGAGCAGCTGTGGCTTGCCGCCCTGCCCCATGAGCTTGGCCGCGTTCGAATAGGCAGCCGTGGCGGCGTTGATTGGAATGGCCATCTGGGAGGCTCCGGAAAGGCGCGTCAGCCGCGCAGGATATCGAGGGTGGAACCCAGCATCTGCCGGGTGACGGTAACGACGTTGAGGTTGGCCTCGTAGCTGCGCTGCGCCTCGCGCATGTCCATCGTCTCGATCAGCGAGTTGACGTTGGGATAGCGGACATAGCCGGTGGCGTCGGCGGCCGGGTGGCCGGGCTCGTAGCGTGAGGTGAAGTCGGACTGGTCGTAGGCGATGCGGCCGATCTCGACCTTGGTGGCGCCGAGCTCGTTGTCCATCACCGCCTTGAAGGTCGGGATCTTGCGCCGGTAGGGGTCCTCGCCCGGCGTCTTGCCGGCAGAATCCGCGTTGGCGAGGTTTTCGGCGATGACCCGCATGCGGGCCGTCTGGGCGTGGAGGCCCGTCGCCGCGATCTTCAGGGACGAGAGAAAGTCGTTCATCGCTTAGGCCTGCTTGCCGAGGGCGGTTTTGATGAGCTTGACCGAGCGCGTATAGAGCGCGGTGATCGCCTGGTAGTCCATCTGGTTGCCGGCAACCTTCATCATCTCGTCCTCGAGCGTGACGCCGTTGCCTTCGGGGGTGATCTCGAAGCTGTTCATCGAGCGGGCACCGAACCCGTCCGAGTCGGTGCCGGCGACCGAGATGTGACCGGGCTGGGTCGCCACGGTCGCGATCTTTGTCGTCGACAGGTTCTTCATGTGCTCCTCGAAGCCATAGGCCTTGAGGTCGCGACCGCGGTAACCGGGCGTGTCGGCATTGGCGACATTTTCGGCGAGCAGGCTCTGGCGCGCCTGGTGCCACCGCATCTTTTCGCTGATGGCGTCGAGCAGTCCTAATTTCATGGTGAGGTGGGTCCGGAATCCCCTTAAGAACTGGGCAAATCCTGCCTACCAGACGTTAACGAGACATTAACCACGAGCTTCTTCACGGCCAGATGTCTCGCATTTTGCATAATCTTGGCGCATTACTCGGCAAGAAGTTCCACTGATTTGCGTTCGGATGGCCACCCCGAGCGGACAGGGAGTCGGCACCATGCAGTTCATGACGAGTTTGCTCGGGGAATCGGGGGGAACGATCGTTACGTCGGTGCTAGCGCTGGGCATCGTCCTGGTGCTGATCGTCCTCGGCCTGTGGGCCCTGAAGCTCGTCACCCGTACGGGTACCGTGGTCGGCCGCGGCCGCAACCGGCGGCTCAGCGTCATCGACCACATGCAGGTCGACGCCAAGCGGCAGTTGCTGATCGTGCGCCGCGACAATGTCGAGCACCTGATCCTGACCGGCGGACCGCAGGATGTCGTCGTCGAAACCGGCATCCCGGTTGAGCGCCCGCCCATGCCGGCGCATCGGCCGGCGCATCTCGAAATGCCGCCACCGCCCACCCCCACGCTCACCAAGTCCGAGATCGAGAAGCTGCGCGAGTTCGTCCGCCCCGGCGGGGCGCGCAAATCGACCTCGCTGCGCCATACCGGCCTGCTGCGCCCCGTGAGCACCATGGAGCCCGCGGTGATTCCGATGCCGCCGATGACTGGGGATAACTCCGGCCGCGGTAAAGCCGACTCAGCTACAACGCCCGCAGGCATGGACAACGGGCGGGCTGCGCTTGGCGCTCAACGCAATCTCGGGGACGAACCCAAGGCGGAAACCCGGTAACCGCCCGGCGCTTCGGCGCGTCCTCACGCTCGTCGCATTTTTCGCAGCTCTGATCCTCCCGGGTTTTGCCTTCGGGCAGGACATCTCGATCGATTTCGGCAACGACGCGACGATCACCGAACGAGCGGTCCAGCTCGTCGGGCTGATCACCCTGCTGTCGCTGGCGCCATCGATCCTGGTGATGGTGACGAGCTTCACCCGCATCGTCGTGGTGCTGTCGCTGCTGCGGACCGCCATCGGATTGCAGAGCGCGCCACCCAACTCGGTGATGGTCAGCCTGGCGCTGTTTCTTACCATCTTCGTGATGGGGCCGACGCTGCAGCAGAGCTACGACAACGGCATCGCGCCGCTGGTTGCAGGCACCATCCCCATCGAGGAGGCCTTCACCAGGGCTTCGGGGCCGGTGCACGACTTCATGGCCGCGAACGTCCGGCCCGCCGACCTGCAGCTATTCTTCGACATGTCGTCGACACCCCCGCCCGCCGACAGCGCCGCGATCCCGCTGCAGGTGCTAATCCCGGCCTTCATGATCTCCGAGTTGCGGCGCGCCTTCGAGATCGGGTTCCTGTTGTTCCTGCCCTTCGTCATCATCGACATGGTGGTGGCGTCGGTGCTGATGTCGATGGGCATGATGATGCTGCCGCCGGTGGTGATCTCACTGCCGTTCAAGCTGATCTTCTTCGTGCTAGTCGACGGCTGGCACCTCGTCGCCGGCTCGCTGATCCGCAGCTTCGTCAGTACCTAGGCCGCTCCGGGCGCCGACTTTTCGGGCACCATGGTCTCCGCGCTGCCGTAGAGCTCGCGGTACGAGGCGAGGAACGCATCGAGTGAATCTGCGCTCGCCACCTCGCGCGCCACCTTGCGGAACTCCACCGACTGCGGGGCGATGTCGCGGGTGACGTATTCGAACAGCGGCCACTCGGCCGAGTTCGCCATCTGCTCGGCGAACTTCGAGCGAATGCGCGACAGGCCGAGCTCATCCCCGGCAAGGACGAAACCGACGGCAGCCTTGACCACGCTCATGCGGGCCGGCTGCGGCAGTTGCGTGACCCCGGGAGCCGGCGCGTTCAGCACTTCCAGCAGCTCGGACGCCATGGCGTAGTTCTTCGACTTCCAGTAGCCGTCGACGCGCAGGATGTCGGCGTCCTTGCCGTCGAGCTTGGAGATCAGGTCGAGCGCCAGCTCCTGCCGGCCGGCATCGATCAGCGCGCGGGATTCGAGGATGCGCCGCTGGCGCTCGAGCTGCGGCGGCAGGTCGGCGAGACGGGTGCGGTTGAGCACCCGGAGCGCGCTCTCGGGGTTGCGGTCGGCGATGCGGATCAGCGCCAGGTCGGCCGCGACCTGCGCCTGCGCCACCCCGGTGAGGCGGCTGTCGATCTGGTATTCGAGCAGGTCCGCCGCCTGCGTCAACAGGTCGACTTTCACCAGCCGCCGGGCAAGGTTGCGGATCATCTCGTCGCCGCGCGCACCGGGCGGCGTGAGCTGGCGGAAATCGTAGTAGAGCGACAGCGCATCGAGATCGCTGAGGGTATCGGCCGCGCCGTTGAGGTACAGATCCTCGAAGGTCGACTGGGCCTCGCTGAGCAACGTGTCGGTCGAGGCGCTTTCGGGGAAACTGGCGGCAGCCTGCTTCACCGCGTCGAAGCCGTCGCGATAATCGCGGTTGGCGAAGTAGAGTTCGGCCAGGAGCTTCTGCATGTCGGCTTCGAGCGCCGTGCCCCGCCACATCAGAGCTTCGGCGGAGAGCGTGTCGGTGGCCTTGGCGAGGTCGACCTTGCCCTCCTTGCGCAGCAGCAACAGCGTCCGGTAGACGGCCTCGGCTCGGGTGGGCCGGAAGTCGTAGGCGATCACTTGGCCATAAGTGTCGACGGCGTCCTGGTCGTGTCCTTCGAGCTCGGCAACCCGACCCTGCATGAGCTGGAAATAGCTGACCTGCTCCGGGTCGAGCATCGGGAAATCGACCTCCGCGACCAGCCGCAGCGCCATCGGCGTATCGTTGGTCTCGACCGCCGCCCGCAGCGCCGCGAACAGGAACTTGATCTGCACCCAGGACGGATAGGTGTCGGCGATGCCTTCGGCGGCCAGCGCATCGAGCCGCGCACCGCGGAAATCGCCCGCGTCCGTACGGGCGATGGCGCGCCACAGCAGGGCATCGCTCTCTTCGGGGAAAGTGCCACTATTGAGCGCGGACAAAGCGTCGCGCCAGCGTCCGGCCAGCGTATCGGCAATGGCGCGCACCAGCTTGGTCTTCTTGCGCAGGTCTTCGCTCTTCAACTCCGCGTCGAGGACGCCGAGCACACCGATGGCCTCGTAGGAGAGATCGTTGCCGATGTAGAGTTGCGCGAGGTCAAGCCGCGCCACATCCCTGAGGCGGCCTTCGGCGCCCGCGGCCCGGGCCATGGTCTCTTCCTTGCGGGCGGTGAACTTTTCCGGGTTGTCCTCCCGCCAGACGCCGAGATCGAGGTAGCTCTGGCGGAACTCCGGGGAATTGCCGGCGTCGAGCTTGCGCGAGGCTTCGAGCGCCGAGAGCGTCAGGCCGGATTTGGCGGAGATCACCGCCACCTTCTCTTCGATCTCGACGTCGAGATCGTCGTTGCGCGGCTTGATCACCAGCCCATGGGCCGAGCGCAGCGCATCGAAATCGACGAACTGCAGGTTGCGGGTCAGGCCACGGGCCGGCGGCATGACGGTGACGACGCGGAGTGTGTCGCCGACCACGGGGTCGCGCAGCACGTGCACCTTGCCCGGGCGCTCGATGTCGGCGGTCATCTCGAACCGGCCTTCCTCGTCGCGCTCGCGGTCGAGCGTCATCGGCTCGGTAGCGCTGAGCAGCGCGTCGCCAAGCGACAGCACCCAGGCCCTGCCCTCTGATCCCAGCGTCGCCAGCCGGTCGACCGCAAGGTCCATGCGGACCACCTTGGTTTCACCAGCGCTGACCGTCTCGACGCTCGTGGCGATACTCGACAGCGCATCGGAAGGCGGCGGGGCAACGACGGACTGCGGGGTGTCGAAGACCATCCACACTGTGTCGCCGCGGCGGAACACCGCCGCCGGGGTATCGGCATCGAACGGGAAGGCGACGCGGACGGTATTGCCCACCGTCGTCACCGACGGCGTCACCACGCCACGGGTGGTGGGATAGAAATCGGTCGTATCGTCCTTGCCGGTCTCGAGCCCGAGCCGCGCGGCGCGCCGCTCCTCCTGCTCGGCGGCGGCCACCTCGAGATCGAGGCGCGCCTGCTTGGCCTTCTCCTCGGCGGCGAGGGCTGCCTTCAGCCCTTCGGCCGGAGCGATATCCACGTCGATGACGAACTGGCGTGGCGACAACTGATAGAAGCGCGGCACCACGCCCTCGGCGACCGCGAAATCGACCACAGAGCCGGCGGGGCTGACGGCGTTGGTCGCTCCCTTGAATTCCGCCGGCAGGTCGGCCTTCAACGCGTAGAGATCGATAGGCACCGGCCAGTCGAAGCCAAGGGAACCTTTGGTCCCCTTCAGCGCAAACTTGGCCTTGGCATCGACATTCCAGTCGAACTGAATGCGGAGGAAAGTCGGGTTGCGCCCGACTCGCACGGAGGCCACCGGCTTCAACGCCTTAGCCTCTTCTTCCTTGCGCTTCTGCTCGGCAAGCAGAGCGGCGCGCTGCGAACGATCCGCAAGCGCCGCGACCACTTCGGGCGGCAACGACGGCGGGAGGCCGACCCAATTGGTGGGAAGCAGGTCGATATAGAGCTTCTCGCCGGCATCCATGCGGTTGATGTTGAAGGTGGTACGCAGTCCGATGCGGATGCCGCGCTGGTCCGGATCGACCCGCGCAATCGTCGCGTATTCGGGCATGGCGAGCGAGATGTCGGGGAGCAGGATGCTGATCGGCTGCTCGAACTCTATGGCAAGCACGCCGTTCTCGTACTTGACCTTGTACTTGGGCAGATCCATCCGGTCGGGGAAGGCGATGATCAGCCGGCCAAAACCCTTTTCGGGCGTGGCGAAAATCTGCGCCTTTTCCTGCGCCGATGCGAGGCTGGGCCACAGGCTGCAGGCGATCAAGAGCGCCAGCGCAACCCAGCGCCACGGGAACGCAAGCGTCCCTCGCCGATATGCGACCCGTGATGTCATGCCGGCTTCTGCCCGCCCTACACTCTTCTGGTGCGGCGAGCATAGGCAGGTGGGCTTAACGGGGGCCTAACCGGCACCGTCAGAAACGCGGAGAAATCGTGGCTTCAGCGGGAGTTACTGCCCGACGATCTGCGGCAGGCTGTTGAGGTCTTCGGCCGCGACGTCGAGGGTCGGCTCGGCCTCCTCGAGGGCCAGGCCGGACGTCAGGCTTTTCGCCTTCATCGGATCCATGCGGGCGAGGATCGGCGCCATCTTGCGCGGGTTCATGGCGCGCGCAACGCGCAGCAGCACCGGCATATCGAGCTGGTTGAAGATGGTCGCCGCTTCCTTGGGCTTCATCGTCTCGTACATGGCGACGATGCTGGTGAACTGCTCCTTCTCAGCAGACTTCTTCTCGTCGACCAAGGCATTGATCTTGGCCTCGATGGCCTTGAGCGTGGCGGTGCGCTCGTCCAGCCGCTTCTCGGCGGCCTCGACCAGCGCCATGCGCATATCGAGTTCCTTTTCGCGCGAGTCGAGAGCATCGCGGCGTTCGCCGAGCCGGCCCAGCAGGTCGGCCTCGCTACCGGCATCGACCGCCATCGGTGCCATCACGCCGGCGCTGTCCACCTCCATCGGCAGGGCGTCGCCGTGCTCGTTGACCGCGGCGGCGGGTGGGCATTCGACGGCGCCGGCATCGGCCGCCGGGGCGGCTTCCGCGGGCGGTTCCTGGCCGGCAGGTTCGGCGGGAGCGTCCGGCGGACAGGCGACTTCCACGGGGGCCGCGGCATGGTCCGCAGCAGCGGGCTCTTCAGCGGCTTCGGCGACAGCTGCTTCGGTTCCGTGAGCGCCGCCCTCAGCCGCATCCTCGGGGCCCAATGGCAGCACCGGCGCACCGTCGTCGAGCGTCGGGCTGGTATCGGCCATCGTGGCGTCGGCTGGCAGCGCCATCGTCGGATCGGTGCCGGCTTCTGCCGTTGCCGCGCCACCGCTGTGCCCACCGCCAGCACCGCCAGCTGCAATCGCGCTGCCCGTGCCGGTCAGCACATAGCCGCCAGTGGTCACCAGCCCGATGCCCTTGAAGAGCAGGAGCGCGGTGGCGGCAGCTATGACGACCGGGAGCAGGCGCGGCGTCTTCATCAGGCTGCGTTGCCCCTGATCCGGGGACGCATCGAGAGTTGCTGCAGCGCCGACTGCACCTTGTTGGGTTCATCGAGGCGATCGTCGAACGGCTGGGTGCCACGCGCGGCGCTTGTGATGCGGGCCAGCCGGTCCATGATCTGCTGGCCGGCACTGACATGGTTGGCGAGTTCGACCCCGAACCGCTCCGCCTCGCCCAACCGGCTTTCGAGCACCGTCTCGGCCTCCTGCGCTGTGTGCTTCAGCTCCTGGATCGCTGCGTTGGCGAGACCGGTGGCCTGCACCAGGTCGGCGACCATTTGCTTGAGCTCGCCGCGATCGGAGTGCAGCCGCTTGAGGCGCTGGTTGAGGATCACGCAATATCCGATTGTCGTAGCCAGCAAAATCGTGACCAGCGTTTCGATCACGAGACCCAGTGGCAAACCGAACATCAGCGCCCCTCCCGTTTGTTTTCATCGATGGCCTCGAAGGCCGCCATCGTTACCTTCGGCCCGTTGAGCGGGCGCGACACGCGCACCGACACGTGGTTGCCGATATGCCCCATGATCGCTTCGGTGAGCTCGACATCGCCGCAGCGCAGACCGATCGGGTCGGAGGGCGTACGATCGAACATCACCGTGTCGCCCGGCTGCATCGTCAGCACCCGGCTCAGCGGCAGGTCCATTTCGTGGAGGATCGCGTCGACCTCGACGTCGGCAGCAAATATCTCGGTGGCGAGGTGGCCTTCCCAGATCGGATCGCGGCCGAACTTCTCGCCCATATACATCTGCAGCAACTGCTCGCGGATCGGCTCGATCGTCGCGTAGGGCAAGAGGATTTCGATCTTGCCGCCGCGATCGTCCATCTCGATGCGCAGTTCGATCAGGATCGCCGCATTGGCCGGGCGCGAGATAGCTGCGAAGCGCGGATTGGTCTCCAGCCGCTCGACCTTGAAGTTCACCTCGGTCACCGGCTCGAAGGCGCGGTGCGTGTCTTCGAGGATCACCTCGATCATCCGGCGGGCCAGCGCCATCTCGATGGTGGTGTACGGCCGGCCCTCGACGCGGATGGCGCCGCCGACCCGTCGACCGCCGAGCAGCACGTCGATCATCGAGTAGATCAGCGCCGAGTCGACGGTGAGCAGGCCATAGTTCTCCCATTCCTCCGCCTTGATCACCGAGAGGATCGCGGGCAGCGGGATGGAGTTGAGATAGTCGCCGAAGCGCACCGAGGAGATCGAGTCGAGCGCGACTTCGACATTGTCTGAGGTGAAGTTGCGGAGCGAGGTCGTCGCCAGCCGGACCAGCCGGTCAAAGACGATTTCGAGCATCGGCAGACGTTCGTAGCTGACCAGAGCCGAGTTGATCAGCGCCTGCACGCCGGTGAGTTCGGCGCCGCCGCCGGCATTGGGATCGAAACCGAGCAGGCTGTCGATCTCGTCCTGGTTCAGGACGCGATCGGCCGCGCCGGCATCGCCCTCGTTCTCGAGCATGGCCGCCCACTCTGCGCCCAGTTCGTCCTCGCCGCCTGCAGCAGGCGTCGCAGCCGAACTGCCGCCGTCGAGGCCCCAGTCGTCGGTGAGTTTGTCCTGCTCGCCCGGTCCGGCCATTACTGCACCAGGATTTCCTTGAAGAGGATCGAGTCGACCTGCGCCGGGAAGATTGCGATGTTGACGCGCCGGCGCAGCTCTTCCTTCAGCCGGTAGATGCCGGCCGAGCCTTCGAGATCGCTCTTGCGCAGTTCGCGCAGGTACACCTGGAAAGCGTCGACCACCTTGGCCATGCGCGGCTGGATCTCGGTCATCACCTCTTCATTGGCGACTTCGAGCGCCACGGTGAGCTTCATGAACTGCTCACGCTCGCCGTCACCGCGCAGATTCACCGTCATGGTGGGCAGGTTGAAGATGAAGGTCTCGGGCACGGCCGCGAGGTGCGCCTCGGCGCTGGCATCCTTGGGGGCCGAGAACAGCAGGAAGTACGTAGCCGCACCGCCACCCAGCAGCACCGCCGCCGCCACGATCATGGCGATCAGCATGATGGGAAGCTTCTTCTTTACGGGAGCGGCGACTTCGCCACCCTCGATATCGGCTTCAGCCGCCATGCCCCAAACCCCTGCCCCACCGAACGATTCCGGTCAGGATCGAGCTAATCGCCCGAGGGTTAACGATTAGTTACGAAGTGACCCGAGGCGGCACAAATTGCCGGGCAGTTTTTGCCACACGTCGTGCCGGGCGGCGCGCTTTGCCGAGCTAGCTTTCAGTCTAACTCATTGATTTTTCTAACGATCGCGACTTGGCATGGTTGCTGCACTGTTAACAGCGAGCCTGACGGCCTGGGGAGGTCGGACGGCTCGGGGACTTAACGGGGACTTGGCGCCATGGAAAATGCGCAGCTTATCGGCCTGTCGCGGCAGATTGCCTTGCAGCGGCAAATGGACGTGGTGGCGAACAACATCGCCAACATCAACACCACCGGCTTCAAATCCGAACAGCTGCTGTTCGAGGAATACCTGATGCCGGTCGCCAAGGACCGCGACTTCCCGACCCTCGACCAGCCGCTGAGCTATACCGAGGACTGGACCACCATCCACGACATGACCGGTGGCGCCCTGGTGCAGACGGACAATCCGCTGGACGTAGCGCTTGATGGCGAAGGCTTCCTCGCCGTCGAGACCCCCCAGGGTGAGCGCTACACCAAGTCCGGCTCCCTCGCGATCGATGCCACCGGCACGCTGGTCGATCTCAACGGCAACCCGGTGCTCGGCAATGGCGGGCCGATCCAGTTCGCTGCCGGGGAGACCGACATCGCCATCGGCGAAGACGGCTCGATCTCGTCCAGCGCCGGCCAGAAGGGCCGGCTGCGCATCGTCGAGTTCGCCGACCCGCAGGCCACCGAGCGCGAAGGCAGCAACCTCTGGTCGGGCACCGATCCGATCGACGCGACCGCCACCCGCGTCCTGCAGGGCTCGATCGAGAAATCCAATGTCAACGGCGTCGGCGAGATGACCGAGATGATCCGCGTGCAGCGCGCCTACGAGAGCGTCGCCTCGCTGATCTCCAAGCAAGACGACCAGCGCCGCACGGCGATCCAGAAACTCGGCACCCTCAACGGCTGATCGGAGCACATAAGATGAAAGCCCTCTACATCGCTTCGACCGGCATGGCTGCCCAGGAACGAAACGTCGAAGTCATTTCCAACAACATCGCGAACATGCGCACCACCGGCTACAAGCGGGCGCGTGCGGAGTTCCAGGACCTGCTCTACCAGTCGCAGCGCCGCGCCGGCAGCTCGACCTCCGAGACGGGCACAATGGCGCCCGTCGGCATCGAGATCGGCTCGGGCGTCCGCACCGCTGCCACGCCGCGGGTGATGAGCCAGGGCACGGTGGCGCCGACCGAGAAGGAACTCGACGTCGCCATCCGCGGCGAGGGCTTCTTCGTGGTGCAGATGCCCGACGGCCGCACCGGCTACACCCGCGACGGCTCGTTCGAGCGCAGCCCGGAAGGCCAGCTGGTCAATGTCGACGGCTACGAGATCCAGCCCGGCATCACCATCCCGGGCAACGCCAACTCGGTCTCGATCAGCCCGGACGGCACCGTGGAAGTGTTCCTCGACAACGACACCACGCCGACCACCGTCGGCCAGCTGCAGCTGGCGCGCTTCGTCAACAAGGCGGGCCTTTCCTCTGCTGGCAACAACCTGTTCCTGGAAACCGCCTCGAGCGGCCCGGCGCAAGTCGGCACACCCAACCAGGACGGCATGGGCGACCTGCTGCAGGAATATCTCGAAAGCTCGAACGTCAACTCCGTCACCGAAATCGCCGACCTGATCGCCGCTCAGCGTGCTTACGAGATGAACGCCCGTGTCATCTCCGGTGCCGACGAGATGATGCAATCGGCAAGCCAGCTGCGCTGACCGGGAGAACCTAGATGCACAAGCTCATCCTCCCTGCCCTGCTCTCCTTCCTCGCCAGCTCCACCGCCTTTGCGGCGCCGGTGCTCAAGGCGGAAGTCTCGGTCAACCATCCGGTCATCACCGTCGGCGACATGTTCGAGGATGCGGGGTTGCTCGCCGAGCGGGCACTGTTCCGCGCGCCAGCACCGGGCACCACCGGCATCGTCAGCCTCGATGCCGTGCGTGCCGCGGCGGCCAAGGCGGGCGTCGGCGACTACAGCCAGGATGGCCTGCTCAATGTCCGCGTCGAGCGCCGCGCCACGGTGGTCGATACTACGACGCTCTCGGGTCTCATCTCCGCCGACTTGGCACAGCGTGGGCTGCTGCCGGCCGGCGCCGAGCTTCACGCCCGGTTCGCCGATCCTGCGCTGAGTTTCAATGCCGAGGCAGTCGAAGCACCGGTGACCCTGCTGGCGCTGCACTATCAGCCGGGCGCAGCGAGCTTTGTGGCCCGCTTCCAGATCGCCGGCGTCGAACTGCCGGTCGATGTATCAGGCAGCCTCGACATGCTGGTTGAGGTTCCGCACCTCGCCGCCTCGCTCAAGGCGGGCGCGGTGCTCGGCCCGAACGATATCGAGATGAAGCGCGTGCCGCTGGACTACGCCGACCAATCCGGCATCGAGAACCTCGACGACCTGATCGGCAAGCAGCTGCGCCGCAACTCGCGGGCTGGCGTGATGCTGAAGGCCACCGATGTGACCGAGCCACTGGCCGTGCACCGCAATACCCAGGTGACCGTGCTGCTGCGCACCGGTCCGATGACTCTCACGGTGGTCGGGCAGTCGCTAGCCGACGCCGTGGTCGGCCAGCCGGTGCAGGTGATGAACACCGTTACGCGCAAAATCCTCAACGGCGTCGCGACCGCCAACGGCGCGGTGGAGATCACCACCGCTGCCACGAAGCTTCAGGTCGCCGGGCTGTGACGGGCGAAAGGACAAACGAAATGACCCCGATGAAACTCTTCGCCGCTCTCGCCCTCACTGCGCTCCTTGCCGGGTGCTCGACCTTCGACCAATTGGCTTCGGTCGGCGAGCAGCCCAGGTTGACCGCCATTGCCGATCCCACGGCGCAGGCGGGCTACCGTCCGGTGCAGATGCCGATGCCCGAGCCGGTGGTGGCCTCGTACCAGCCGAACTCGCTGTTCTCCAACGAAGCCCGGGGCTTCTTCAAGGACCAGCGCGCCCACAAGATCGGCGACATCCTGACGGTGATGGTGACCATCGACGACAGCGCCAAGATCTCCAACTCCACTGACCGCGAGCGTAACTCGTCATCGGAAGGCAGTGTCGGCGGTGTGCTGGGCTCGATCTTCGGCGGCAAGGTGCCGTTGGCCGATGTGCAGGCCTCGGGAAAGATCACGACATCGGGCGACATGGCCGACGGCGGCTCGGGCTCGGTGAACCGCAAGGAAAGCCTCGCCACCCAGGTCGCGGCGGTGGTGGTGCAGGTGCTGCCCAACGGAAACCTGGTGATCGAAGGCCGGCAGGAAGTGCGGGTGAACTTCGAGGTTCGCGAACTTATCGTCGCCGGTATCGTACGGCCGGAAGACATCCACGCCGACAACACCATTCCCTCGTCCAAGATCGCCGAAGCCCGCATCTCCTACGGCGGCCGCGGCCAGATCACCCAGGTGCAGCAGCCGCGCTACGGCCAGCAGATCGCCGACGCTATCCTGCCCTTCTAGTTCCCTTTCCCCATCGCCGGCCGCGCAATCCCCCATTGGTGCGGTCGGCCCCGGCAGGTTCCAGAATAGAGCCCGCCATCAAGGGCGCAGTCTCCCCGGCTGCGCCCTTCCCCATTCAAATGCGACGGTCGTTTGGGCGTGACCTCTACGATCCTATTCGCTACTCACTACTCGCCACTCGCCACTCGCATTTCGGAGACTCTGATGTCCGCCAATTCCGCCTTCTCCAAACTCGATGCCCTGAGCCGCAAGCTCGAAGCCATCGAGCACGCGCAGTCGATGCTGGGCGTCGACGAGGCGGTGATGATGCCGGTGGGTGGCGGCGAGAAGCGCGCCGAGACCATGGGGACGCTGGCCGGCATGTACCACGAGATGGCCACGGCGCCGGAGGTCGGCGACTGGCTGGGCGATGCCGAGGCCGAGCCGCTGGACGAGATGCAGACGCTCGCGATCCGTGAGTTCCGCCGCGTCCATACCAACATGACCTGCCTCTCGGCCGATTTCGTCCGCAAGCAAGTGAACGCTCGCATTCGCGCCGAGCAGCTCTGGCGCGAACTGCGGCCGACCGGCGACTGGGCGGGCTTTCTGCCGGCGTTCGAAGGGCTGGTGGCGACAGCGCGGGAAGAGGCGCAACTGCGCGCCGATGTACTGGGCCTGTTGCCATACGATGCACTGATGGAGCAGTACGACCCCGGCAACCGCGTTGCGGACGTGGCGCCGGTGTTCGCCGACCTCAAGACGTTCCTCAAGGATTTCATCCCGGCTGCGCTTGCCCACCAGGAAGAAAAGCTGGCCAAGCGCCCGCTGAAGCCGCTGAACGCGCCGTTCGCCATAGATAAGCAGAAGGCCCTCGGCCTCGTGATGATGGAAGCCGTCGGCTTCGACTTCGAGCATGGCCGGCTGGACGTCTCGCACCACCCGTTCTGCGGCGGCGTGCCGACCGACATCCGCATGACCACCCGCTACACCGAGGCCGAGTTCCTCACCTCGCTGATGGGCATCCTGCACGAGACCGGGCACGGCCTCTACGAGCAGGGGTTGCCGAAGGAATGGACGCACTGGCCGGTGGGCCGAGCCCGCGGCATGGCGATGCACGAGAGCCAGAGCCTGTTCGTCGAGAAGCAGATCGCCCGCTCGCCCGAGTTCTGGGAATGGGCCATGCCGCACGTGCGCGAGAAGCTCGGCGAGGAAGCGATTGCCGGCTGGGACCTGGAGGACGTGCTGGCGCACGTGCACTTCATCGAGCGCGGCCTGATCCGCGTCGACGCCGACGAGGCCACCTACCCGCTGCACGTCATCCTGCGCTTCGAGATGGAGCAGGACCTGATCGGCGGCAAGCTCGCGCCCAAGGACGTGCCGGAGGCTTGGGACGCCAAGATGCGCGAGTATCTGGGGCTCTCGACCATCGACAACATGAAGGATGGCCCGATGCAGGACGTGCACTGGCCGTCGGGCGCCATCGGCTATTTCCCGAGCTACACGCTGGGCGCCATCATCGCGGCACAGCTGTGGAGCGCCATCGAGCGTGATCAGCCGAACGCCCGCGAGGATATGCGCAACGGCCGCTTCGTCGGTATCAACGACTGGCGGCGGGAGAAGATCTGGAGCCAGGCGAGCAAGTACTCGACCCCGGACCTGCTGCAGCGCGCGACCGGCGAGAAACTGAACTCCAAGCACTTCCAGGAGCACCTGACGCGCCGCTATCTGGGCTGATCGGGAGGACGGGTATGGCCAAGGATCGACAATCGGTCCTGCAGCCTCTGCAGCACGGCACATTCCGGAATATCTGGATCGCCAACCTCGTCTCGAGCTTCGGCGCCCTGATCCAGGGCGTCGGCGCGGCCTGGATGATGACGGCGCTGACCAACTCGGTTGACCTTGTGGCGCTGGTGCAGGCTTCGACCTCGCTGCCGATCATGCTGTTCTCACTGCTCGGCGGCGCCATCGCCGACAACTTCCCGCGCCGCCGGGTCATGCTGGTGGCGCAGTTCTTCATGCTGGCAGTGTCGGCGCTGCTGACCATCACCGCGCTGCTGGGGCTGATCACTCCGTGGCTGTTGCTCACCTTCACCTTCCTGATCGGCTGCGGCACGGCCATGAACAACCCCTCCTGGCAAGCCTCGGTGGGCGACCTGGTGCCGCGCTCCAGCGTCGGCTCGGCGGTGGCGCTCAACTCCATCGGCTTCAACCTGTCGCGTAGCCTCGGCCCGGCGGTCGGCGGCATCATCGTGGCCGTCGCAGGAGCGGCAGCGGCGTTTGCGGTGAACCTCTTCAGTTATCTCGGGCTGCTGTTTGTGCTGTTGCGCTGGAAGCCGGCACCGACCCCGGCCGGCCTGCCCCGTGAGGCGGTTGGCGCGGCGATGTTTGCCGGCGTTCGCTACATGGCGCTGTCGCCGCAGATGGGAAAGGTGCTGGTCCGCAGCTTCATCTTCGGCCTCACCGCCAGCTCGGTGCTGGCGCTGCTGCCGGTGGTGGCGAGCCAGATCCAGGACGGCGGCCCGCTGGTCTATGGTCTGCTGCTCGGCGCCTTCGGCCTTGGCGCCGTGGGCGGCGCACTGGTCAGCGCCCGGCTGGCAGAGCAGTTCTCCAGCGAAGCGATCGTCCGCTTGGCATTTCTCGGCTTTGCCGCCTGCGCTGCGACCACTGGGCTCAGCCCCTCTCCCTGGTTGACGGGCGTTGCCCTGCTTCTCGGCGGCGCTTGCTGGGTGCTGGCGCTGACCCTGTTCAACGTGACGGTGCAACTCTCGACGCCGCGTTGGGTGGTGGGGCGTTCCCTGTCGCTCTACCAGACGGCGACCTTTGCCGGCCTCGCGGCTGGTAGTTGGCTGTGGGGTCTCGCCGGCGAGGAGTTCGGCGTGAGCACCGCCCTCCTGGCCTCGGCGATCGCCCTGGTGGTCGGCGCTGCTGTCGGGCTGGTGCTGGCAATTCCGCCGCGCGTTATGCTCGACCTCGATCCGGCGAACCGCTGGCAGGAGCCGCAGATCAGCCTGCCGATCGAGCCGCGCTCCGGTCCGATCGTCATCAGCATCGAGTACAAGATCCGGCCGCAGGACGTGCGTGAATTCCTGCGCGTGATGGCGGACCGGAAGCGGGTGCGGATGCGCGATGGCGCTCGCGAATGGGTGCTGCGCCGCGATCTCAGCCAGACTGACGTCTGGATCGAGAGCTACAAAAGCCCGACCTGGACCGAGTATGCGCGGCACAACCAACGCCTCACGCACGCCGATGAGGTGATCGGCGAGCAGTTGCGCAACCTGCATCAGGGGCCGGAACGCCCGGTGGTGCGGCGGATGATCGAGCGCCCGCCCAACTGGTTCGCGGCAATCGCCGCCAACCGCACCATCGATCCGCCCTGAGGTTGACATCCGGGCCGACGTACCTATTTTCCGGGCATCCGCAACTCAACAGGCTTGCGATCACCGGGCCCGAGCGCGTTGCCATCACTGGGCCGAATGGATCGGGAAAAACGAGCCTGCTGCGGCTGATCACCGGTGCGCTTACGCCGGTGAGTGGCGCGGTGCGGATCGCCCGGCGGCACGCCCTGCTCGACCAGGAGGTGAGCCTGCTCGATCCCCGCCAGACCATCCGCGAAAACTATCTGCGACTGAACCCGGACGATGCCGAGAACGCTGCGCGCGCCGCCCTTGCCCGATTCATGTTCCGGGCCGATGCGGCACTGAAGCCCGTGAGCCAGCTGAGCGGCGGCGAGATGCTGCGCGCGGGGTTGGCCTGCACCATCGGCAGCGGACGTCCGCCCGAGTTGCTGATCCTCGACGAGCCGACCAATCATCTCGACATCCACGCCATCGAGGCGGTGGAGGCCGGGCTGAGCGCCTATGACGGCGCCCTGCTCGTGGTGAGCCATGATCGAGATTTCCTCGGGGCGATCGGAATCCGGCGCGAAGTGGCGCTCGGCTAAGTGACGGTCAAGAATTTATCCAACCAGTTTACAAATATGACTGTGCGGGCCTATCGTTAGCCATCCGGCGGTGGAGTTCTAAGGAGCCGCCGGGCCATAACAATAGAGGGGAGGACTGCGATGCGTCGTGCGTCGACTATGACTGCTGCCCTGTTGGGCACGCTTCTGCTCTCAACTGCCGCCGTCTCGGCCGCCGATATCAAGATCGGCTTCCTGCCGGGCGTGGTCGACCCATTCTACCAAGTGATGCAACTTGGCGTCGAAGCCGCGGCCAAGGACCTCGGTGTCGAAGTCGTCACCCAGGTGCCGCCGACCTGGGGCGTCGAGGCGCAGACCCCGATCCTCGATGCGCTGGTCGCCCGCGGCGACCTCAACTACATCATCACCGCGCCGACTGATAAGGACCAGATGGTGGCGCCGCTGCAGGCGGCGCTCGATGCCGGCATCAAGATCATCACCGTGGACACCTTCCTCGGTGATGGCGACTACGCCAACGGCCCGGTGAAGTTCCCGATCAGCTATATCGGCTCGGACAACGTCGAAGGCGGCCGCATCTCGGCCCGCGGCCTCGCCAAGGCGATCGGCGGCAAGGGCACGGTCTACATCAACTCCACCAACCCCAACGTCTCGTCGGTCGAAGGCCGCGAGCAAGGCTTTGCCGAGGTGATGAAGAACGAGTTCCCCGACATCAAGGTGCTGGGGCCCGACTACAACCTCGACGACCAGAACAAGGCCGCTCAGCAGACCGCTGCCGTGATCGAGCAGAACCCCGACCTCGCCGGCGTTTTCGGCACGAACGTGTTCAGCGCCGGTGGCGCGGGCAATGCGGTGGTGAATGCCGGGCTCGGCGGCCATGTACAGGTCGTGGCCTATGACGCGACGGCCGAAGCCATCGAACTGATGGGCAAGGGCGTGGTGTCGCTGGTGCTGGCGCAGAAGCCCTTCGACATGGGCTACATGGCCGTGCAGTTCGCGGTTGCCGACGCGGCTGGTGTCACCAGCCTGCCAAAGCGCGTCGAGACCGGTTTCGCGATCCTCGACAAGGACAACGTCACCGATCCGAACTTCTCGCGCTTCATCTACAAGACCGGCAACTGACGGTACCCCAGCCTAGCCGTGCCGAGGACGCTGCGGCGCCCTCGGCATAACCTGTCGTTTCGAGCGTTTTCGGGGGCCACGTGGCGGACACCAAGGCAATGGCGGGTTTCGAGGAGCCAACCCTCTCGGCCGGCAAGCGCTTCATCCTGATGGCGAGCCGGCTCTGGGCGTGGGTCTTCCTCGCCCTGATGATCCTGTTCTTCATCGTCGCGGTGCCGCTGTTCGGCGGGGCAACATTCCTTTCCGTTCGCAATAGCCAGAACATTCTCGTCGCTATCGTGCCGGTGCTGCTGCTCGGGCTGGGCCAGACCTTCGTGATCATTTCCGCCGGCATCGACCTCAGCGTCGGCTGGGTGATGAGCCTTGCCTCGGTGCTGTCGGCCCACGCGATCCGGGCCTCGTACAATGCCGGGGTGCCATTGTTCCTGTCGGTGGTGCTGGGTTTTGTCGCCGCGGTTGGCGGCGCGGGTCTGGTGGGGCTCTGTAACGGGCTGATCATCGCCAAGCTCAAGGTGCCGGCCTTCATCGTGACGCTCGGCACCTCGTTCATCGTCCGGGGCATGGCGCTGCTGTTCTCGGAGAACACCACGGTCATCGGCCTGCCGGCCGAAATCCGCGACTACGGCAACGAGTCGCTGTTCTACTGGGTGCGTGGCGAGGGCGGCGGCTTCTACGTGCTCGACAGGCCCGAGGTCACCGGCGAACTGTTGCGCCAGATGGACCGCATCCTCCCCTGGCCGGTGGTGATCACCGCGATCGTGGTGATGCTCTGCATTTTCCTGCTCCGCCGCACCCAGTTCGGGCGTCACACCTACGCCATTGGCGGCAACATGCAGGCGGCTTTGCGCACCGGCATCCCGGTCGATCGCCATATCATCAAGCTCTACATGCTGAGCTCGGCCACCGCCGGCGTCGCCGGGTTCCTTTCGACGCTGCGGTTCACCGCCGGCTCGGCGGTGATCGGCGACGCACTGCTCCTGAGCTCCATTGCCGCGGTGATCATCGGCGGCGTCAGCCTGTTCGGCGGCGCCGGCTCAATCATCGGCACTGTGATCGGCGCGCTGATCATCGCGGTGCTGACCACCGGTCTGGTGATGCTCAACGTGCAGGCGTTCTGGCAATTCATCGTCGTCGGCGCGGTGGTGATCATCGCGGTGCTGATCGACCAGTCGCGCGACCTGATCCTCGGCCGCCGGGGAGGCCGCTCATGACCGAGCCCGTCCTCTCGATCCGCAACATGGTGAAGCGCTTTGGCGGCCTCACCGCCGTCAACGACGTCAGCCTCGACATCAATCCCGGCGAGGTGGTGGCGTTGCTGGGCGACAACGGCGCCGGCAAGTCGACGCTGATCAAGTGCGTCTCGGGCGTGCACCTGGCCGACGGAGGCGAGATCCGCTTCGAGGGCAAGCCCGTGAGCTTCCCCCGCCCGATCGACGCACGGCGCGTGGGCATCGAGACGATCTACCAGGACCTGGCGCTGGCCAACAATCTCGACGTTCCGGCCAACATCTTTCTCGGCCGCGAGATGAAGCACCGCTATCTGGGCGGCCTCATCAGCACGCTGAACGACAGGCAGATGCTGGTCGAGGCCGAAGGCAGCCTTGCGGCGCTCGACATCCACTTCCCCAGCCTGACCCAGCCGATCGAGAGCCTCTCCGGCGGCCAGCGCCAGGCGGTGGCGATCGCCCGAGCCATCTACTGGAAGGCGCGCCTGATGATCATGGACGAGCCTACCAATAACCTGGGCGTGCCCGAGCAGCACAAGGTGCTTGAGCTGATCCGACGCCTCCGCGACCAGGGTGTCCCGGTGATCCTCATCACCCACACCATGCCGGACGTGTTCGCAGTCGCCGACCGCATCGTGGTGATGCATCGCGGGCGCAAGGTGACCGAGAAACGGACCGGCGAGACCAATGCGTCCGAGCTGGTGCAATACATGGTGGGGGCTCTGGACGACACGCCGCGCGCCGCTGTCGCCTAGGGTGTTGGCACCACTTCGGTGGGCTCGTCCGAGTGCTGCGGGTCGATCCGCTCGATCTTGATGCCGCTGAAGCCGTAGAACATGGTGATCAGCGGGCTCGCGATGTTGAACAGGCAGAACGGTAGGTAGACCAGCGTTGGCACCCCCAGTACGGCGGCCATGTAGGCGCCGCACGAGTTCCATGGGATCAGTGGCGAGGTGACGCTACCGCCATCGGCCACCGCACGCGACAGGTTGGTCGGCGCGAGGCCGCGCTTCCTGAACTCGGCCCGGAAGATACGCGCCGGGAGCACCACTGCGACATACTGGTCGCCCGCCACGACATTGAGCCCGAAGGCGGTGCCGACCACAGTGGCGACCAGTGAGCCGGTGCTGCGGGCCCGCGTCAGCACCGGGGTCACCAGCTTCAGCAGCAGGCCGAACTCGTCGAGTAGCGTGCCGTAGACCAGTGCGCCGAGGATCAGCCAGATGGTGAACAGCATGCTCGCCATGCCGCCACGCGACAGCAGGCTGTCGACCACCTCGATGCCGGAATTGGCCCGGAAGCCGGATGACATCGCCTCCCAAGCCGCCTTCACGAATGCAGCGGGGAGCGGCAGTGAGGGCTCGTTGACGAAGCGCAGCACGGCCTCGACCTGCAGGAATGGGGCCAGCGCCGCGGCGGACAACGCCGACCCGGTGATGGCGAGCGATGGCGGCACGCGTAGGATCGACAGCACCACCAGCAGCACCAGCGGCAGGAGGTTGAGCGGCGTGATGTTGAACAGGTGCGAAAGCGCCGAAAGCTCGGAGGCGATGACGCTGTCGCCCGCGCCACTGGAACTGTCCGCCCAGCCGAGGATGCCGAAGCCAAGCACCGCGATGACCAGCGCAGGTACCGATGTCCAGATTTGCGCCCGCAGGTGGTCGTAGATCGTCGTGCCGGTGAGCTGCGCGGCAAGAATGGCGGTCTCCGACAGTGGGGAGAGCTTCTCGCCGACATAGGCACCGGAGATCACGGCGCCGGCCGTAATGGCGGGCGACACGCCCGCGAGGACCGACAGACCGACGAGTCCAACGCCAATGGTGCCGGCGGTGGTCCACGAGCTGCCGATGCCCATGGCAATGGCGGCGCAGACCAGCACCGAAGCGAGATAGAACCAGTCCGCGTTGATCACCTGGATGCCATAGTACACCAGCGTCGGGATGGTACCGGACATGTTCCAGGTGCCGATCAGCGCCCCGACGGCGAACAGGATGAAGATGGCGCTGACCACCGAGGAGACGCCCTTGCGTCCGGCCTCGGCCACCTCCTCCCAGCTATGGCCGTTCTTCATCACGATGAACGAGGTGAACATCGCGGCCAGAATGATGGCGACCTGCAGCGGCCCATCTGTTGCATCGAGCCCGAACAGCATGACGGCGCCGGCAATCAGCACCGCCAGCACCACGAGCGGGGCCAAGGCGTCGAAATAGGAGGGTTCGCGGATCTGTCGCGGCGCGGCGGGCTGCTTGCTCAACGTCGCCCCCTCACCTGCCTCGGGTGGCCAAGCTCTCTGGGCAGCCTGCTGCGGGCCATATCGGCTCTCCGCGTAAACGCGCCATCAGTAATCTCAGGCATTGACTAAGCTTCCGCTCGCCACGCCCGTCCATGTGTCATCAAATGAATCTCAGCAATTTGACGACTAGCTTCAGTCATTCTGAACCGATAAGGTCAGTTATCGTACTTCATATCGCCGCCACTTGATATCAACAACGACAAGTAGATAGCCGACAACTCACCATCATCTTTGTACGGGAGCGTACATTGCGCAATCTCCTCACGTTGCTTGTTTCCGCATGCTTCGCGCTGACGCCGGTGCTGCCAGCACCGTCAGTTGGGCAGGAGCCCTTCGTCATCGTCCCCGATCATCCACAGGGCGTGCCAGTCAACGGCTGCTACCGGGCCAACCAGACACTGTTCGGCCCCTACCAGTTCAACTTCTGCCTGACCCGGCCGGGCTCCTACACTGTGCGTGGTGGAGGCGTCCGCTGCGACGGCCGGCTGACCTGGCGCGCCAATGGTCGGGACATCCACGCCGACATCCAGCGCGCATCGTGCGGCGGTGGCGTTGCGTGGGAGCGCGCGACGATGGATTGCCGGCCGGCCGGCCGCATCTTCGGACGGATCGGCTCGCTCTTGATCCAGTCGCTGCGCTGCACCTATCGCCCCAGCGTCCGCTTCAAGGGACCGCGGGTCTTCACCGCCAGCCGGATGTGAGGAGATCGAAATGCTGAAAGCACTGTTCCTGGCGGCCGTTATGGTCGCCGGCCTGGGGGCGTTCACCCAGGCATCTGCCCAGGAGACATTCGTCATCGTCCCGGACAATCCGGGTGGCGGCAGCGGCGTCGGCAACGCCGTAGCGACTGCCAATGTGAATGTCCGGCGCGGGCCAGGAACCAGCTACGCCGTCGTCGACGTGCTACGCAGCGGCCAGAGCGTGCGGGTGAGCAACTGCACTGGCGGCTGGTGCTGGGTCAATCACGGCGGTCCCAGCGGCTGGGTATCGCAGAACTTCCTCTCGCGCACCGGTGGCGGCGGTGATAGCGGTGGTGGCTCGGCCATCGGCCGCGGCGCGTGCTTCTACGAGAACGTCCGCTTCCGCGGCCGCAGCTTCTGTGTCCGGCCCGGTGACAGCAACAGCAATCTCGGCGTCTGGAACAACCGCATTTCCTCGATCAGCATCCGCGGCTTCATGACCGTGCAGGTGTGCGAGGATCGCAACTTCCGCCGCTGCGAGGCCTTCAACCGCGATGTCGCTACCCTGCCCTGGTGGCTGGATAGCAACATCTCGTCCTTCCGAGCCTTCCACTAGGCGAACGCCGACGAAGATCCCGGCCAAGGCCGGGATCTGTTGGTTGCTCAGTTGGCGCTGAGCGCTTGATGCAGCGCCTCGGCGAACTGCGGTGCCTGCGGACCGAAGCCCATGTGGTCGCCTGGGAACGGCACCGGCGCCACGCCCAGCTTGCGGGCCAAGGCCAACCCCATCTCCTCGATCGGCTGTCCCTTCGACATCTCGCCAATGGCAACGACGATCGGCGGATCGCCGCTGCGGAGCGTGTCGACCTCCGGGCGATACAGCGACAGCGGCATCAGGCCGTGCGCCAGCCAGTACTCGAAATTGCCGCTGACCCGGGCAAAGGTCTCGACCTCTTCCGGCGGCATCGCGAACTCGGGAGGCGCGTCGCCCATGTCAGCGGACGCCTCGAGGCCATTGTCGGCGAAGAACTTGCCCATCGCAGCGTCGACGCCAGCCCGCTTGTAGGTATCGTAAAGGTCCTGGTCGACGGCCATCGCCTCGGTCGAATCATCGAGCAGCATCACCGTCGGCGGCTCATGCGCGACCAGCGCCTTCACCAGCTTCGGATAGCGCGCCGCGAGGTTCAGCCCGATCTGCGCGCCGCCGCTGGTGCCGAACACATAGGCCGAGCCCCCGCCAGCCACCTCGATCAGCCGCGCCGCGTCATCGGCCTGCTCGTCCATCGACAGGGCCTTCACCTCGCCGTCGAATGTACTGCGCGAGTTGCCGCGCGGATCGTATGCGACGACGGTGTAGCGGTCGGCGAGGTGCTTCGAGAGCTCCGCGAACACCCCTGCGTCCTGCGGGCCGCCGGCGATGATGAGCAGCATCGGGCCGGTTCCCCGCACCTCATAATAGAGGGTGGCGCCCGGAACCTTCAGCGTGGCTGACCTGCTCGATTGGGTCATGGTGACGTCTCCAGTGGATTGCACATCGGAATGGGATTTGGTCGTGGTCTGGGCCAGGACCAAATCTGCGAGGGCGAGTGACCCGGCGACTACGGCGGCCAGCATGAAGCTTCTGTTTGGCATGCAACTCTCCCGCTTCTGGTCGGCCCCAGCCTGCTGGCAGGTCCGGATCCATCAGAACTGGACCGTCCAGTTCTGCGTATTGTCAGAAACTAGACTGTCCAGTACTGTGTTGTCAATCCGGGCTGTGGACGTTTTGGAAGTGGGCGATGGGATCTGAGGTGACCGACCAAGCGACGGACGCGGAAAGCGACGGGCGCTCCGCCCGCAAGCGGCGGGCGATCCTCGATGCGGCAACCGAGGTGTTCCTGAAGAGCGGCTACCTCGGTACCAACATGGATGAGATCGCGGCGCTCTCAGCGGTATCCAAGCAGACCGTCTACAAACATTTCTCCAGCAAGGAGGCGCTGTTCATCGAGATCGTCAGCGGCATGACGACCGGCGCGGGCGACCTCGTGCACAACGATGTCGAACAGCTCCCCGAAGGCGACGACCTTGCGGCCTATCTGGTCGAATACGCCCTGCGGCAACTCACGGTTGTACTGACGCCCCGCATCATGCAGTTGCGGCGCCTGGTGATCGGCGAGGTAACGCGCTTTCCCGAACTGGCAAAGGTGCTGTACGAGCGCGGACCGGCACGGGCCATGGCGATGCTTGCCTCGGTCTTTCAGGGCCTTGCCGAACGCGGCCTGCTGAAGATCGACGACCCCGCGACCGCCGCTTCCCACTTCAACTGGCTGATCATGTCGGCACCGCTTAACCAGGCCATGCTGCTCGGCGACGCTGCAATCCCCTCGCCAGCGGAACTCAGACGCAATGCCGAGGCCGGTGTCCAGGTATTTCTGGCCGCCTACGGCAACCCTGGGAGATGAGTCGGACGCCCCGGTATGTGGCACGCTGCGTTTGCGGCCAGGTGGAGGTCGAGATGAGCGGCGCGCCGGTCATCAGCGTCGTCTGCCATTGCGACGACTGCCAGACCGGCTCCCGCATGATCGAGGCCCTACCCGGCGCGCCCGCGATTCTGGATGCCGGCTCTGGCACGCCCTACGCACTCTACCGCAACGATCGCATCCGATGCACAAAGGGCGCGGAGCTTCTGGAGAGCTACAAGCTCAAGCCAAGCTCGACCACGAACCGCATGGTGGCCAGTTGCTGCAACTCCGCCATGCTGGTGCAACTGGCCCCGATCCTGCACTGGACGCCGATCTATCGCGACCGGTTCGCGGCTGAAGCTCCGCCGCTGGAGATGCGAATCAACACCAGGTTCACGCCCGATGACGTCGCGCTGCCGACGGACATGCCGAGCGTCAGGGGCGTGCCATTCACGTTCGTGGCCCGGCTGGTCGCCGCCAAGATCGGCATGCTGCTCGGCCGCTGACTGAGCGGTCTGTGCAACCGGTCGAAAGCCAAACAAGAAGGCCCGCATCGCTGCGGGCCTTGCTTATCACTCGTCGCGGTACACCTTCTCGCGCCGCTCGTGCATTTCCTGGGCTTCCAGGGAGAGCGTGGCGATCGGCCGGGCGTCGAGCCTGGCGATACCAATCGGATCGCCGGTTTCTTCGCAGTAGCCGTAGGTGTTGTCCTCGATCCGCTTGAGCGCCGCGTCGATCTTTGAAATCAGCTTACGCTGCCGATCGCGGGTGCGGAGCTCAAGGGCACGATCGCTCTCCGAGGAGGCGCGGTCGGCCATGTCCGGATGGTTCTGGCTTTCTTCCTGCAGGTTCTCGAGCGTTTCGCGGCTTTCTGCGAGGATCTCGCTCTTCCACCGCTCCAGCTTCTGCCGGAAGTACTCCCGCTGCCGCGGGTTCATAAATGGTTCGTCCTGAGTAGGTCGGTATTCAAGAACTTCAGTCGACATTCTGACTCGATTCCAAAACGCCCCTAATGGCGGGCCTTATAGTGGCGTAAGGGTATGTTCTGCAAGCGTTCAAAAGCTTGGTGATTAACACGTGAGCAGGTAGTTCCCGACTGTGTCAGGCGAGGTACAGTCCGCGTTTGGCCAGCTCGACGCGAGCCCTGAGCTCGATATCGTCGAGCAGCGCGTCCAATCCGGGCTCGCTCCGCTCCCGCGCCTGGGTCAACACAGCCATGAGCTGGTTGAGGCGCCCCTCGGCCATCCGGCCGACCAGTAGGTCGCTGCGCAGCCCCTCGAGCGTATCGATCAGCTGAGCGCCGCGGCGAACCACTTTCTTGCGCTTCAGTAGCGGATCCTCGACCGCCTGCAGCGCCAACAGGGCGTCAAGCGACGTGGCGGCGGCGATCGTGGCGGTGGGACGAGCTTCCTGCGCCTGCGGCCCCTGCCCGATCTCGAACGCGGCGCCGGACGAGCTGCGACCGGCCGCTGAGCGCCCCGCCACATTGCCTACCCGCGCATTGTTTTCGATCCGCACCGGACTCACCCGTCTCGTCGCCTGCCCGGCAAAATCTGCCGTCAGCGGTTAAGCAAACGTTAACCCGCCCGGCAGGACTTGCCGACCCGGCCTCCACCGGCACTCTGGTTTTCTGTTTTTATGTGCAATTTCAATACACTAGTTCCAACGATCAAACTTGGCACGGTTCTCGCAACACCACTGGCAATCACGGCGCATGGGGATGTGCCGCACTTTCGGGGACTGCCAGATGGCTAAAATCAATCTCAAGTGCGCATTGCTCGGCCTGATGACCGCAGTGCTGCTCGTGCCGCAGCCGAGCGTTACCTACGCCGCCGCGGCCCGCATCAAGGACGTCGTCAACATCGAGGGCGTGCGCGACAACCAGCTGGTCGGTTATGGCCTGGTCGTAGGCCTCAACGGTACCGGCGACGGCCTCAACAACTCGCCTTTCACCAAGCAGAGCCTGCAGGCGATGCTGGAACGGCTGGGCGTCAACACCCGCGGCGAGAACATGCGAACCGCCAACGTCGCCGCTGTGATGGTGACGGCCAACCTCTCGGCCTTCTCCACCCAGGGCTCGCGGCTCGACGTCAACGTCGCCGCTCTCGGCGACGCCAAGAGCCTGCAGGGCGGCACACTGCTGGTAACTCCGCTGCTCGGGGCCGATGGCGAGGTTTACGCAATCGCCCAGGGCTCGGTGACCATCAACGGCTTCTCGGCCGAAGGCGACGCCGCTTCGGTGGTGTCGGGCGTCCCGACGACCGGTCGCATTTCCTCGGGCGGCCTGATCGAGCGCGAAATCGGCTTCGTACTCGGCGCGCAACGCACGCTGCGGCTGGCGCTCCGCAACCCCGACCTCACCACCTCGCGGCGCATCGCCCTCGCCATCAACGACTTCATCGGCGTGCCCTGCGCGACGCCTGAGGATCCGGCGACCATCCGGCTCAACCTGCCGCGCAACTTCAACGGCAACATCGTCGATCTGCTCACCGATATCGAGCAGTTGGTGATCGAGACCGACCTGCCCGCGAAGATCGTCATCGACGAGAACTCCGGCATCATCGTCATGGGCAAGGATGTGCGGGTCTCGACCGTCGCGGTGGCGCAATCGAACCTCACGGTGACCATCGCCGAGAGCCCGACGGTGGTGCAGCCCAATCCGCTGAGCCTGGGGCAGACCGCGGTCGAGCCGCGCACCGACCTCTCTGTAAACACCAGTGAGACCAAACTCGCGGTGGTGCCGGAATCGGTCAGCCTCCAGCAGTTGGTCGACGGCCTCAACGCTCTAGGCATCAGCCCGCGCGATCTCATCGCCATCTTGCAGGCAGTGAAGGCCTCCGGCGCGCTGCAGGCCGAGATCGAGGTGCTCTGATGCTGAGTTCCGCCTCTGGCCTCGGCTACGCCGGCCAAAGCAAGACGACCACACTCTCGCCTGCCCAGGTTGGACATCTTCGCGAGCAAGCAAAGGACCTTGAAGGTGTTTTCCTCAACACTTTGATGAAGGAAATGTTCTCCTCGCTGAAGACCGACGAAAGCGCCATGGGCGGCGGCTTCGCCGAGGAGACATGGCGCGGCATGCAGGCCGAACAGATGGCCGACGTGCTGGCCCGCTCGGGTGGTGTGGGCCTCGCCGACGCCCTGCTGCCGGACCTCATCGCGGCGCAGGAAGCCGCGCAGAACTCGATCCCCAAGAACACGACGCCAACAAAAATCAGTGGAGCGCTGTAAATGATGAATGCTGCTGCCGAACGCCTCGCGGCTCTCGACTCTCTGCCCGCCGCGGAACTCTGCGGGCTCGCCATGGAAACGCTCGAGAGCCTGGTCGTGGTGCTGAACCAGGAAACCACCCTGCTCCGCGCCGGCCGCGCCAAGGATGCCGGCGAGCTGACTGCTGAGAAGACCCGGCTGGCGCAGGACTACATGGGCTTTGCCCGATCGGTGCAGCGCCAGGGGCCGCGGCTCCGGGCGGAGGCGCCGGAACTGGTGGAGGCGCTGCTCGGCGGCCATGACAAGCTAGCGATGCAGATGGCGGAAAACCTGCGCGTCATCGCCACGGCACGCTCCGTCACCGAGGACCTGCTCACAGACGTGGCCAAGGCGATGAGCGCCAAAGCACGCCCCAAGACCTACGGCGCCAACGGCGAGATCGCCGGCCAGCCGCCGCAGATCGCCAGCGGCGTGTCGATCAACCGGGCCCTCTGATCGCTACAGTTTTCTGAAAATTGTCCCGAGCCGCGAAAGCGGGACGAAAGCCGGGACCGGCATGCTTCCCAGCTAGTTGATAATTGGGAATGCCGGTCATGAGCGCCAGAATAGCGCCCGAACCGATCAGCACGGGACTCGGAGCTGTCGCGGACTATCGTTCGCGCTCGCTGCTGGGCGATTCCCGCGCCGGTTCTGACCAGCCCGACACCCCTCCCCCGCCGCCCTCGCAGAACAGCCTCGCGTCTTTGCTGCCGCCGCTGCCTGCGCCGCCACCGCCGCCGGGATCCGCGTTCGCGGCCGCACTGCTCTCAGGGCAGTTGCCGCCCAAGCCGACAAGCGACCGCGAGATCATCCTGCGGCTGGGCAGCGCCGACCTGCCCGCCCAGGGCTCGCTCGCGCTCCACGACCGACGGGTCTGACCGACCTCGATTCTGCCCCGCCGCATCTCGATTCCCTAACTCCGGACCGGTGCGGCGATGCTGGGCAGGAATTGCCGTGGAGGCGCTTTTATCAGGCAGATCAAGGCTTTACGTGTGACACAGGCGTGTCACGGAACACAAAATTAACTGCGTCAGGCAGCATCTCGTTAACCATTCTTAAGCCGGCCGAGGCTACGATCAGCTCAATCTCAGGACGAGATTATCGATTTAGCCAGAAGGGATTTCACCCATGCCGGAAGTTAACCTGTCAAAGGCGGTTCGCTCGAACCTCTTGAGCCTCCAGTCCACCGCTGCCTCCATGGCCAAGACGCAGGAGCGTCTCGCCACCGGTCTCAAGGTGAACACTGCGCTCGACAATCCGACCAACTTCTTCACTGCCGCGTCGCTGAATAGTCGTGCGTCCGACATGGCAAACCTGCTGGACTCGATGTCTAACGGCATCAAGACCATCGAAGCCGCCGACAACGGCGTGACTTCGATCACCAAGACCGTCGAGTCGATGCAGTCGGCCCTGCGTCAGGCGCGCCAGGACAAGTCGTTCAAGACCATGTCCTATGCGCTCGATGCGACCGCGATCGGCACCACCGCTGCCAAGACGATCTCGTTCGAGGGCGGCGCCGTCGGCACTGCACCGGTCAGCATCAACCTCAACACCACCGGCGCCGGCTCTGCCGCTACCGCTGGTACCTTCACCTCGACCGCCAACTTCGCGGCCGTGACCTTCACCGACGCAGCCGACGATATCTCGTTCGATATCGCCGTCGACGGCGGTGCCGCGACGACCGTCACCAT
>NZ_JBFUCQ010000012.1:0-117749 GCF_056405135.1 Devosia sp. P1_H9
CCCCTCTGACGGGGGGATGGATGGGGGTGAGCGGAGCCACAATCGTGAGGCCGGGCAAGGCGTTGCGAGAATCTTGCGCCGATCTATCCCCCCGCTCCCCACCCATGCGATTCTCCCCCCATCCGCTGCACCGAAGCGAGATCATGACGAGTGGTTGGTGCGGGGGAGACCGGGTGGGCTGCGGGTCGCTGCAGTTCAGGCGGAAACCATCACGGCAAGGACCGGTTCGCCGGTCAAGCCGCTATCACGCGAGGGTTGCTCGATGCGGAGCTGCCCAAGGGACGAAGCCTGGCACGCATGAGCCGGGCGGGAGCAACGAAGGCGGTGCTGGCATTCCGGCCGCCTTCAGCGTTTCCCATCGTTCTCGCGATGCGGCAGGGGATGCGCCCCGGCCCTGGTGGCATAGGCCCAAAACCCCGGCCGGCCGGCGAGGCGTGAGCCTCATTCATCTGCGGACTACCGCTACGGGGCAAACGCCTCGCCGGTCCCGCTTCGTTCTGTCCGAGAGGGCAGAGTTCTTTGAAACCTCCGAAGCCGGTGGGCTGTCGGACCTGTTGGTGTGCCCTGGATGAGCACCACGCCCTCGAGGCCTAGTTGTCCCGCACCTTGTACGGTTTCTGGTCGCGCCAGAAGCGCATCAGGCTTTCGAGGTCGGGGTCGCCCTGCTCGGGCAGGACGATCCGCAGCGTGACGTACAGGTCGCCCGCGCCGTGGAGGCCCTTGCCCTTCAGCCGCAGCGCCTTGGCGGTATTGACCGAAGCCGGCAGGTTCAGTTCGGCAGAACCGTCGAGGGTCGGGACCCGGACCTTGCCGCCGAGCACCGCCTCGTAGAGCGTGATCGGCACGTCGACGCGCAGGTCCGCGCCATCGCGGCGGAACTGCTTGTGGCGCTCGAACTTCACCGTGACGATGGCGTCGCCGGGCGGGCCGCCCAGCGGCGAGGGATGGCCCTGGCCCTTGAGCCGGATCTGCTGGCCTTCCTCGACCTTTTCGGGGAGCTTGACGTTCAGCACCTTGCCGGTCGGCATGCGCAACGGCACGCTCCCTGCGGCATTGGCCTCCTCCAGCGTCACCGTTGCGGTGGCGTTGATGTCTTCGCCGCCCATGCCGGTGGTGCGGCCGGTATTGAAGCCGCCGCTCGAGGCGCCGGTGAAGGGGTCCCAGCTCTGGCTGCCGCCGGCGCCACGGGTCGGCCCGCGCTGCTGGCCACCGAAGCCCGACATGAATTCCTTGAGGATGTCCTCGGCTGAGAACCCGCTCGCTCCAGCACCGGCGCCGGGGCGGGCACCGCCACCGGTGCGGCCAAAGCCGCCAAAGCGCGGGTTGCCGTCAGCGTCGATCTCGCCGCGGTCATAGCTGGCGCGCTTGTCCTTGTCGGACAGGAAATCATAGGCGGACGAGACCTCGGCGAATTTCGCGTGGGCCTTGGGGTCGTCCTGGTTCTGATCGGGGTGATGCGCCTTGGCGAGCTTGCGATAGGCCGCCTTGAGGTCCTTCTCGGTGACGGACTTGGGCACCCCGAGCACGGTATACGGGTCGCGCATGGGTTCTTTCAATTCGAGCGGGTCGGGGATTTGCTTTCGCGCCCCGCGCCATCCTATATGGCCATGCGCTCCGGGCTTGTCCAGACTGGCGCGCGACGAGGGTAAAGCCATGCCTGCAACGACACTTACCGAGCGCCTGTTCGACGATTCCGATACCGCGCCGATCGACCCCTGCTCGCTGTTCGAGGAGTGGTTCGCGGCGGCGCAGGAGAGCGAACCGAACGATCCGCACGCCATGGCGCTGGCCAGCGTCGACGCGGACGGCATGCCGGACGTGCGCATGGTGCTGCTCAACCAGCGGGACGCGCGGGGCTTCTGCTTCTTCACCAATTTCGAAAGCGACAAGGGCCGCGAACTGCTGGCGCATCCGAAGGCCGCGTTCGTGATGCACTGGAAGACGCTGCGCCGGCAGATCCGGGTGCGCGGGCCGGTGGAGGTGGTGGCCGACAAGGAGGCCGACGCCTATTTCGCCACCCGAGCTCGGGTGAGTCAGATCGGCGCCCACGCGTCCAAGCAGTCTCGGCCGCTGGCCAACCGCTACGCGCTGCTGGAACGGGTCGAAACGCTGAACAAGAGCTTTCGCGAGGACGAGCCGGTGAACCGGCCGGCCCATTGGTCCGGCTTCCGGGTGATCCCGCAGGTGATGGAGTTCTGGAAGGACGGCGCCAACCGGCTGCACGACCGGGTGCGCTTTACCCGCGCCCTGCCCGACGGAGCCTGGAGCCGCCAGCGGCTCTATCCGTAACAATCGTTTACCGACGGATTGCCAGTTCTGCCGCGGCCTGCAAGATATCGGCGGGGCTCGGAGGCGCGGACGGGGATGCTGACTGATGGGACACTGGGCGAGGACGCCCAGCCCAGCCACGACGCCGTGGCTTTCACCGGCACCCGCTCGGAACTGTTCGGCAGGCTGCTGCGCGGCTACCTGCTGATGCTGCCGACGCTCGGCGTCTATCGGTTTTGGGTCACCACCACGAAGCGCCGCTTCTACTGGCAGAACACCGTCGTCGCCGGTGAGCCGCTCGAATATACCGGCAATGCGCGGCAGCTGCTGATCGGCTTCCTGTTCGCCGTCGCCTTCTTCCTCCCGATCTACGTCGCCTTCTTCGTATTCTCGACCCAGTCGGGCACCTTTGCACTGGTCGGCTACGGATGCGTTGCGGCGCTGCTCTGGTTGCTCACCGGCTATGCGCAATATCGCGGCCGCGATTTCCGGCTGTCACGCACGCTGTGGCGCGGCATCCGCTTCGACCAGAAGGGCAGCGCCTGGGGCTATGCCTGGCGGCGCTTCGGTTGGTCGCTGCTGGTGCTGGTCACACTTGGGCTGACCTACCCGCTGATGGTCGGCAACCTCTGGCGCTACCGCTACAACAACACCTGGTACGGCAATCGGCAGGTCACTTTCGCAGGCAGCTGGAGGACGATAGCCGGCCCGTTCTACCGCGCCTACGGCGTAGTGGCCGTGACCGTGGCGGCGGCGATCGGGCTCAATATCGCGGCACGCGGCGGCGGCGGATGGATCGGGATCAGCCTGCTCGCCGTTTTGCTGGTCGCCGGTCTCGTCTTCCCGTACTGGCGGTCGCGCGAGGCGAGCCGCATGCTCTCGGCCATCCGGCTCGGCGACGTCGCGGTCAGCGTCCACGTGCGGGCCCGCACATTGGTCGGGCAGTATACCGTATTCGGCGTCGCGCTATTCGGCGTGCTGGTTGCGCTGATGCTGGTTGGCACGATGCTGTTCATGCAGCTTTACCTCACCCACCAGATCGATCCGGTCGGCGACTTCCGCCAGCTGGCAATGTCGGGCTGGGCCGGGGCGACGCTGGTGATCGGCGGCTATCTCGTGGGCTTTGCCAGCTTCAGCCTCCTCGCCGAGACGATCCTCGATTTCGGCTACTGGAAGGCCGTGGCATCACGCGCCACGCTCAGCAATGTCGAGAGCCTCGCCGCGATCCGCGCCATCGACGAGGACCAGGCGCTGGTCGGCGAAGGCCTCGCCGATGCGCTCAATGTGGGGTCGTTCTGATGGAGCCCGTTGCCACCTATCACGACGGCCTCGTCGCCGCGACGCGCATCGTCACCTTCGCCATAACCCGGGCGCCCGAGCCGCCCGAAATGATCATCGCCGATATCGATACGCTGGACGAGATCGACAGCTGGCCGGTCGACGACATCTTCGAAGTGCCGTCGCGCAAAGGCGAGCTGCGGCTTGGCGCCACCGGGCGGCCCTATGGCGCGCGCCTGCGCCTCACCGGCAAAGGCTGGATCGACGCGACGCGGCAATTGCTGCCGGCGCTGAAGCGGCGGCAACGCGGCGAGACCGGCGAACAGCTGAAGATCATCGGCATCGCCACCGGGGCGCTGCTGTCCGTCATCGTCGCCTATGTGGTCGGCGTGCCTTTGCTGGCGAGCCGTATCGTGCCGCTGGTGCCGCCCGCCTGGGAGGCGCAACTGGGCGAGACGGCGCTCGAGCAGATCAACTCGCTGGTGAGCGAGAACGGCTCGGTGCAGCTCTGCGATGCCGATCCGGGCAGCCTCGCCAACCGCGCTATCGACAGCTTTGCGAGGGATGTGCTGGCCGGCACCGGCTCGCCGTTCACCCCCGACATCAAGGTGGTGCGATCGGCAATCCCCAACGCCTTCGCGCTACCGGGCGGGCACAGCTACTATTTCTCGGCGCTCCTGGCGGAGACGCAAAGCCCCGACGAGTTCGCCGGGGTGATGGCGCATGAACTCGGCCATGTGCTCCACCGGCACGGCCTCGAAGGCCTGATCGCCAGTTCCGCCACCGGCCTGCTGGTCGGCTTCGTGCTCGGCGACATGACCGGGCTCTCGGTCGCCGGCGGTCTCGGCGCGGCGCTGATCGACACACGGTTCTCGCGCGACGCGGAACGGCAGGCCGATGCCTTTGCCGGGGCGACGGGCGAGCGGCTGGGGTTCGACCCGACGGCGCTGGCGACACTGCTCGAACGGGTGGCCGCCGACGACGATACCGGCCGCATGCTGAGCGTCTTCAGCTCGCACCCGCTGACGGCCGAACGGCACGCCGCGCTGGAGGCGATGCCGCAGCCGCCGGCCGGCCGGCAGGTGTTCAGCCCCGACGAATGGGCGGCGATCAAGGCGATGTGCGGGCCACCGCAGCCTGGCTCCTAACAGCTTTATTCGGCGAGGCTTTGCATGAAGCGGCCTGCCGTGCTTATCCCTTAGCTCAACTGCATTTCCGGCCGGCACGATGCGCATACTCATCCGCACCTCGAAATGGGCGATCTGGGCCCGGCGCTTCGGCAGCCTGGCGCTGCCGCTCACGATCATCCCGATACTGCTGCACCGTGAGCAGATGATCAGCAGTGCCGACTTCGCCGTCATCGAGGCGGTGGCGGCAGCGGTCGCGGCGCTGGCGGTGTTCCTCGCGCTCGGCGCATTCGGGCGGCTGTGGCTCACCGGCGACCGGGGTTGGAGCAAGGGGGGCTGGGGCCTGTTCTTCGGCATCCTCTGCCTCCTCCCCTTCGCCTATCTCGGCTACGAGGCGACGCGCTTTCCGATGGTCAACGAGGTGACCACCGATGTCACCGACCCGTTGCCGCTGGTCTCGCCGGTGCGTGTCGCGCCGACCAGCACGGCACTGCGCGAGCTGATCGCGACGACCTTCCCCAACGTGCAGACCCGCACCTACCCGATCGAAGCCACCGAGATGTTCACCATCGTCGACGACCTCGTCGAGGCGCGTGGCTGGGACGTGCGGACCCGGCGCGCGCCACCGACCGCGCTCGACATCGGCCAGATCAACGCTATCGCGGTGACGCTGTTCGGCTGGCGCGACGAGGTGGCGATCCGGGTGACCGGCACGGCGCAGGGTTCGACCATCGACATGCGCTCGGTGCCGCTCAGCGGCTTCCACGATTTCGGCGAGAACGGCAAGCGGATCGAGGAATTCCTGCTGGCGCTCGACGAGAAGATCACCCTGACGCTGCGCGATGCCCCGCAGGCTGCGACGGCGCCGGATGTCGAAGCCTCCCCGCCGCCGCCCGCCGGCGGGGAACCGGAGTAAGACCGCTCAGGTCCGCGACGGAAAGATCGTCGTGCCGAATACGCCGTAAGTCGCGCCGATCAGCCCGCGGTCGGCCAGGTATTCGACATGCGCCTTCAGCGTCATCAACGCCGCTCCGCGCAGCGGCAGCGGCAGCTTGGGATAGATCGGGGCCAGCAACTCGCTCACCTTGCGCGCTCCGCCCTCGACCGCGGCGAGCACCTGCCGGTTGCGCTCCTGCCGATGTGCCAGCAATGCCCTGGCATAGGCCGGACCGTCCTCGATCACCCCGCCATGCGCCGGCAGGTAGTGGGCGTAGCCGAGCCCGACCACCCGTTCGAGCGCGTGCAGGTAATCGGCCATCGAGCCGTCCGGCACCGAGACCAGCGTCGAGTTCCAGCCCATGACGTGATCGCCGGTCAGCAGCCACGGCGTGCCGACGAGGCCGAAAGCCAGGTGGTTGGCGCAATGGCCGGGGGTCTTGATCACCTCGAGCGCGACGCCGCCGAGATTGAGCTGGTCGCCATCCCGCAGCACCCGGTCGGGCTCCAGTGCCCAGTCGCTTTCGCGATCCACGGCGTTGATCTCGAACAGCCGCGGCGCGCGACTCAGCCGGTGCCTGCCGCCGAACCACACCGGCGCGCCGGTCGCCGCCTTGAGCTTGGGCACCAGCGCCGAATGGTCGCGATGGGTGTGCGTGAGGACGATCGCCTCGACCTTGCGCTCGCCGATCGCTCGCAACAGCGCCTCGAGATGCGCCTTGTCGTCGGGGCCGGGATCGATCACCGCGAGGCTGTCGGTACCGACGAGGAAGCCGTTGGTGCCCTTGAACGTATAGGGTCCGGCATTGGGTGCCGTGATGCGAGCGAGACCCGGAGCCACCGGCACCGCACGCCCGGTTTCCGGGTCGAACGCGGTGTTGAACTGCAGTGCGGGGGGTGGGGCGGCCATTGCGCTCTCCCAAGCGAGCGACTAGAAATCGGGCTAGAAATGCTCCTCAGGATGAAGGATTGGCAATGGCCTTGACGCTCACCACGCCGAACACCGTTCTCGGCGTGCTCTCGCCCAAGTCGCAGTCGGCCCGCCTCGCGGCAAATCTGGTCACCGTGGTGCTCGGATCGCTGGTGCTGGCGCTGTCGGCCAAGATCAGCGTGCCGGTCATGCCGATCCCGGTGACGCTCCAGACTCTCGCGGTCGCGGCGCTTGCCGCCGGCTTCGGCTGGCGCATCGGCGTTGCCACCGTGGCCCTCTACATTGTCCAGGGCCTCTCGGGCCTGCCGGTCTTTGCCACCGGCGGCGGCCTCGACTACGTCATGCGCCCGTCCTTCGGCTTCATCCTCGGCTACCTGCCGATGGCCTACATCATCGGCCGCGCGGCGGATCTCGGCGCTTCGGGCCGCATCGTGCTGCTGTTTGGCGCCATGGTCCTCGGCGACGCGGTGCTGTTCGCCTTTGGCTTCACCTGGCTGCTGGTTGTCGCCAACGTTATCGTCCAGTCCGGGGCAGCGCTGCCGACCTGGCTCGATGCGACCAACCTGATCGGCACGGCCTGGAACGGGGCCGTGGCGCCGTTCATCGTCTGGGATCTGCTGAAGATGGCCTTTGCGGCGCTCAGCGTCGTCAGCATCTGGAAGCTGCTGCCCAAGCAGGCCTGATCGCCCTGCTACGAAATGCGAAGGGCCGGTCGAAGGACCGGCCCTTTTCGTTGGTTTGGTCGCCTGCACGAATGACGCGGTCCTTTCGAACCGCGCCATTCGGGGCAGGAACAGGGTCTAGTTGGTGAACACTGCCAGCGAACCGTCGGCCGCAACGCCGATAGCGATGACGTCCTCGGCCTCGGCATTGTTGGCCTCGAGCCAGGCATCGAGCGCGACATTGCCCGAAACGGCGGCCTGCAGATCTTCTATCTCGCCGGCGTTGTCGGTCAGCGCCAGGTCGAGCGCCGCCGCGTTGTCGGCGTTGATCCAGCCGCTCACGTCATAGGCGGTAGCGTTGACGTCGGTGAGGCCGGAGAGGCTGAGATCGGTCCAGTTGCTGGTTTCGATCAGTCCGATCACCACCCTGAGCTCGTCATCGGATGTTAAGGACGCAGCCGCCGAGGCGTTGGCGGTGAGGCCCCCTGCCGTGCTATCGGTAGAATTGACGGCATTGATGCCGACATTGGCGTCGGCGCCGAGGCCGAGCGACAGGCCGGTGCCTTCGCCGGCCGAAACGTCGCCGCCGAGCGAAGCGCCTACGCTGAGATCGAGCGCCAGACTGGGCGTGGAGAGGATGCAGAGGCAGACAAGCGCTGCGGCGAGGGGTTGAGTTTTCACGATGATGGCTCCTTTGCCGTTAGTGCGAGTCGGAGTCTGGGGGATTCGGCCTGACACCCGGATGAGATCGTTGTCAGGCAACGGTCAGGGTCGCGAAGCTATTCTGTCGCCCATGCTCCCCATCCGACCGAATCATCGGCTGCTGCTGGCACTGGTATGTGCCGCCGGCCTGCTGTTCAGCCCCGCCGCCATGGCGCAGGGGCTCGGCCTCGATCTGGGCGGCCTCGGGAGTGTCGACGTGGATGTCGGCGGCGATAGCGGACTCGATGTCGATGTGGACCTGGGCGGTGAAGGCGGGCTGGGCCTCGACCTCGATCTCGGCGGTTCCGGCGAGGGTGGGCTCGATCTGTCGCTTGGATCCTCCGGCGCGACACCGCTGGGTCAGGACTCGGCGCTCGAAGCGGTGCGCAACCACCGTGCGCTGCCGCTCGAGGACATCATGCTGCGTGCGAGGCTATTGACTGATGGCGAGATCATCGACGCGCAACTGGTCTCGGTGCAGGATATCCTGCTCTATGAGATCAAGGTCCTGGGCAAGGCTGGTGACGTGAGCGAACTCTACTTCTATGCTCGCTCCGGGTTGCCCGTGGAGACGAACTGAGCATCACATGCGGGTTCTGGTCGCCGAAGACGATCGACGGATCGCCGAAGCTCTCGCCGCCGCCTTGCAGGCGGCCGGTTTCGTTGCTGAGATCGAAACCGACGGCGAAGAGATCTGGTACCGCGGCGACACCGAAGAATTCGACGCTATCGTCCTCGACCTCGGCTTGCCGACGCTCGACGGCCTCACCATCCTGAAGCGCTGGCGCAAGGCCGGCCGTACCGGACCGGTGCTGATCCTCACCGCCCGCGGCCACTGGGAAGAGCGGGTGGAAGGCATCGAGGCCGGCGCCGACGATTATGTGGTGAAACCGTTCCGCGTCGAAGAGGTGGTGGCCCGCATCCGCGCCATTGTCCGCCGCTCCGGTGGCTTTGCCTCCTCGCGCGTCGAGATCGAGGACCTGGTGCTCGATACCCGGACCATGCAGGTGACCCGGGACGGCATCCCGATCAGCCTCAGCCCGCAGGAATACCGGTTGTTCGCCTACCTGGCGCACCAGCGCGGCCGCGTGGTGTCGCAGATGGAGATCACCGAGCACCTCTACGCGCAGGATTTCGAGCGCGAATCCAACTCGATCGAAGTGCTGGTCGGCCGCGTGCGGCGACGGCTCGGCAGCGATATCATCAAGACCCGACGGGGCTTCGGCTACTATCTGGGGGCGCTTGAGGAATGAACCCCCGCTCGCTGCGCCTGAGGCTGCTCGGCGGCGCGGCATTGTGGATCGTCCTGGCGCTGGTGATCGCCGGGCTGGGCATCGGCTGGATGTTCACCGCCAATGTCGAGCGCTCGATGCGCGACGGGCTCACCGCCAGCCTCAACCGGCTGGTGGCCCAGATCGACCCGGCTGCCACGGACCCGGTGCCCCCCAATGCGCTGCCCGACCCGCGCTACGGCACGCCGTTTTCAGGCGTCTACTGGCAGGTCGAGGCGATCGCCTCGGGCGAGACATGGCGCTCGCGCTCGTTGTGGGACCACATGCTCGATACCAGCGGCGCCACCGCCCCGGGTGGCGCCGAGCGCTTCGGCACGCTGGCCGGACCGAGCGAGCAGTCGCTTTCCGGCATGGTGCGCGAGGTCAGCTTTGCGTACGATGCCGGCACCAAGCTGTTCCGGGTCACGCTGGCCGAAGACCGGGCGGTGCTCGACGAGTCGATCCGCCGCTTCGGCGGCGACCTGATGCGGGCGCTGGCGGTGCTCGGCGTGGCGCTGATCCTCGCAGCGTGGCTGCAGGTTCAGCTCGGCTTGAAGCCGCTTGAGAGTCTTCGCGAAGGCATCGGCGCGGTGCGTCGCGGCGAGACCCAGACGCTGCCGCCCCGCTACCCGGCCGAGGTGCTGCCGCTGGTCGGCGAGGTCAACGAACTGTTGGCGCAGCAGCGCAAATCGATGGAGTTCGCCCGAGCCCGCGCCGCCGATCTGGCGCATGGATTGAAGACGCCGCTGTCGGTGCTGCGCAATCTCGCCGCCGATATGCAAAGCACCGGTCACGCCGAGGCGGGGGCGCAGGTGGATGAGATCGTCGGCGAGATGGACGACCGGGTCGAGTACCAGTTGCGGCTGTCCCGGCTGAGAATGCGCACCCGGGCACACCAGCTCAGCGCCTCGCTGAACGAGGCCGTGACCCGCACCGTGGCCGTGCTTGGCCGCACGCATGAAGGCGAAGTGCTGGACTGGCAGCTCGCCCTGGCGCCGGACCTCAAGGTCGATATCGACCGCCATGACCTCCTCGAGCTGGTCGGGGTGATCCTCGAGAACGCTGCCAAGTGGGGCAAGTCGCTGGTGCGGGTCGAAACCCGGTCCGATGGCGAGTTCGCGGACCTCACGATTGCCGATGATGGGCCCGGCCTCCCCGAGGATCAGATCGCCCAACTCGGCGTGCGCGGCCAGCGCCATGACGAGAGCCGGCGCGGCTCCGGCCTCGGCCTCGCCATCGCGCTCGAAGTGGTCGCACTGAACTCCGGCACCGTGCAGTTTTCGCGCGCCGCAGAGGGCGGATTGCAGGCGACAGTACGGCTGCCGCTGGCCCAGGCGGCTCTTGGTTAGCCCAAGCTTAACCCTGTCGTTCAAAGTCGCCGGTCTTTGGAACGAAGCCGTGAGCCTTTTCGCGTAGACAACTACGGGTCGGCCGAATGCCGGCAGCTCTTCTGGCCGCACAGCGAGGAATTCGTGCTCCGGCGTACACAAACGGTCGCTCTCAAGGATGACAGCGAAGTCAAAGAGGCCCTCCGCCCTGAACTGCCGCGAACCGCGGCACTCAAGGCCGACCCACAGGTGCTGGACAAAGTGCTGGCCGAAGTTACCTGGACACCGCCGCCGACCCAGACGGAACGCCGCAACCTCGATGCGTGGCGCTCCGAGGCGCTGCAGACGGTGGTCACCAATACCGATCGCCGCAAGGGTGGTGACCGTCGCCAATCCGCCCCGCCGCCGCAGAATCTCGGCTGGCGCTGGAAGATCCCGCCCTCCCGCATTGCGCTGCTCGCCGTGGCGCTGATTGCCGGCGGGCTGGCCGCCTACCTCACCACGCAGTCGAGCCAGCCGGTGACGCAGACCGTCGTCCAGCCGGTGACCGAAGTCGTGCAGGAGCCGCGGCTGCAGGTCCTCGCCGCCAAGACCGGCATCGGCCTCGGCCAGCGGCTGACGCCGGAATCGGTCGAGTGGATCGATTGGCCCGAGGGCGCGGTCCGTACCGAGTACATCACCGCGGCGGCGATGCCCGATGCGATGACCCAGATGAACGGCGCGGTGGCCCGATTCGAGTTCTTCCCCGGCGAGCCGATCCGCGCCGACAAGCTGGCACAGCCGGGCGACGGCTACCTCTCCGCGGTGCTCGACAGCGGTACGCGCGGCGTCTCGGTGGTGATTTCCGCCTCGTCCGCCTCGGGCGGCTTCATCGTCCCCAATGACCGGGTCGACGTGGTGCTGACGCGCAGCAGCGAACTCGGCCAGGTCTCGGACACGATCCTGCGCAACGTGCGGGTGCTGGCGATCAACACCCGGCTCGGCGAGACGGGCACCACGGGTGCGCCGACGGATCCCGAGAACCCGCGCGCCGAGATCTTCGCCAACGAGGCGACCGCGACATTGCAGCTCGATAGCGCGCAGGCCGAGGTGATCATCAATGCCACCGGCGCGGGCAAGCTGTCGCTGGTGTTGCGGCCGATCGTCGATGCCGCCGAAGCGGTTCCCGCCGCCGAGCGGAGCACCAACCAGGCGATCCGCATGTCGAGCCCGTTCTGGGCCAAATGACCGGTTTGGGCGCCCCTATGAAGGTGCCAAACCGTACCGCCGTTAAATCGCCGTTGACCCGGCTTTGCTAGAACTTGCCGGGTTGCTTGAGAACGTTAGCACGATGCACGAACTGAACAGAAACCGGGACAATGGCAGAACGCTGCTGTCCCAGGGACTTAGGTGGGCGCTGCGACTGGCGATGCTGGTCGGCGCGCTGTTGGTCGGGGGTTTGGCCCCGGCGCTGGCGCAGACCGTCAACTACGATCTCAAGACCACATCGGTGATGCGGATCAAGCTGCCGGTGTCGCAGGCGGTGACCGTCACCATCTCCGATCCGGTGTTCAAGATCGTCTCGGCCGACCCACTGATCGCCGACGCACAGCCGATCACCGACAAGTCGCTCTATCTGGTCGGCAAGGGCTTTGGCACCACCACGGTGAACCTGTTCTCCGCCGAAGGCGCCCCGGTCGGGCTGCTGGCGGTGGAAGTCGGTGTCGATACCGCCGACATCGCGCGCTCGATCCACTCGGCGCTGCCGAACTCCAACGTCAAGGTCAGCAGCGTCAATGGCCGCGTGCGGCTCGGCGGCACGGTCACCGACTCGGTCACCATGCAGAAGGTGCTCGACATCGTCGCGCAGTACGGCAGCCCGGCGGTGATCAATACCATGACGCTGAGCGGCGGCCAGCAGGTCAATCTCGAGGTCCGCATCCTCGAAGCGCAGCGCGACGCCGGCCGTGAACTCGGCATCCAGTGGGGCGGCAATGTCGGGGGCGTCGACGCCACCATCGGCGGCGGCCCGGCCAACCCGGTGAGCAGTTCCTTCGCGTCCTTCGTCACCAGCATCATTGCCTCGGGCGGCATCAACCTGACGGCGACCATCAATGCGCTCGAGGGCAAGGCGCTGGTGCGCACGCTGGCAGAGCCGAACCTGACGACCCTCTCGGGCGTGAGTGCCAGCTTCCTCGCCGGCGGCCAGGTGCCGATCCGGGTGGTGGACGAGAGCGGCAATGCCGCGCTCAGCTATCGCGACTTCGGTGTGCGGCTGGTGTTCCAGCCCACGGTGCTCGATGACGACCGCATCCAGATCCACCTGACGCCTGAAGTCAGTGGCATCAACGGCTTCACCTCGTCCGGCGACCCGGTGTTCAACACCCGCAACCTCGACGCAACGGTGGAGCTGCGCGACGGCCAGAGCTTTTCGGTCGCGGGCCTGTTGCAGGCCAATACCGAACTCAACCAGAACCAGCTGCCGTGGCTGGGTGACGTGCCGATCCTCGGCTCGCTGTTCAAGTCCTCGAGCTTCCAGAAGCACGA
Source organism: Devosia sp. P1_H9 (assembly GCF_056405135.1). NCBI lineage: Bacteria > Pseudomonadati > Pseudomonadota > Alphaproteobacteria > Hyphomicrobiales > Devosiaceae > Devosia > Devosia sp. P1_H9. The sequence goes on from NZ_JBFUCQ010000012.1 coordinate 13,030, forward strand.
CACCGAAATGGTGGTGATCGTCACGCCGCGCCTGGTGCAGCCGACTACGCCCGGCCAGGTCGTTGCAACCCCGCTCGAGGCGACGCAGCCGGCCAACGACCTCGAGTTCTTCGCCCTCGGGAAGATGGAAGTGACGCCCAAGATGCTGAAGAACTTCCAGACCGGCGACGGCGTCGCGGGCCCCTATGGATACATCATCGACCTGGGGAGCGGCACTTGAACGGGCACGCCATGCGTACCGCCGCCGCGATTGCGCTCCTCGCCGCGCTGGGCGGCTGCACCTACGATTACATGCAGCGCACCGACCGGGTGGGCTACAGCGCCGGCGATGCGGTGAAAGCGAACCTCGCGCAGCAGACCACCAATCCCAGCAAGCGCTCGATGTACTCGACCAAGGGCCTGGGCAAGGACGGCGCGATCGTCACATCCCCCGCTGCACCGGCGGAATAGACGCCCTCCACCGCCGTTGTTCCCGCGAAAGCAGGGCACTCCGCCAGTGTTTCAAACGCTCGATCGCCTTAGGCGCGGCTCTCGGCCGCTGCCCGCGACAGGATCTGGATGTTGTTGGCAACCACCAGATTGTCCGGGTCGAGCTTCTGCGCCTTGCGGAAGTTCTTCATCGCCTCGCTGAGGTTGCCGCGCAGCATGTAGGAATAGCCCACATTGTTGAAGTACTGCGCCGTGCCGCCCGACATCTGGTAGAGCGAGGCATAGACCCGGTCGGACAGGTCGAAGCGGCCGAGCCGGTCATACGACGCGCTGAGCCCGACATAGCCCTCGGCATTGTTCGGCGTCAGCTCCACGGCCCGCTTGTAGAAGGCAGCCGAGTAGCCGAAATTGCTGTTGCGGAAATGGGCCTTGGCCTCGCGCAGCGCGCCATCGGCCGTATAGGTCTCGATATTGGAGATCTCGGCGACCGCCAGCTTGTTGCTGCCGAAGGTGCTGAGGCCGGCCGAACTGCAGCCGCTCAGCGGCAGCGCCACGAGCGCCGCGGCCAACAGCCCATACCGCAAACGCCTGCCAAAGCAGCTAACCATCCCTCAATGCCCCCATCGAGAGGCCCGCGCGCACGCGTGCCTTGACCTAAGTGACAGAACGCTAGGGCGCGCTTGGATACCGCTTGGTAAATATGCGCATGGCCAGTGCGGTTACGCTTAATGGCGGGTTACCGGCGGCCGTTACGAACCGATCGACGTTGCATCATGGGGCCCGAGGTTCCATCTCTGTCGACAGATTCACCGCTCAGGTTACGACGATGAACCCCTTCCACCAGATCCTCGGCAACAACCTCGTTGCCAACATCACCAACTTCACCGTCTGGTTCGCGCTGACCTTCTGGGTCTTTCTCGAAACCAAGTCGGTATTCGCCACCGGCATGATCGCCGGCGTCTACCTGGTGCTGACGGCGGGGTTCGGCTTCTGGTTCGGCAGCATCGTCGACCACAATCCCAAGAAGCTGGCGATGCTCGGCTCGAGCGTCGTCTCGCTGGTCTTTTATGCAGTGTCGCTGGCGCTGCTGCTGTTGGTACCGCAGGAGGCGTTCACCGACCCCTATGGCTGGCAGCTATGGGTATTCGTGGCGCTGATCATGTTGGGCGTCATCGCCGGCAATATCCGCAGTATCGCGTTGCCAACGCTGGTGACGATCCTCATCCCCGAGGACCGGCGTGACAAGGCTAACGGCCTCGTCGGCATGGTGAGCGGCATCGGCTTTCTCACCACCTCGGTAATATCAGGCTTCCTCGTCGCCTGGGGCGGCATGCTGGCGGTGCTGGTCCTGGCCCTGGCGCTCACGGTGCTGGCCTACGCCCACCTGGTCTTCGTCAGCATTGACGAAAAACGAGTGGAGCCCGTGGCCGGCGAGCCGGCCGAACCCAAGCGTGTCGATATCCGCGGCACCATCCGGCTGATCGCCGCGGTGCCAGGGCTGTTCGCGCTGATCCTGTTTGCCTGCTTCAACAATTTCCTCGCTGGCATCTTCATGGCCCTGCTCGATGCCTACGGGCTGTCGCTGGTCTCGGTCGAGACGTGGGGTCTGCTGTTCGGCGTGCTCTCCACCGCCTTCATCATCAGCGGCATCGTCATCGCGAGGACCGGTCTGGGCAAGCAGCCGCTGCGCACGCTCCTCTTGGTCAACGTCATCACCTGGGCGGCGTGCAGTGTGTTCACCCTCCAGTCCTCGATCTGGCTGCTCGGCGCCGGCATGTTCATCTGGATGCTGCTCAGCCCCTATGCCGAGGCGGCGGAGCACACGACGCTGCAGAAGGTCGTGCCGGTGGAGCGCCAGGGCCGGGTGTTCGGCTTCGCCCAGTCGGTCGAACTCGCGGCATCGCCCCTCACCGCCTTCCTGATCGGGCCGCTGACGCAGTTCTTCTTCATCCCGCTGATGACCGATGGCGCCGGCGCCGACCTGATCGGCAGCTGGTTCGGCACCGGGCCGGAACGCGGCATCGCTCTCGTCTTCACCCTCGCCGGCCTCCTCGGCGTCGTGGTGACGATCATCGCCTTCAACTCGAAATACTACCGCCAACTCTCAGCCGCATACGCCGCCGGCCCCGATGACGACGACACCGCCGGCGGCCTACCGGAAGCCGGGCCGGCCTAAAGCCGGAGGGCCGCTGTCCATCGTGGGTGCGCCTCGCTGCTGATCACGCCTCGGGAATGACCCTGCCGAACGTCTCGAGGGTGACGGCGTCAGGCTCGGGGCCACCGCGCTCGGATGTATCGAGTGCGTCGATTGCCGCGATCTGCTCGGCCGTCAGCTCGAAGTCGAAGACATCGAAGTTCTCTGCGATGCGGGCGGGCTTGACGGACTTGGGGATGACCGAGCGGCCTTCCTGGATGCCCCAGCGCAACATCACCTGCGCGGCCGACTTGCCGTGGGCCCGGCCGATCTCGAGGATGATCGGGTCCGCGAGCGTGCTTTTCGAGAAGCCGGGGCGGTAGAACGTGATGCCGCCAATCGGGGCCCAGGCCTGCGTCAGGATGCCGTGCTTCTGGTGCAACGCCTGCAGATCGCGCTGCTGGAAGTAGGGGTGGACCTCGATCTGGTTCACGGCCGGAACGACGCTCACCTCGTCCAGCAGACGCTCCAGGTGCTTGGGCATGAAATTACTGACGCCAATGGCCCGAACCTTGCCGTCCGCAAGCAGCCGCTCCAGCGCTCTGTAGGCACCCAGGGTGCGGTCGAATGCGCTGGGCAGCGCCTGGTGCAGGATCAGCAGGTCGATCTGCTCGACGCCGAGCTTCCCGGCGCTCTTGTCGAAGCTATGCAGCGTCTCGTCGTAGCCGTAGTCGCTGATCCAGATCTTGGTCTCGATGAACAGTTCCGACCGGCTGAGGCCGGAGCGCCGAACGGCGTCGCCGACGCCGCGCTCGTTGGCATAGGCGGCCGCGGTGTCGATGTGGCGGTAACCGACGCGTAGCGCCTCCTCCACGGCCACGGTGGTTTCATCAGGCGGCGTCTGGAATACGCCGAACCCGAGAGTGGGTATGGCTACGCCATTGTTCAGCTGGATTGTCGGGATTGGCATTTGGCCTCCTACGGGCGCATCAGACTGCCGCGTAGATAGGCTCCCTCGGCCTCGACGATTAGCCGTTCAATGGCCCATGCGATTGTGAAAATCATTCATGAATGGGGCTAGGGCCGCATCTGTTGACACCCGACCTAGCGGGGAGCCGCCGGCACCGGCTCCCGCTCTTCCGTCGAGGGCTCTCCGGCTGCAAGTCGCAAAGCAACGAAGACGGCGACGGCGATTACGCCTATCGCAGCCGAGAAGGCGACGCTTGCCGCGGTCGTGGCCGCGCCTGCGACGAGCGAGAACGCGAACGGCGCTGCGGCCGAGGCGAGCAGCCTCGACGAGCTGATCATGCCCAGCCGCCGCCCATAACCTTCGGAGCCGAACAGCACGAGCGGCAGGGTGCCCGAGACAATGCTGTAGAGCCCGTTGCCCAGACCGAACAGCACCGCGAAGACCGCCGCGCCGGGAACCCACGGGGTCGTCAGCAGCAGGACCGCGAGGCCCGCCGGGAGGACCAGCGCGGCGATGATCGCCAGCACCGGCTGCGACAGCCCCCGTCCGAACTGCATATTGATCAACCGGCTCAGCACCTGCGAGGGACCGAACAGCATGGTCGCAATCACCGCCGCCTCCCCGGCCCCGAGGTCCGACAGCATGGGCACCATGTGGACGGTCACCGCGGACGACACGAAGCCGACCAGCGCGAACCCCGCTAGCATCAGCACCAATGCCAGGCGCTGCTTTTCGGCCGGCACCAGCGCAGCCGTGGCGGGTGTGTCGCGTCGCTCCGTCGCGCGCAGGCGATGCCCTCGGGCAAGCCAGAAGTGAACCGGCACGCAGACCAGCAGGTTCACCGCGGCGTAGATCAGGTAGACCTCTCGCCACGAAAACACCTCATGCAGCGCCGCGGTGATCGGCCAGAAAATCGTCGAGGCAAAGCCCGCGATGAGGGTCAGGTGGGTGATGCTGCGTCGCGCCGCGGTAGGCGATGCCTGGGCGAGGGCGGCGAACGCCGTTGCATAGAGGACGAAGGCCGAGGCGACCTCCATAGCCGCCAGCCCGGCAGCGAACACGATGCCGTTGGGCGCGATGGCGCAGAGCGCAAGCGCCAGGGCGGCCGCCACGGAGCCTGATGTCATCAACTGGGCTGCCCCATACTTGTCTGCGAGGCGACCCGACAGGGGCGCCACGAGCCCGCCGACCAGCAGCGACGCCGACAGCAGGCCGAACACCCACTCCTCCGACCATCCGAATTCCGCCGCCATAGATGGGGCCAGCGTTCCGAAGCTGTAGTAGAGCGTGCCGTAGCTGATGATCTGGGTGAGCCCGAGTGCCCATACGATCGATGCCATGCGGTTGGTGGCTGCGGTCATCATGCCTACGCGAGTTCGACGAGCGCCGGTCGTGCGACCGACGAAGAACCGCACCCGCAACCGGCTTCTCCTTCGGCCTTTGCGGTCTCGTCCGCGACGCAACACGAGGTGGCGTCCAGGGCAGGCCCGCCGCAGCAGCTTGATCCGCCGGACGCTGCCGGGGCGACACTGCACACACCCGTCTCGGGCAGCACCAGGTGGACCTGCCGCGCGGCGACATGGTCCCCCGCGATCTCGGCCACCACCGAGCGAGCCTGCTCGTAGCCGGTCGCCATCAGGAAGGTCGGGGCGCGGCCGTAGGACTTGGCTCCCACGATATAGAACCCCGCTTCGGGATGGCTGAGTTCTTCCACCCCGTGCGGCGGTACCGTTCCGCACGAGTGGAAGTTCGGGTCGATCAGGGGCGACAGGGTCGGTGGCGCCTCCGTGGCTGGATCAATGCCGACACGGAGCTCTGCCAGCATCTGCAGGTCGGGCCTGAACCCTGTCGCTACGACGACGCGGTTCACCTCGAGCGTGATCGGCGCGTGTCCCAGAGTGCCGCTGACTGTGACGCCCTTGTCGGACCGCTGGAGGCTGGTCGCGGCGAACGGCGCAAGAATCTGGAGCCGTCCGGCGTCGATGGCCTTCTTGGCCGCGAGGCCGAGAGCCCCGCGCTCCGGCAACTGATCGTTCAGGCCGCCCCCCAGGAGTTTGTCGAGCCGGTTGTCGCGACGAAGCGCCCAGAGGATTTTGGTATCCGGGAACTGTTCCTGCAGGGCGAGAAGCGCGAGGGCCGCATTGATCGCCGAGTGACCGCTGCCGACGACAAGGGTCGTGCGGCCGGCGTAGGCCCCCTGGTCCGACACGGCAACGTCAGGGATGCCGTAGGAGACGAGGTCGGACAGCGCCCTCTCGCCGGGAACAGGCAGTCCATCGACGCCCATGGGGTTTGGCTTGGTCCACGTACCCGACGCATCGATCACCGCTCGCGCCAGCGTGGACCTTTCGCAGCCGTCGGCATCGATCCATCGGATCTCGAATGGCGTGGTATCGCGACGAAGGTTGGAGAGCTTGTCCAGACCCTGTCGCGTGATCGCGGTGACGGTCGCGCCCAACCGCAAGGCCGTTCCGATGGACGGCAGTTCAGATAGCGGCCGCAGGTACCTCTCCACGATCTCGCCTCCCGTCGGCAATTCGGTGGCCTCCGGCTCATCCCAATGCGTCTCCGAGAGGAGGGCTTTGGCGGCCGCGTCCATATTGTACTCCCACGGAGAAAACACCCGCACGTGAGACCACTCCAGCAGCGATGCGCCTACCGACGAGCCACGCTCGAAGATGATGGGCTTGAGGCCGCGGCTGATGATTTGCGACGCAGCTGCCAATCCGACCGGTCCGGCGCCGATGACAGCGATGGGGAGATGTGAGTTGACCATATTTCGATCCTTCCAGAAGGTTGGAACAATGGAGTAAAAAAGAGGACGTCATGCCGCTGTCTGTTCGGCGGTCGAGGCGCAGCTTGCCTCGTCGGCGCAGCACTCGTCCGACAGGTAGCCGATCAGGCCATTCATGCTCGTGTAGTTGGCCCGGCAGATCAGCGTCGTCGCCTGACGCTCCTGGCTGACCAGGTTCACTTCAACCAGCTTCTTGACGTGGTGCGAGAGCGTGGAGGCGGCGATATCGAGCTTGAGCTGGAGCTTGCCAACCGGCAACCCGTTGCCCCCGGCTCGCACCAAAGTCCGGTAGATGTTCAGCCGCGTGGCGTTGCCGAGCGCCTCAAGCTGCGATGCTGCTGTTTCGATGTTCATGGAAATAGCATATGCGGCGTGCCCGATGTGTCAAGTCTATTTCGACGATTGCCGAAATACCGTCATAAAAGGTTCACTTGCCGGGCAATCGTCATATCGATAATCCTCGATGCATGGAAAATACCCACGCCGTCGACGTCTTCGCTGCGCTCGCCCAGGCAACCCGGCTTGACGCCTTTCGCCTGATCGTTGGCCACGAGCCACACGGCCTCCCCGCCGGAGAGGTGGCGCGGCTGCTCGATGTCCCGCAGAACACAATGTCCACCCATCTCGCAGTGCTTGCCCGGGCCGGCCTTGTCTCGGCGGAACGACACAGCCGGTCGATCATCTACCGCGCTGAAATGGACCGCGTGAGGGAGGTTGCGAGCTTCCTTGTCAGTGATTGCTGCGGCGGGCGTCCCGAGCTTTGCGAACCGCTCGTCGCCGAGTTCACCCCCTGCTGCACACCCGGAGCTGGAAAGAATGCCTGCTGATCGCGTCTACAACGTCCTCTTCCTCTGCACCGGCAACTCCGCGAGGTCCGTCCTTGGCGAGGCCGTGCTCAACCACGCGGCCGGTGACCGCTTTCACGCCTACTCGGCTGGCAGCACACCCAAGGGCCAGGTCCACCCCATGACCCTTTCGGTTCTGACCGAGGCCGGCATCTCGACAGCGGGCCTTCGCTCCAAGGCCTGGGACGAGTTTGCGGTACCCGGCGCACCGAAGATGGATTTCGTGTTCACCGTCTGCGACAACGCAGCCGGCGAGGCGTGTCCCGTTTGGCCGGGCCAGCCAATGACTGCCCACTGGGGCATCGAAGACCCCGCCGATGTCGACGGGCCGGAGTTCGCCAAGCGAGGTGCTTTCGAGGACGCGCTCCGCTTCATGCGCAACCGCGTTGAGGCCTTCGTCAACCTGCCGTTGGCAAGCATCGACCGCATCGCGCTGGGAAGCAAACTCCGGGGAATTGGAGCGATGGACGGTAGCACCTCGAAGGCATCCGGGGCCGCATGACTGACCTTCCCCGGCGCTTCGCCGCCGAGACCCTGGGATCCGCGATCCTCCTCGCCACCGTAGTCGGCTCCGGCATCATGGCCGAGCGCCTGACCTACATCCCGGCCCTCGCCCTTCTCGCCAACGCGCTGGCGACAGCGGCGGCGCTGGTGGTGTTGATCAGCGTGTTGCGCCCGATCTCCGGAGCGCATTTCAATCCCGTCGTCACGCTCGCGGCGGCACTGCAGCGCGACCTCCAGCCGACCGTAGCCGCCGCCTATGTCGTCGCCCAGATCGCCGGGGCGCTGGTCGGCACTGCGCTGGCGCACCTCATGTTCGACCTCCCCGTAGCCCAGCTGTCCCAGCATGTGCGAACGGGCGGAGGCCAGTGGCTCAGCGAGGTTGTCGCCACGGCGGGGCTGCTGCTCGTCATCAGCCTGTCCGGGAAGCGACAGCCGACATCCGTGCCCGCATTGGTCGGGCTCTACATCGGTGCGGCCTACTGGTTCACCTCGTCGACGTCTTTCGCCAATCCGGCGGTGACCCTCGCGAGGGCATTCACCGACACGTTCTCCGGCATCGCCCCGGTGGACGTGCCGGCGTTCGTCGTGGCGCAACTCGCTGGCGCGGCGCTGGGTGTCGGTCTCGCCAGATGGCTTCAACCCGTACCCGAGGCAACAGCATGACCGTCACCATCTACCACAACCCCGACTGCGGGACGTCCCGGAACACTCTTCAGATGATCCGGCAGAGCGGAGAGGAGCCCGAGATCATCGAGTACCTGCGCACCCCGCCGACCCGCGAGCAGTTGATCTGGCTTATCCGCGAGGCGGGCTTGTCAGTGCGCCAGGCGCTACGGCAGAAGGACACGCCCTACGATGCCCTTGGGTTGGCTGACGCGGCGCTGGCCGACGAGCAGTTGGTGGACGCCATGATGGCGCACCCGATCCTCATCAACCGGCCGTTCGTGGTCACCCCGAAGGGCGTCCGGCTCTGCCGTCCGTCTGAGGTCGTCCTCGAAATCCTGCCAAACCCCGATATCGGGCCGTTCACCAAGGAGGATGGCGAGGTCGTTAGAGGTCGCTGAATGGGGCCCGTCGACGCGCTTGGTTTCTTGCGCACGAGGGGCTGGCTGGGGCGCTAGGATTCGAACCTAGGAATGGCGGTACCAAAAACCGCTGCCTTACCACTTGGCGACGCCCCAACGGGCGCGTTCCTACACGGTTCACAATTGGGGTGCAACCAATCGAACAAGCCCCCAGTTTAGCCGCTTGAACCCGCAAGGCACCGAGTCTATAAAGCGCCCGCAGCCGATGGCCGCCCGCCGAAACTCCCGCGTCTCGGCAGCATGGGCCCCACGGCAATCTGACGGAGTATAGCGCAGCCTGGTAGCGCACCTGCTTCGGGAGCAGGGGGTCGAGTGTTCGAATCACTCTACTCCGACCAATCAACCCCGGCCTCGCAAGAGGTCGGGGTTTTTCGTTGCGATGGCCAGCTTTAGGCAGCCGGCATTTCCGCAAAGCGATAGCCGACGCCGGGCTCGGTTCGGATCAGCCGGGGTTGCGTCGGGTCGCGCTCGATCTTGGTACGCAACTGGCCGATGAAGACGCGCAGGTAGTGCACGTCTTCCACATGCGCCGGACCCCAGACCGTGGCGAGGAGCTGCCGGTGGGTCAGGACCAGGCCGGCGTGACGGGCCATGTGGGTGAGGAGGTCGTATTCCTTGGGTGTCAGGTGCACCGTCTCGCCATCGCGCGATACCAGGCGGCGGGCGAAGTCGACGCTGAGGCCGTCGCCGTCGTAGCGGCTTGCTGCCACGGTGCCAGGCGAGCGGCGGCGGAGAGCCGTGCGGATGCGGGCGAGGAGTTCGCCGATGCTGAAGGGCTTTTCGACGTAGTCGTCAGCACCCAAATCGAGCGCCTCGATCTTTTCGGCCTCGCGGTCGCGGGCGGAGAGCACGACGATGGGGAGTTTCGACCAGCCGCGCAGCGACCGGATCACGTCCTTGCCGTCCTTGTCGGGTAGGCCCAGGTCGAGGATCATCAGGTCTGGCGCCGCGGTCGCCGTGAGCCGTTCCGCCTCGGCTGCGGTGAACGCCTCGATCGGATCATAGCCAGCGGCCGTCAACGCAGGCATGAGGAACCGGTGGATCTGCGGCTCGTCGTCGACAATGAGGATGCGGCCTTCGCTCACGCGCGCGCTCCCCGGTCGGCGGGAATCCGGATGGTGAAGCGCGTGCCGCGTTTCTTCACTGCCGGGCTCTCGGCCTTGAGCGTACCTCCCATGGCCTCGACGAAGCCGCGGGCGATCGAGAGGCCGAGGCCCGTGCCGGCGGCGCGGCCGTCGGTCTTGGTGCGCCGATAGAACTTGTCGAAGATGCGCTCGAGCTCACCCTCCGGGATGCCCTTGCCTTGATCGGTCACCGAGATCGTCACCTCGTCGCCCTCCCCCCGCGCGAACACCGCCACTGGTGCTTCTCCGCCATATTTGCAGGCATTGTCGATGAGATTGAAGAGCAGCTGGCTGAGGAGATTGGCATCGCCACGTGCCGGCGGCAGGTCGGATGCGAGGCTCAGCTCGAAATCGTGGCCGGGATGGAGTTTTCGCGCGCGATCGACCGCCGTGTTCACCGCGTCGGTGACGTCGATGCTGTCGCGCCGGGGCTTCAGCGTGCCGGCCTCGATGCGGGTCATGTCGAAGAGGTTGGCAACGAAGCGGCCGAGGCGCGAGGCCTCCTCCTCGATCGAGCCGAGCAAATCCTGCCGCGTCGCGGGATCCATCCTGTCGCCGAGCTCGCGCAGGCTGCTGGCCGCACCAGAAATCGTCGCGAGCGGGGTCTTGAGATCGTGCGACAGCGATGAGAACAGCGCCGTATTGAGTCTTTCGCTTTCCTCGAGCGCGGCGGTGCGGACGTTCTCTCGGGCGAGGCGGGCGCGATCGATGGCGACCGCCGTCTGTTCTAGCACGCCGCGCACCAACTGCTCCTCGTGGGGCAGCAGCGCTCCCTTGGCATCGGCCCGCAACAGGCCCAGCACACCGATGGCGAGGCGGCCCTGCAGGACGGGGCGGAACTGCCAGGCGAGCTGTGGGAGCGTGCCGGTCGAATGCCCGGCCGGTTCGCGCTTGTCGAAGGCCCAGCGGACCGCGGTCATGTCGGTGGGATCGAGCGCCAGGTCCGGGGGCCAGATGCTGCCGAGGGTCAGCTCGCCGTCCTCCGGCACCAGCAGCGCCGCGCCCATGCCGGTGGTGGTGTAGAGGTGCGCAGCGGTGGCTTCCAGGACCGTATCGAGCCGGGCGGAGCCGGATAGCTTGCGGCTGAAGTCGTTGAGTGCCTGCGTGGCCCGTTCCTGGCGGCGCGCCCGCTCGGTCTGTTCGCGCATCCATCCGGCAAGTTCGCCGGCGAGGATCGCGGCCGCAAGGAACACGACGAGGCCGAACAGCTCATGCGGCTGGGCGATGGTGAAGGTGTAGAGCGGCTCGATGAAGAAGAAGTTGTAGGCAAGCGAGGAGAGTACGGCGGCAGCGATGGCCGAGACGCGGCCGTTCAGCACGCCGCAGATGATCACTGCCACGAGGTAGAGGAGCGAGACGTTCTGCAGCGGAACGAAAGCGGTGAGCGATTTGCCGACCAGCGTCGCGACGATCACGGCAAGACCGGCCAACGCCAGCGTCTCGGCCCAGCGGCGGCTGGAGCGATTGCGGAACGAGAACCCGCCGAGATCGCCGGCTGCCTCGTCCTCCTCTTCGCCCGAGACGATGTGGACGTTGATGTCGCCGGAACGGCGCAACAGTTCGTCCGGCAGGGCGCGCCGCGTCAGCCGCTGGAACAGCGAGCGGCGCGGCCGGCCGACCACGATCTGGGTGATGTTCTCGCGTCGCGCGACGCGCATGATCTCGGTGACGAAATCGTCGGCCGTAACCCGCAAGAGCGTGGCGCCCAGCCGTTCGGCGAGCTGCATCGTGTCATCGAGACGCTGGGCTTGGGCAACATCGAGTGCTGCATCGGGCCTCGTCAGAGAGATCGCGCTCCAGGGCGCGTTAAGGCCGGAGGCGAGCCGGCTTGCGGTGCGGACGACACGCTCCGACAGCGCGTCGCCGCCGACCAGCACCAGCAGCCGCTCGGCGGTGGCCCATGGCCCCTCGATGGCATTCTGGCGCAGGAAATCGACCATCTGGTCGTCGACCCGGTCGGCCGTGCGGCGCAGCGCCAGCTCGCGCAGGGCGGTGAGGTTGGCCGGCCGGAAGAAACCTTCGATAGCGCGCTGGGCGTTTTCAGGCAGGTAGACCTTGCCTTCCTTCAGCCGCTCGATCAGTTCGGCCGGCGGCAAGTCGACGAGGATTACTTCGTCCGCCTTCTTCAGTGCAACGTCGGGCACGATCTCGCGCACTTCGATGCCGGTGATGCGCGTGACGAGATCGGAGAGGCTCTCGAGGTGCTGGATGTTGAGCGCTGTCCAGACGTCAATGCCGGCCTGCAGCAGCTCGGCGATATCCTGGTAGCGCTTGGGGTGGCGACTACCCTCGGCATTGGTGTGCGCCATCTCGTCGACGACGAGAATCTGCGGCTTGCGGGCGAGACCGGCATCGATGTCGAACTCTTCGAGCACGTGCCCGCGATACTCGACCTTGCGGCGGGGCAGGACTTCGAGGCCCTCGAGCAGCGCAGCCGTCTCGGCGCGGCCATGCGTCTCGACGAGGCCGATCACGATGTCGATCCCGGCGGTCTTCAGCCGCCGGGCACGATTGAGCATGGAGTAAGTCTTGCCGACACCGGGCGCGGCACCAAGGAAGACGGTCAGCTTGCCGCGCTCGCTGCCGGCCGTAAGGGCCAGCAACGCATCGGGGTTCGGACGCCGCTCGGTCTCGGGGGTGGACATCAGCTCGCCGGGGCTGCGGCCAACGCGTCGAGCGCCAGGTTGAGCTTCAGCACGTTGACCCTTTCCTCGCCCATGAAGCCGAGCATAGGGGCTTCGACCTGCTGCTCGACCAACTGGGCTACGGTGTCCACCGGGAGCGAACGCGCCGCGGCGACGCGCGCGACCTGGAGCCGAGCATAGGCGGGAGAGATATCGGGATCGAGTCCCGAACCCGAGGCAGTGCCCGCATCGCTGGGGAGTGGGCCGACGACGCCGGTGCCCTGAATCCTCGCGACAGTCTCGGTGATCCGGTCCCTAAGCTTCTGACTGGTGGGACCGAGGTTGGAGCCCGACGAGGCAAGCCCATCATAGCCGGCACCGGCAGCGGAGGGGCGTGGCCAGAAGTACTTGGCGTCGGTGAAGTTCTGGCCGACCAGCGAGGAGCCAACGACCACGCCATCGCGGGTGATGAGGCTGCCATTGGCTGCGGCCGGGAAGGCGGCTTGGCCGATGCCGGTCATCGCCAGCGGATAGGCGATGCCGCAGAGGAGCGTGAACAATACGGTCATGACGATTGCGGGACGAATGAATTGCAGCATTTTCTGCCTCACACCAGATGGAGCGCCGACACGAGAATGTCGACCAGCTTGATACCGATGAACGGCACGATCAGGCCGCCCAGGCCATAGACGAGGAGGTTCCGGCGCAGTAGCGCCGCGGCGCCGACCGGCTTGTAGGAGACGCCACGCAGCGCCAGCGGGATCAGCGCGACGATGATCAGGGCGTTGAAGATGATGGCCGAGAGGATCGCCGATTTGGGCGAGCTCAGGCCCATGATGTTGAGCGCGTTCAGCTGCGGGTAGGTCACGACGAACAGCGCCGGGATGATGGCGAAGTACTTCGCCACATCGTTGGCGATCGAGAAGGTGGTGAGGGAGCCACGCGTCATCAGGATCTGCTTGCCGATCTCGACGATCTCGATGAGCTTGGTCGGGCTGCTGTCGAGATCGACCATGTTGCCCGCTTCACGGGCCGCCTGCGTGCCGGTCTGCATGGCGACGCCGACATCGGCCTGGGCGAGCGCCGGGGCGTCGTTGGTGCCATCGCCACACATGGCGATCAGTCGGCCACCCTTCTGTTCGTTGCGGATGTAGTCGAGTTTCTGCTCGGGCGTCGCCTCGGCGAGGAAGGTGTCGACACCCGCCTCCGAGGCGATAGCCGCCGCCGTGATCGGATTGTCGCCGGTGACCATCACCGTCTTGATGCCCATGGCACGCAAGGCCGCGAAGCGATCCTTGATGCCGGGCTTCACCACGTCCTTCAGATGCACGACGCCGAGCAACTGATGACCGTTGGCGACAGCAAGAGGCGTACCGCCAGTGCGAGCGATGGCCTCGACGGCGGCGGTGAAAGCCTGTGGTGCCGAGGCGGCTGTGAGGTTGGCGAAGCGCAGGATCGCATCCACCGCGCCCTTGCGGATGGCGCGGTCGCCAAGATCGACGCCGGAGATGCGTGTCTCGGCGGTGAACCGGATCGGCGTCCCGCCCAGGGCGACGATGTCCTCGTCGGCGAGCCCGAAATCGGATTTGGCGAGCGCGACGATCGAGCGGCCCTCGGGCGTCTCGTCGGCAAGGCTGGCGAGCTGAGCCGCCTCGGCCAGCGCCTGCTCGGTGACGCCGGGCACCGGCAGGAACTCAGTGGCCATGCGGTTGCCGAAGGTGATGGTGCCGGTCTTGTCGAGCAGCAGCGTATCGACATCGCCCGCCGCCTCTACTGCACGGCCCGAGGTGGCGATGACGTTGAAGCGGATGAGCCGATCCATGCCGGCAATGCCGATGGCCGAGAGCAGGCCGCCAATGGTGGTGGGGATCAGCGTCACCAGCAGGGCCGCGAGCACGGTGATGCCGACGATGGTGCCCGAATAGGCGGCGAGGCCCGAGAGCGTCGCCACGGCGATCAGGAAGATCAGCGTCAGCCCCGAAAGCAGGATCGAGAGCGCGATCTCGTTGGGCGTTTTCTGGCGCTTGGCGCCTTCGATCAGCGCGATCATCCGGTCGACAAAGGTCTCGCCCGGCATGGTCGAGATGCGCACCTTGATCCAGTCGGATAGCACCGTGGTGCCGCCGGTCACTGCCGAACGATCGCCGCCCGACTCGCGGATCACCGGCGCGGACTCGCCGGTGATGGCGCTCTCGTTGACCGAGGCAACGCCTTCGATCACCTCGCCGTCGCCGGGGATCATGTCACCGGCCTCGACGAGAACGACGTTGCCGACGTGCAGGCCGCTTGCTGGCACCGTGTCGTAGGCCATCGAGTCGCCGGACTTGAGGCGCTTCGCCACGAGCTGCGACTTGGTGCGGCGGAGGCTGTCGGCCTGGGCCTTGCCGCGGCCCTCGGCGACGGCCTCGGCGAAGGTCGCGAACAGCACGGTGAACCACAGCCAGGCGGCGATCTGGCCGGAGAACAGGGCCTCGCCGGGCGACGCGAACAGGTCGCGGACGAACATGATAGTGACGACGAGCGCCACGATCTCGGTGACAAAAATCACCGGGTTGCGGACCAGTTGCCGCGGATCGAGCTTCCTGACCGCGCCGATGGCGGCGGGGCCGAGCAGCGCCGGATCGAGGATCGAAAGCGTTTTTGCTTTGGTGGCCATTTGAGGCGCCTCAGAAGGACTGGCCGGCGAGCATCAGGAAATGCTCGACGATGGGGCCGAGGGCGAGCGCGGGGAAGAACTGCAGCCCGCCCATGATGAGGATGATGCCGATGAGCAGCCCGACGAAGAGCGGCCTGTCGGTGGGGAATGTGCCGGAGGATGCCGGCACGCRGGCCTTAGTGACCAGCGAACCGGCAATCGCCATCACCGGCACGACGTAGGCGAAGCGGCCAAGCAGCATGGCGATGCCAAGGGTGGTGTTGAACCACGGGGTGTTGGCCGAAAGCCCGCCGAAGGCCGAGCCGTTGTTGCCGGTGGCCGAGGAGTAGGCATAGAGGATCTCGCTCAGCCCGTGCGGACCGCCGGTGCCGACCGAGGACAGAGCAAAGGGCAGGATCGCCGCAATGGCGGTGAAGCCGAGGATCGAGAGCGGCAGGATCAGTACCGCCAGCATGGCGTATTTCATCTCGCGCGCCTCGATCTTCTTGCCGAGGAACTCGGGCGTGCGCCCGACCATCAGGCCGGCGACGAACACCGCCAGCACGCAGAACACCAGCATGCCGTAGAGACCCGAGCCGACGCCGCCGGGGAGGATTTCGCCCAGCTGGATCAGGAACAGCGGCACCAGCCCGCCGAGGGCGGTGAACGAGCCGAGCATACCGTTGACGCCGCCATTGGAGATGCCGGTGGTGACAGCGGCATAGAGGGCGCTCAGCGCCTGACCGAAGCGGACTTCCTTGCCCTCCATATTGCCCATGGCGGGATCGATGCCGAGCGTCTGTAGGATCGGGTTGCCGAACGACTCGGCCCAGTAGACGAGGCCGACGCCGGCGATGAGCAGGATGGCGATGGCGGAAAGGATGGCCCAGCCCTGCCGGCGGCTCTTCACCATCTCGCCGAACGTGTAGACCAGCGCCGAGGTGACCATCAGCATGGCGAAGATGTTGATGAAGTTCGCGATGGCGTTGGGGTTCTCGAACGGGTGCGCGGCATTGGCGTTGAAGAAGCCGCCGCCATTGGTGCCGAGCTGCTTGATCGCCTCCTGGCTCGCCACCGGCCCCAGCGCGATGGTCTGCTGCGCCCCCTCGAGCGTGGTCGCGACGACGGAGCCGTCGAGCGTCTGCGGCAAGCCGAGCGCCATGAACGCGATGGTGACGAGAATGGCGATGGGGACGAGCACGTAGAGCGTCGCCCGGGTCAGATCGACCCAGAAATTGCCCACCGTCGTGGCGCCAGAGCGCATGAAGGCCCGCGTCAGTGCCATGGCAAGGGCCATGCCGGTGGCGGCGGAGACGAAGTTATGCACAGCAAGCCCAGCCATCTGGCTGAAATTGCTCATCGTCGCCTCGCCGACATAGGACTGCCAGTTGGTGTTGGTGACGAAGCTCACGGCCGTGTTGAAGGCCAAGTCCGGCGCGACGCCCGCAAAACCCTGCGGGTTGAGCGGCAACAGGTCCTGGAACCTGAGGATCAGGTAGAGCGAAACGAAGCCGGCAATCGAGAAGGCAAGCATGGCGAGCGTGTAGCCGAGCCAGCCCTGCTCCTTCTTAGGATCGACACCGGAAACGCCATAGAACAGGCGCTCCACCGGCCCGAGCACGGGCGAGAGGAAAGTCCGCTCGCCGGAAAACACACGCGCCATGTAGAGGCCCAACGGCTTCACCACCAGCGCGACCGCAGCGACCATCAAGCCGATCTGCAGCCATCCCATCAGGGTCATCACCAAACTCCGCTAGAACCGCTCAGGGGCGACGAGCGTCACGACCAGATAGATCGCGAGCCCCACGACCACGGCGAGACCGAGAACAAGCTCAAACATCGGCCGCCTCAAAGCTTGCCGATGGCGCGGGCATAAAACCCGAGAACCGCGAGGACCCCGGCGCCGAGCGCCAGGTAAACAAGGTCGAGCATGTCGAACTCCGATGGTTGAAATGGGAGTTCCGTATGGACCTTCAGCGCATCAGCGTTCGATTGCGAAGGCTGGGGTGGGGCGTAAGGATTTCGTAAGGGAGGGGTGCCGGACCCCGGCCTCGCCAGAGGTCGGGGTTTCGTTTGCGAGCGGACCTACCGTTCAGCTGGTTGCCAGCAGCCCGACAGGCGAGGCGAACAGCGCGCTGGCGGGCCTGCTCCCCACCGAGATCGACGCGGTGCTGCCGATGCCGGCGGCCGACGTGATGCTGGGATTGCTGGAGAAGCTGGGCGCCTGACGCTCTCTGGTTGCGGCGTGGCATACCCGCTTCCCGTTGTTGCCTCCGAGCCCCCGCTCGCCGGGCAGCCCTAGGCCAAGCGGTAGAGGCCGGCGCCGTGGCTCGGCAGGGTCGCGGCAAAGCTGCCCGTGTGTTGGCCGAGCTGCTTGCCCGTCCACAGGTCCGTCACGGCAGCACTCTTGATCCCCAGCGGCGCCAGCTTGAAGCCGATCTCCCGCTCCGCCTTGCCGGTGTTGAACAGCGCCAGGTAGGCATCGCCGTTCTCGGCGCGAGCGGTCCAGACGCGGGTGCCGTCCATGACGAAATGCGGCTGGTTGTCGGTGCTGTGCTGGTTCACCGCCAGTACGTCGCGGTTGGTGAGCAGCGCCAGGGTCGGGGCATCGAGGTGGCGCAGGTCGCCGCCCATGATCAGCGGCGAACGGGCGATGGCCCAGAGGGTCATCACCGTCTTCTGCTCGGCCGGGGTGAAGTTGGTGTCGCGATCACCCAGCGCCAGCCGCCCGAGCGGCAGCATGTCAGCATCCGGCCAGGCGCCCGGCCGGCGCCACGGGTTCCAGTTCTCGAGCCGGACGAACTGCGCCTCGACCATCGCCCACTCGTCCCAGAAGTCATCGCTGATCCGCCACATCTGCGCGTACTGCCGCACGTGCTCGGCGCGCAACACCGGCGTCTCGCCGGGCGACAGCGACAGCACCATCGGCCGGCCCGTTCGCGCGATGGCGTGGTGCGCCGCCTCGATCTCGGCGGCATGCGCATCGTAGGGGCGGCTCATGTCGTCCATCTTGATGAAGTCGACGCCCCAGGACGCATAGAGCGCAAATATGCTGTCATAGTAAGCCTGCGCGCCGGGCTTGGTCATATCCACCCCGTACATGTCGGGGTTCCAGCTGCAGATGCTGTCGGTATCGGCGATGTCCGCGGCGCGCACCGAGGTGCCCAGCACCGGCAGGTTCTGCTCGACCGCGAGGCGCGGGATGCCGCGCATGATGTGGATGCCGAACTTCAGCCCGAGTGCGTGCACCTGCCGCGCCAGCTCAGCGAAACCGACACCGTGCGCCGCCGAGGGGAAGCGGTTCAGCGCCGGCGTCACCCGCCCATGGCCGTCCATCGTCGGCACCGGCTTGGTGTTGTAGTTGTAGCTCCGCGCTTCCGGCTCGTACCACTGGATGTCGACGGTAAAGACGTCGTAGCCGAAGGGCAGCAGCTGTTCGGCCATGATCTTGGCCGTCTCGAGCGCCTGCGCTTCGGTGATGGTGGTGGCAAAGCTGTTCCAGCTGTTCCAGCCCATCGGCGGGGTCGGGGCGAGTAGGGTCATGATCGGCAGTCCGGTTTGCAGGAGCCCGACGCCAACTCCGCATCGGCCCCGACGTCAAGCGCCGCCGGGCTCGACCAGACGAACCCGAAAGCATTCGGCTGGATTCAGGAGCCTCAGCCGCCCTTCAGCATCGCCTCGATCTCTGCCCGCGTCGGCATCGACGGCGCCGTGCCCGGCTTCTGTACCGACAGCCCAGCCGTGGCGCAGCCGAAACGCACCGCATCTACCGGCGACATACCCTCGGCCAGCGCCACGGCGAAACCGCCGTTGAAGGCGTCGCCGGCCCCGGTGGTCTCCACTACCTTCGCCACCTTAAACGCCGGCACCATGTGCGTGCCATCAGCGCCATGCAGCAGCGCACCTTTCTCGCCCAGCGTGATGAGGGCATTCTTCGCCCCGCGACGGACGAACTCCTTGGCCGCCGCCAGCGCATCGGCCTCGGTCTCCACCTTCAGCCCGGTCAGCGTCGCCGCTTCCGTTTCGTTCGGCGTGACGTAATCGCAGAGCGCATAGATGGCGTCGTCGACCTGCACCGCTGGCGCCGGGTTGAGAATGGTGATGACGCCGTGCTTCCGCGCCAAGGTCAGCCCGGCGATCGCGGTCTCGATCGGCTGCTCGAACTGCGTCATCAGCACTTTGCTGCCCACAATCACCGGCTCCGCTGCCGCTACGTCCGCGGGCGACAGCTTCGCCGCTGCGCCGCTTTCGACGATGATGGCGTTGTTGCCGGTTTCGGTGGAGACGAAAATGAACGCCGCGCCGGTGGGCAACTCATCATCGATCGCCACCGCCGAGGTGTCGATCCCATCCGCCGCCCAGGCCTTCTGCGCCATCTCGCCAAAGGTATCGCGGCCGATGCGGGTGATCATCCGGGCGTCGCCACCGGCGCGCGCCGCGGCAATCGCCTGGTTCGAGCCCTTGCCTCCCGGACCGTCCTTGAAGCCCTGACCCAGGATGGTCTCGCCCATCAACGGCAGGCGCGGCGCCCTGAACGCTAGGTCCGCCACGAAAATCCCGAGCACTGCGACAGCCGCACGCGCCATGACATCCCCTCCCAGTAGCGCGCGCCCTTTAGCTGAGCTTGCCCGCCTTCAATGCCGCAAGGATCCAGTCCCGGTAGGTCTGGTCCTTGTTCTCGATCTCGGGGGAAACCTTGCTGGCTTCGGTCATGAAGTAAAGGTAGTCGCGGCCCATTTGTTCGCCGCGGCCGGTATGCATGTCGACGGCGAAATCCGGGATCTCCGGCATCCGCTCGCCGAAGGCCATGGCGTGCTTGGCCCAGTTGGCCATGTCGTCCGTGGTGCGGTCCTTCTTGCCTGAGGCGAGCACGCGGATGGCGTGCGCGGCGAACAGGAACCGGTCATGCGTCGGCCGGTCGAAGCGCTGGTGCGTGCGATAAAGCGTATCGACCAGCACCGGCGCATCAAGATTGCCGAAGCCGACATCCTCCACCGAGATCACGGCCAGCCGGTCCCACAGCTTCTGCTCGAGTTCGGGGCTGGTGAGATACATCTCCCAGCCGAGCAGCAGCGCGTTCTCGGTGAGCCCGCGGCGGATGGATTTCTGCAGCGCCGAGATCACCTCATCGGCCGGAAAACCGTTCTCGGTGGTGGTGCGCTGCCACGGATCGGGCGCCTGCTTGACCTTGATGCCCCCTTGCGTCATTTGCCCGACACCCAGTTCGCGATGTTGTTCCACAGCGGCGCATAGCCGGCCCAATCGACAAAGGGCGGCGGCGCCCAGTGCGGCCCGCAATCCGAAGTGAACACCGCGGAACGGCCCTTGCCGAACTCGCCCACTGCGATCAGCGGGTCGCCGCCGACCCGCACCAGCACCTCGGCATCGGGCTTCGCCACCACCTCGTTGTAGCCGAGCAACGCCGGCCATTCCCCGGTGATCCCCTTGGTGATCGGGTGCCCGGCATCGCCGACATGTGCGACGACGCCCTGCGGGTTCTCCTTGCGGTCGTCGTGGCGGTACATCGTCACGGGCAGTACGTCCTCGACCGCCGAGCCGGCGTACTGGCCCTTGGCGTCGATGCCCTGGAAGGTGAGATAGCCGCCGATCATTACGAGCCCGCCGCCGTTCAGCACGTAGTCCTTGATCGAGGTCAGCCGGTTGGGCAGCGGCACCGAGCGGACGAACGTATCGGGGTGCAGCAGCAGCGTGTTGGCGCCGATATCGGAGAGCATCACCACGTCATAGGCGGCCAGCGTCTCTGCGGTCTGCGGGAAGTCACGGGCGGCGAGGTGGTTGGGGAGGAACGTCACCTCCCAACCGCCACCTTCCAGCGCCGCCTTCAACCAGCGGACGCCCTCGTTGTATTCGGTGGTGGTGAAGCTGTCGAAGCCCTTGGTGTGGATCGAGTGGGTGACCCAGGACTCCCCGGCGATCAGTACGCGCTTGCTCACGCCATGAAGTCCTTCGTGCTTGGTGCGGCGACAGATTGGCGCCGGATGAGTTCGACCGGCAGCCGCGTCAGCATCGGCGGTGCTTCGCCGTTCAGCAGCGCCAGTAGCGTCAAAAAGCCCTGGCGGCCGAGCTGCTCCACCGGTTGGCGGATGGCGGTCAGCGGCGGCGTCAGCAGCGCGCCGAACGCCATGTCGTCGAAGCCGATCAGCGACACCTGGTCCGGCACGTTGACGCCGGCCTCCTTCAGCCCCATCACCGCGCCGATGGCGAGGTAGTCGGAGGAGGCGAAGATCGCCGTCGGCGGCATTGGCAGCTCGAGGAATTTCTGCGTCGCGGCGCGCGCCAGTTCAGGCGCAAAACTGCCGATGGCGACATATTCGGGCCGCACCGCGATCCCAGCCTCGTTCATCGCCAGCATGAAGCCTTCGCGCCGCTCGGTCACCGTCAACAGCCCGTGCGGACCGCCGAGATAGGCGATGCGGCGATGGCCGGCTTCGATCAGGTGCTTGGTCGCCGCATAGGCGCCCTCGGTGTTCTCGACGAACAGCCGGGGCACGCTGACCCCGGGGATATCCTCGTCGACGATCACCACGTTCTTGCGCTTGCCGATCAGCGCGGCGAGCGTGCCGTCATCGGCGGTGTTGGTCATCATCAGCAGGCCATCGACATGCCGGTCGTGCAGCCGCTCGAGCGAAGCGATCTCGCGCTCGCGGTCGGAGCGGGTCGAGCTCATGAACACGGTGTAGCCGTGCCGGTCCGCCTCGTCCTCGAAGGCCGAGGCCAGCTCGGCGAAGAACGGCTCGCGGATCTCCGGCGTCACCAGCCCCACCGCTTCGGTCTTGCCGGTGGAGAGGCGCTTGGCGAGCAGGTTTGGCCGATAATCGAGCTTGGCGATGGCCGCATCTATCCGGCCGGCCGTGGAAGGCGGCAGCTCGATACGGTTGTTGAGGTAGCGGGACACCGTCGTCGGCGATACCCCGGCATCCTGCGCTACATCATGGATAGTCGCCATTGCACCCCCACTCGCCCGTTTAAGCTAGATCGGCGCAAGCGCTTTAGTAAAGCGGTTTCGTAACCCGTTTTCTGCGGTTTTCACCATACAATCGGATGCACCTCTCCGGTCGAGACGTTCACGAAGCCCTCCGGCGCCAGCGGCGACGGGGCCACCAGCACCCAGGTCCACGGCGCGCAGGTCAGCGTCGCAAACATCAGCCGTTCAGGGAAGCCGGGGTTCCAGCGCGGGCGGAAGGTCGGCTCGTACATCCAGTCGACCTGTTCCGCCGCGCGGTAGAGCTTCTGCATCTCCGCATCGAGTTCCGCCGCCGGGCGCTTGCTCATAAGCCCGCCGATCTCGAACCGCACGGTCGCCGTTACCTTGCCCTTGTGCACCAGCGCCCAGCCGCCCTGCGTCTGCCTGAGCGTGTTCACCGCCAGCGCCATAGCCGCGTCGGACGAGCCGCAGGTCCAGATGTTGTGCTTGTCGTGCGCCACCGAGCAGGCAACGGCGGTGTCCGGATCGCGCGGCCCGCAGCCACGCCAGAACATCTTCGCCACCTTCCCTTCGCCCGAGAAGCGGTCGACGATGGCGAACTTGGTGAGGTTCTCGCTCTCGAGCCGCTGCACCTCGCCGTCCACCACCGGCAGTTCCATGGTGTAGAAATCCGGATGCCAGTGGAACGGCCGGATCACCGCCGACTGCATGGTCTGCCGCCCCGGCGCAGCCTTGATGGCGAAATCCCCCGCGGTGATCTCGCGCTTGATGTTGATGGTCCTGGTCGCCCACTCCGGCCAGGCGATGTCGGGCACCTTGCCGATGAACTTCGTGCCCTCGGAGATCTGCGCCCCATCGGCCCAGACCTTGGCGATCTTCAGCGCCGTCACGTCCTCGAGCAGCACGATATCGGCAAAGCGGCCGGGCGAGATCGAACCGACCCATGGCGTCAGCCGCATGTGGCGGGCCGGGTTGATCGTGGCGCACTGGATGGCGATCTCGGCCGGCAGCCCGGCGGCGATGGCCGTACGGATGTTGTGGTCGGTAGCGCCGGTCTCCAGCGTCAGCGTGGCGCTGCGATCGTCGGTGGCGAACGCCACCTGGCTCCAGTCGACCAGTCCCCTCTGCAGCAACCCGGTGACGATCTCGGTCATCGAGTGGATGCGGATTTCGATGAACAGCCCATGCCGCAGCTTGTCCCACGCCTCATCGGCCGACATCATCTCGTGGTCGGAGGCCAGCCCCGCCGCAGCGAAGGCGTTGATCTCGCCCAGCGAGCGCAGCCCGGCACCGTGCCCTTCGACCACGCCGCGCGCCGCAAAGGTCGCCTCGATCATCCCCCAGAGCCGCTCGTGCGAGGGGTTCTCCGGGTTCCACACCGCCGGCCAGTCCATCACCTCGTCGAGCCCGGTGACCATGGGGCTCGCTGCCATGAACTTTTGCTGCTCGTCATGGTCGAAATAGCCGCCGCCCCACTCGTAGGCGGTGGGCGGCACGGCGGAACCAGGCTGCGGGAAGATCTTCAGCGGCGACCCCGCTAGCCGCGCCTTGAGCCAGAATTCGAGATTGTGAGGGCCATCGACATTGGAGAATTCGTGGCTCGCCTCGCAGGTCCAGGTATTGCCGCGCGGCATCACCAGCGCCGCGTCCCATTCCGGCGTCAGGTGCGAACTCTCGATATGCTTGTGCACCTCACCGAAGCCTGGGACGGCGGCCAGTTTGGGCTCGTGGAAGCGCTCCTTGACCTGCCCCTGATACTCGCCCGCCGGCCCGACCCAGGCGATGCGCTTGCCGCGCATCACGATCTCCTGGTCGTGCATCCAGGTCCGCGAATGCACGTCGAGGAGCTTGCCTACCCGCAGAGACCGGTCGGCCGGGCGCTTCCCCAGCGCCACCAGCAGCAGATCCTGCCGGATTTTGACTTCGTCGGCGGCGGTTATGAGGAGGTCGTCTGGAAGTTCAGCCATCATATTCCACGCTGTTGGCACCAGATGCCGACAAGCCTCAGGCTCTCGGCCGCGATCCCCCCGATCAATTCCTCCCCCTTTTTCGCGGTCGCCGGCCGCGGGTCGCCGAAGACGCCCGATTTGTTGAACGCCGAGAGCTTCATCGGCTCCGAGCCGAACAGCTCCGGAAACGCCGGATACTCCGGCGCCGCCCGCTCCATCCGCACGGTCTCGGGCGCCAACGCCAGCATCATCGAGGTCTCGACCTCGTCGGCATGATAGAAGCCGGGCCCGGCCGGCTCGCTCTCCATCAGCTCGGCAGCCAACGCCTCGAGCCGCGGATAGTCGAGATGCAGCACCGGGAAACCGGCCTCGCCCAGCGTCCGCGCCGCAAGGTTGATCGGCTCGCGATTGCCGAAGTGTCCGTTGACGGTGATCAGCCCTTTGACGCCCATCCGCTGCAACCCGCGGCCAATATCAGCGACGGCGGCCCGCAGCGTTTCCGGCGACAGCGATAGCGTCCCGGCCCAATCCTCCGCCGTCCACGCATCGCCATAGGCGATGGCCGGCAGCAGCAACGCATCACAACCCTCGGCGATCCGTCGCGCCACGCCGCTCGCCAGCACCGTATCGGTCAGCAGGGGCAAATGCGCGCCATGCTGCTCCACCGCGCCGACCGGCAGCACCGCGATCAGCCCCTTGGCGATGGCGGCCGCGACGTCGTTCCAGCTGGCGCTTGTGGCATCGAGCATCAGGCCCATCCGAGAATGTTGAGCGGAGCGTGCGGCGCCAGTTTGCCGAGCAGTTCGGTGACACTGTGGCTGTATTCGACATTGCCGCCGAGGCGGGTGCCCATCGCCGCCTCGGCGATGTCGGCAGCCTCGTAGCCATGCGCGATCAGGTTGATTATCGCCGCCTGCAGCGGACCCATGGTCGGATTGAAAGCGACGCTCTCGATGGAAAAACCCGACACCATCTGTCCGTCACGCAGTGCCAGCACCACCGCACCGGGGCACTTGCTGTAGGGCGCATGGGCGCGGCGCCCCGCATCGAGCAGCCGGTCCGCGATGGTCGCGGGCGAGTCATTGGCGGCGAGATCGAGACTGCCGTCGAAGGCTCCCGCGACAGCGCCAACCTCACCCAGATAGTCCGGATCGAACGGCCACGGATAGAGCTGCGCCATCGTCAGCCGATGCCCCAGCGGATCGATCAGCCTCAGCTCACGGCTGCCCGCGAACTCCGAGATATACTGCCGGCAGTGGGCGCAAGGGTGCGCCTCGCCGATGGCAATCGTCTCGATCGTCGTGCCGCGCGAGGCGGCGCGCGTGAACACAAACCCCTCGCCGTGAATGGTGAAGCCCAGGTGCGTGGCGGGGAATTCGACATTGCCGCCGAGCACCAAGTTGCCGGTTTCGCGCTCCAGCCCGACGGCTCCGACGAAGAAATTCGAAATGGGCGGCTGGGCGATGCCGCGTGCCGGAGCCAGCGCAAGAAGCATCAGTTCCTCGACACTGCCGAGCCCGAAGCTCTCGCGCAGTGTCGCCACCTCGGAGGCGAGCAGTACCGAGCCCAGATTATCTTCAGGCCGGCGCGCCTGTGCTGCCACCAGCCGTGCGATTTCTGCGGCGACCTTATCGCCAACATCGGCGCTCTGGCGGGCAAATCGGGCGGCGATGGCGGGGTCGGCCTGGAACGGATTGAGGCTCACTTCTGGCGCATGGCTCCTCCCGCGAATGCATTTGACAAGCGGGATTTAGGTGTCGTTAGATCGTCATGTAAACCGGTTTACCGGACGGGGGTCAAATGGGTTCAACGCTTATCCACGGAGCGACAGTTCTTTCCGTGGACGCTGAAAATCGGGTGTTCGAGGGTGGCTTCGTCGCCATCCGCGACGGTCGGATCAGCGGTGTAGGGCCTCGCGACGGCACTCCCAACCCGTCCGGCTTCGACGAGGTGTTCGACCTGACCGGGCACCTCGTCATGCCGGGCCTCGTCAACGCTCATACCCACTCGGTGATGGTGCTGTTCCGCGGCCGCTCGGAAGGCCAGAGCCTCCTCACCATGGAGGGCTGGTACAATTCGATCCGCGAGCCCGAACTGTCGCTGGTGTCGTCCGATGTCGGCCCCGCCGTGGCGCTGAGCTGCGCCGAGATGGCGCTGTCGGGCACCACCACCTTCTGCGACCAGTATTTCTTCGCCGAGGAGATTGCCGACGCAGTGAAGGCCGCCGGCCTCCGCTCGGTCATCGCCTACGGCATCGTGCAACTGGGCGACAAGGCGCGCGGCGAAGCCGAACTCGCCAAGGCCACCGCCTTCCTCGAGCAGCAGCGCTCGGCCGATGGCCGGATCATCCCGTGGTTCGGCCCGCACGCGCCCTATGTCGACAACTCCGAGGACCTGCTGCTGGACGAGGTGGAAGTCGCCAACGCATATGGCGTCGGCCTCCACCTGCACATGGCCTGCGGTCCGGAGGATAACGAGGAAACCGAACGCCGCTACGGCACCACCGCCGCCGTGGCGCTCGAAAAGATCGGCTTCTTCAACGGCCGCATCCACGCTGCCCACTGCCTCGACCTCAGCCCCGAGGACATCGCGGTGTTCGCCCGCGCTCCGCATGCGTCGGTCTCCTACAATGCCTCGGCCGGCCTGCGCTCGGGCCGCAAGGGCATCTGCCCGGCGGTGGAGCTCAGGCAGGCCGGCGTCACCGTGGCGCTCGGCACCGATAACGTCGCCGCCAACAACTCCTACGACATGGTCTCCGAAATGCGCGTCGCCGGGCTCGTCGCCAGCCATCGCGAGGGCGTGGCGCAGCCGCTGTCGAGCCGCGACCTCGTGCGCATGGCAACCATCGAGGGCGCCAAGGCGCTCGGCCTCGAGCACGAAATCGGCAGCCTCGTGGTCGGCAAGGCCGCCGACATCGCGGCATTCGACCTCAGTGGAGCTGGCTACTCGGAGACGCCGGACCCGGAAACGCTGCTGGTCTATTCCGGCAGCGGCCGCGATCTGCGCCACCTCTGGGTGGCCGGTGAACAGCTGGTCAGCGACAGGAGCTTGACGCGCCGGCCCTTTGCCGACATCCGACAGACCTACTCGGCGACCTATGCCGATTTCTGGGGCCGCGTCGAAGCGGCCCGCGATAGCAAGAACAAGAAAGTAGTAGCTTGACCAAGCGTAAGTTCATTTTCGATAGCGACGGCGGCGTCGACGACGCCCAGGCGCTGATCCTGCTCGTTGCCAACGGCAAGGTGCCGGACCTGATCACCACGGTGTTCGGCAATGTCGGCCGCGACCAGGCGACTACCAATCTCCTCGCCACCTGCGCCCAGCTGGGTGTCTCGATCCCGGTGCATCGCGGCGCCGACCGGCCGCTGACCCAGCCGATCATCGATGCCAAATACGTCCACGGCGACGACGGCCTCGGCGGCGCGCCGCGTCCCGCCAAGCAGGACATCCACACCTCCGACGACGGCGTCGCCGTGCTCATCAGCACCTTCCGCGCCGCCGCGGCCAAGGGCGAGAAGGTCGATATCCTGATGATCGGGCCGTTGACCAACCTGGCGCTGGCGCTCCGCCTCGATCCGTCAATCCTTCCCGGCATCGGCACCCTCACCATCATGGGCGGCAACGTCTATGGCCGCGGCAACACCACGCCGGCCGCCGAGTTCAACATCTATGCCGACCCCGAGGGCGCGCATGTGGTGCTGACCGCCGGCATCGAGACCGTGGTGATCCCGTGGGAGCCTTGCCTCACCCACTTCATGGTGGGCGAGAAGATCGACGCGCTGTTCGCCGGCATCCCGGCCTCGCCGCTCAAGACCTTCAACGAAGCGCTGCAGAAGCACGCCCGCGAGAACGGCATCCGCCGAGGCCTGCCCGACCGCTTCCTCTACGTCGATCCGCTGGCCGCCGCCGTGGTGCTCGATCCCTCGATGGTCACCAAGTCGACCGTCGCTTCGTCGAGCGTCGCGCTCGCGCCGGGGATCACCCGCGGCATGACGCTGGTCGATCCTTCCGGGCGCCTCGGCACCCCCAAGATTACGTTCGTCGAGGAGGTCGATATCGCTAAAGTCGACGCTCTCTACGCCGTATCCGCCGCCTATTCCCCCAAGAATTAGAACAAACGCAAACAGGAGTGCGCATGTCTCTGATCTCGACTCTCGGTAAAGCCGCAGCAGGTATCCTGCTTTCGGCCTCGATGATGGCGTCGACGGCAATGCCCGTCGCCGCCGCAGAATACACCAAGGACAACCCGCTCAAGGTCGCGCTCGTCTTGCACGGCACGCTCGGCGACAAGAGCTTCTTCGATGACGCCGCCGAAGGCATGAAGCAGGCCGAGGCCGAGCTGCCGGTGACGGTGAAGATCATCGAGCTGGGCTATGACCGCTCGAAATGGCAGGCCGGTCTGGCCGATGCCGCTGACTCGGGCTACGACGTCATCATCGCCGGCACCTTCGACATGACCGGCTACATCGCCGAGCTGTCGCCGGAATATCCGGACGTGAAGTTCATCGATTTCGACGACTCGCCGGATTACACCAAGTGCGAGTGCAAGAACGTCCTCGGCGTGCAGTACACCACTGCCGCCGCCGGCTATCTCGCCGGTTACGCCGCCGCCAAGCTCTCGAAGTCCGCGATCCTGGGCACCATCATCGGCATGGAATTCCCGACCGTCACCGACTTCAAGACCGGTTTCGACCAGGGCGCCAAGGCCGCCAACCCGTCGATCAACATCCTCAATGCCGTGGCCGGTGCGTTCAACGACCCTGCCAAGGGCAAGGAAATCGCGCTCGCCCAGATCAACCAGGGCGCCGACGTGGTGTTCCCGATCGCTGGCGGTACCGGCATCGGCTCGCTGCAGGCGGTCAAGGACTCGGGCAAGCTCGCCGTCGGCGTCGACAGCGACCAGGCGACGATCTTCTCGACCTCCGATCCGGCTCAGGCCGATGTGATCTTCACCTCGGTCCTCAAGAAGGTCGGCCACTCGCTGTTCCTGGCGCTGCAGGGCACGCTCGACGGCACTGCGCCGTACGGCTCGCGTGAGCTGCTCGGCATCAAGGACGGTGCCGTGGGGATCGCCAAGAACGCCTGGTACGAGAAGCTCGTGCCGGCCGACGTGCGCGCCGAAGTCGATGCGCTCGAGGCCAAGATCGTCGCCGGCGAGATCGAAGTCGCCACCGACATGAAGTGATGCAACGGGCCCCGCGGCAACGCGGGGCCCAACTCTTTGAATATCTGGCGCAAAGCGGGGCAGCATGGCGCTTCTGGAAGCAATCGGGATCGGCAAGACCTATCCCGGCGGTGTAGTAGCCAATGACGGGGTGAACCTCGTTATCGAGCCGGGCGAAGTTCATGCCGTGGTCGGCGAGAACGGCGCGGGCAAATCCACCCTCATGAAAATCCTGTTCGGCATCGAACAGCCCAATGCCGGCACGCTCCTGCTCGACCACAAGCAGGTGCATTTCGCCAACCCGCGCGAGGCGATCGATGCGGGCATCGGCATGGTGTTCCAGCATTTCTCGCTGGTCCCGAGTTTTTCCGTCTACGAGAACGTGGTGCTCGGTTCCGAGCCCAAGGCCGGCATCCGGCTCGATCGCCAGAAGGCGATCGCCGAGGTGCAGGCGCTCAGCGACAAATTCCGTCTCAAGGTCGATCCGCTGCCTTCCGTCGGGTCGCTCCCCGTCGGCCAGCAGCAGCGTGTCGAGATCCTCAAGGCGCTCTACCGCAACGCCCGCATCCTGATCCTCGACGAGCCGACCGCCGTGCTGGCGCCGCAGGAAGTGCAGGAGCTGTTCGTCGCCATCCGCTCGCTGGTGGCGCAGGGCAAGACGGTGATCTTCATCGCCCACAAGCTGCCCGAAGTGCTGGAGATCTCGAACTCCATCACGGTGATGCGGCAGGGCAAGACCGTCGGCCAGGTTAAGACCAAGGAAGTCACCGAGAAGAGCCTCGCCGCCCTGATGGTGGGCCGCGAAGTGAGCCTCCGGGTCGATCGCAAGCCCACCGACCAGACCGAACGCGTCGCCTCGGTCAGTGGCCTCCGCGTCGTCAACGCGCGCGGCACCAAAGTGGTGGCCGGGCTCGATCTCAACGTCTATGCCGGCGAGATCGTCGGGCTGGTCGGCGTCGAAGGCAACGGGCAGGCCGAAACGCTGGAGGCGATTTCCGGGCTCCGCCACGTGGCGGCCGGCGACATCGTCGTCGCCAACCAGAATGCCAACCCGCTGACCGTGCTCGAACGGCGCGGCCTCGGCCTCGCCTCGATCCCCGAAGACCGCATCGCCGAAGGCCTCGCCACCGGATCGACGGTGGCGGAGAACCTCGTCGCGACGCGGCTCAACGATAAGCGCTATGTGCGCAACGGCCTGCTCGACCTCAAGGCGATCAAGGCCAACGCGCAGCGGCTGATCGAGCAGTTCTCGATCCGCGTGGGCGGGCCCGGCTATGCCGTCGGCACGCTGTCGGGCGGCAACATGCAGAAGGTGGTGGTGGCGCGCGAACTCAGCGAGCAGCCGAAACTCCTCTTGGTCAACCAGCCCACCCGCGGCGTCGATCTCGG
This sequence comes from Devosia sp. P1_H9, assembly GCF_056405135.1. Lineage (NCBI taxonomy): Bacteria > Pseudomonadati > Pseudomonadota > Alphaproteobacteria > Hyphomicrobiales > Devosiaceae > Devosia > Devosia sp. P1_H9. The sequence continues at coordinate 43,622 of NZ_JBFUCQ010000012.1, forward strand.
CGCTACACAGTTCATCTGGCGCACCATTACCGACGCCCGCGACAAGGGCGCTGCGGTGCTGTTGAGTTCGGCCGATCTCTCCGAGTTGCTGGCGCTCAGCGACCGGCTGGTGGTGCTGTATCGGGGCAAGATCGTTGCGGCCTTCCTCAACACGCCCGACCTGACCCCGGAAACGCTCGGCACATACATGCTCGGGCTCTCGACCCAGACCGCAGACGAAATGAAGGCGGCCCTCAAATGAGCAATATCCCCGCCGTCGATCGCCGGTCGCGCTGGAAGACGATACGACGCGAAGTCGGTCGCGCCGTCGGCGCGCTGGTCATCGCGCTCGTCGTCACCTTCATCGTCGTGCTACTCACCTCCAAGGCGCCGATCGACGCGATCACCCAGTTGCTCACCGCCCCGGCATCGAAGCCCCGCACTATCGGGCTGTGGCTGGACGATGTCGCCAAGCTCACCGTCACCGGCCTTGCGTTCAGCCTGGTGTTCCAGGCCCGGCAGTTTGCCATGGGCGTGCAGGGCCAGGTCTATATCGGGGCGCTCGCCGCCAGCTATGTGGCGCTGTCGCCGCTCGGCGCCAGCTGGGCCGGCATCCCGCTCGGCATCGCCGCCGCCATGCTGGCCGGCGCGATCTACGGGTTCCTCCCCGGTATTGCCAAGGCCAAGCTTGGCGCCAACGAGATCGTCTCGTCGTTGATGCTCAACTACATCGCGGTCGAGCTCTGCAACTTCCTCGTCCGTGTCAGCCTGCCCAAGCCGCAGCCGGGCGTCCTCACCACCAACGATTTCCCCGACAGCGCGGTGTTCCCGCAGCTGATCAAGTTCGACGGGCTCAACGTCACCCGGCTCGACCTCGGGCTGGTCTTCGCGCTCGTCGCAGTGTTCGTGGTGTGGTTCGCGCTCTACCGCACCAGCTGGGGCCTGAAGCTGCGGCTCGTCGGGCACAACGCCCGCTTCGCCGAGTATTCCGGCATCAAGGCGACCTTCATCATGGTCTCGGCGATGACCGCCTCCGGCGCGCTGGGTGGCCTGCTCGGCTCGATGTTCGTCCAGGGGCAGGGCTACGGCAAGCTGACCGTGCTGTTCGAGGGCGGCCTCGCCTTCGAGGGCATCCTCGTCGCCATCGTCGCCCGCAGCCGGCCGCTGGCCGTGCCGATCGTGGCACTGTTCTACGGCTATCTGAGACAAGGCGCGCAGCTGATGAACATCCGCACGGACGTGCCGGCCGAGGTGATCGGCGTCGTCACCGCGATCATCATCCTGCTCGTCAGCTCGTCCTTCTCGCTCAACTTCATCACGCGGCTGTTCAAGCGCAGTCCGTCGCCATCAGTTGCGCCTGCCGCTGCCGGAGGTGCCGCCAAATGATGGAACTCATCATCACGGTCTTTTCGGCCACCTTCTTCGTCACCGTCATCCGCACCACCACGCCGCTGCTGCTGGCGACGCTAGGCGGGCTGATCGCCGATCTCTCGGGCGCGCTCAACGTGGCGCTCGAGGGCATGATGCTGATCGGCTGCCTAACCGCGGTGATCGTCTCCGTCTATGCCCCGTGGTACGTGGCGGTCGCCGCCGGCCTCGGCGCTGGCGCCGTGCTCGGGCTGGTCATGGCGTTCTTCGCCTACCGGCTGAAGGCCGACATCATCCTCGTCGGCTTTGCCATCAACATCCTCGCGGCGGGCGGCACGGTGTTCGCCCTCGCCATCGCCACGGGCGGCGACAAGGGCACCTCGATCAACCTCCAGAGCAAGGCCGTCCCGGCGGTCGATCTCAGCTTCCTCAGCGCCATTCCCGGCATCGGTCCGATCCTCAAATCGTTCCTCTCCGGCCACTCGGTGCTGAGCTGGCTCGCGGCGTTCCTCGTCTTTGCGGTCTGGTACTTCCTCTACCGCACGCCCTGGGGCCTGTGGCTGCGCGGCGTCGGTGAATACCCGGCCGCGCCAGAGGCCGCCGGTATCCCGGTCAACAAAGTGCGCACCCTGAGTCTCGTCGTCTCCGGCGCTCTCGCCGGCATCGGCGGCGCCCAGCTCGCCATGTTCAACTATGTCGGCTTCACCCGCGACATGACCGCCGGCCGCGGCTTCATCGCGCTGGGCGCCGTGCTGCTCGGCGCCCGCCACCCGGTTGGGGCGCTACTCGCTGCCCTGCTGTTCGGCGCCTTCGAGGCGCTAGCGGTGGTGATGCCGGGCTTGTTCAACGACATCCCGGCCGAACTGATCCGCATGATCCCGTTCGTCGTGACGATCGCAGCCCTGGTGCTGTTCTCGGTGCGGGCGCAACGGGCACTGGCGTTGCGGGGGTTGAAATAGGCCGTCGCAACTCTTGCTCCATCCGGTCTTGCACGGCAAGGTCGGCTAGATATCAGGGTGTTGATCGGCCGGAGCACTGGGCCCCGGATTTCGCCGGGATGACGACCGGCGGAGGGGAGGGTTCTGTATCCGATACCCCAGTCGGTGAACTCAGCGGCCCAGCTTCTCCGCCGCAATAGCCAACACCCGCCTGAACGCCGCCATATCCGTCAGCTCTGCCCCCACCGGCGCATCCCCAACTACCACCGCCCCACCGCGGCTAACCACCCCGCCATGCAGCATCAGATTGTCAACGAACCCCAAGTCCTCGATCAGGATGTGATCCGGCCCACGCGGCTTGCCGTCAGCGTCGGCATACCACTCGCCGTTGAAGTGCGCCCGCGTCCGCTCGCCGTGGTCCGCCTTGACGTTGGTATAAGCAAACGCCGGCTTCCCCTGCGCGCACATGAAGCCCAGCTCGAAGCACGTCCCGGTATCAGCAGCGATCCCCCGGAACGGCGTCAGGTTGGCAATGATCGCATCGGCCGAGTGCATCAGCTTCTCGTCGATCGCGCTGATCGCCAGCCCGAGCTCCCACTTGCTGTTGGTCGGCGGGAATTCGAGATCGCCGGGTGACACCGGAACCAGTCCCGCCTCGCGGGTCAGCGCGATCTTCAGGTCGAGAATCTCCCGCGCATTCGGCAGGAACACTTCAGGGCCGGCGAGATAGACGGATTTCGGCATGATTTCTCGTTCAGGTTTGGTGCAACTACCGTTCAGGTCTGGGCAAACCAGCGGCACTATATGTCAGCGCCGCTGACCAGATCGCCGCCGACAAAGGTCGCGGCGATGTTCGGCCGGCTCGCGGTGTAGAGAATTTGCTCAACCCGCTCAACAGGTTCGGCGCCAAACAGCCGAATAGTCCCCGCCTCCGCCGCCGGGTCCATAATCAGCGCGTCGAAGTGATAACCGGGGCGGAAAATACCAATGGGCAAATCCAGCGCAACACCGCCACCGGCGGTGGCGAGGTGGAAGGCGGTGAGCATGTCGACCCGCGAGTTCGGCACGCCACGCGTTTCACGTGAATCCTTCGCGTCCACCCCATCCTCGAGCATCCGCGATGCCTGCGCCGTGGCGCGACACGCTTCCAGCATCGAGCCGGACGGGCCGCCCGAAATGTCGGTGCCCAGCCCCACATGCAGGCCCCTCTCCAGCGCCCGGCGCAGCGGGAACACGGCGTTGCCGAAATACATGTTGGACAGCGCGCAATGCGCCACCCCTGCCCCGGCGGCGCGCACCGCCTCCATGTCCATGTCGGTCAGGAACACTGAATGGGCGAGCACGGTCTTGCGGGTCAGCAGGCCGAAGTGGGAGAGTGCGTCGGTGTCGGTTCTGCCATAGCGCTCAAGCGCATAGTTGTGGGCCCAGTCGCTCTCCGAGCAATGGGTCTGGACGTGGCAATCGCATTCCGTCGCCAACGCGCCCAGCCCAGCCAGCGCCGCGTCCGTGCATGAGGGGATAAAGCGCGGCGTCACCACCGGCAGCACCCGATCGTTGTCGGGCATCGCCCGTATGTGGTTGATAACGCTACGTGTTTCATCAATGGCCTGCTCGGCCGAGGCATCGCGATAGTAGTCCGGGCAGCTCGCCGGATCGTCCATCACCACCTTGCCGACCAGCGCCCGCTGGCCCCGGGTCAGGCAGATTTCCGCAAGCAGTTCAGTGGCTTGCCGGTGCACCGTGGCAAAGTACAGCGCCGTGGTGGTGCCGCTCGCAAGTAGGTCGGCGACCAGCGTCTCATACCGCTCGCGGGCGAAATCGAGGTCCGCGTACTTCGCCTCCAGCGGAAACGTGTACTTGCCCAGCCACACCTCAAGCGGCTCATCCAGCGCCAGCCCGAGCTGCGGATATTGCGGCGCGTGGATGTGGAGATCGACGAAGCCGGGGAGGATCAACTGCCCCTCCGGCACCTCGATCGTGCCCTCCGGAACGCCGTCCTCGGCACTCGCGATGGCAACGATCTTCCCATCCGCTCCGATCGAAATCACCGAATCCTCGAGCACTTCCAGTTGCCCGCGGACCGGCGCGTGAACAAAGGTGCCGCGGATCGAGCGGCCGCGCAGCCCCGTCACCAGACCACCTTGTGCTGCTCGCCGTTCTGCACGTTCACAAACCCCTCCGGCGCCAGCTCGCTCGGCGCCACCAGCACCCAGCGCCAGGGCGAGCAGGTGAGCGTCGCGAACTTCAAAAACTCCGGAAAACCGGGCTTCCAGAGGTTCAGAGCCGATGGCTTATACATCCACTCGACCGTCTCGGCCGCCCGGTAGAAGGCCTGCATGTCGATATCGAATGCCTCGGCCGAACGCGCCGTCATCAGCCCGCCGATCTCGAAGCGCATCTCGGCGACGATCTCACCCTTGTGCACCAGCACCCAGCCGCCATCGATCTCCTGCAGCCGGTTCACCGCCTTGGCCATCGCCTCGTCGGACGAGCCGATGCACCAGACGTTGTGGCTGTCATGCGCCACCGACGAGGCCAGCGCCGTATCCGGGTCGGCCGGTCCGCAGCCGGTCCAGAACATCTTCGCCACCGCACCATCGCCGCGATAGCGGTCGACCAGCGCCCATTTGGTGATCATCCGATCGGTGTCGCGCTGCACCAAGCCATCGACCACCGGCAGGGTCTCGACCAGATAATCCTCGTTCCAGTGGAACGGCCGGAGGATCGCCGCCTGCATGGTGTGCCGGCCAGCTTCGGCCTTGATGGCGAAGTCATGCGCATGCAGCGTACGGCCCACATTCATGGTCTTCCGCGCCCAGTCGGGCCAGTCGATGGCGGTCTCAGAGCCCAGGAATTTCTTCCCCTCGGACACCAGCCGGCCATCGGCGTAGACGTGCTTGATCGACAGCGTCTGCACGTCGTCGAGCAATACTATGTCGGCATAGCGCCCCGGCGAGATCGAGCCGACCCATTGGTCGATCCGCATATGCCGCGCCGGATTGATGGTGGCGCACTGAATGGCGATCTCTGGCGCAAGGCCATACGAAATGGCGTGCCGGACATTGTAGTCGGCGGCGCCGAGCTCGAGCGTCTCGGACGCGGAGCGGTCGTCGGTGGTGAAGGCGATGTTCGACCAGTCCTCCAGCCGCTCGATCAGGCCGGGCAATATGACGTCATAGGAGAACGGGCGGAGCTCGGTGAAGATGCCGTGGCTCAGCCGCTCCCACGCCTCCTCCAGCGCCCAGACCTCATGGTCGGACGAGATGCCGGCAGCGGCGAAAGCCGAGAGATCGTGCGGGTCGATCAGCCCGGAACCGTGCCCCTCGACCACGCCGCGCATCTCCATGGTGGCGCCGATCATCCCCCACATGCGGATATAGCCGGGGTTCTCGGGGTTCCACACCGAGGGCCAGTCCATCACCTCGTCGAGGCTGACCGTGCCCATGTCGTGGGCGAGGAATTCGCGCTGCTCCTCGTAGCCGTAGTAGCCGCCCGACTCTTCCCAGGCACTGGGCGGCACGGCCGAGCCGGGCTGGATGAAGATCTTCAGCGGCGAGCCGGCAACGCGGGATTTCTGCCAGAACTCCTGGTTCTTCGGGCCGTTGACGTTAGCGAACTCGTGGCTCGCCTCGCAGGTCCAGGTATTGCCGCGCGGCAGCACCAGCGCCGCCTCGAACTCCGGAGTGATGTGGGTCGATTCGATATGCTTGTGCACCTCGCCGAAGCCGGGCACGGCGCTGAGGTTCGGATAGCTCACCCGCGCCGCCACCTCGCCCTTGTAGCTGCCGCGCGGCCCGATGAAGGCGATGCGTCGACCGGACACCACGATTTCCTGATCCGTCAGCCACTGGCGCGAGTGCACCGAGAGCAGCCGGCCAACCTCGATCACCAGGTCCGCCGGCCTCTTGGCCAGCGCCACGAGGGTCAAATGCTGGCGAATGGCGACTTCGTCCTCGGCATTGAGGATCAGGTCATCAGGCTGGCGCATCGATGGGTCATCCGGGGGTGCCGCACTTTAGTAAAGCGGTTTACGAAGTCGGGCGCAATGTGCCGAAATGAGGGCGATGCGGCAAGCCCGCGGGTGCTTAATGCTTCCTGAACGGCCTGGCCGCTTGCCGAAGAAGGCCCGACCATCATCGCTTGCCGCTGGCACGCCGTTTTGCCATAAGCTGCCGGCCTCGATCCCCACCCTGCGAGGAGTGCCGCGATGAGCCAGATTGCCATTTTCAGTGGTAGTTCTCATCCCGAACTTGCGGCCGAGATTTGCGCGCAACTCGGCGTGCCACTGCTGCCGACCCAGGTGAAGCGGTTCTCGAACGACTGCATCGAAGTGCAACTGCAAGCCAATTGCCGCGAGCAGGACGTGTTCCTGATCCAGACGCTGAGCGCCCCGGTGCAGGACCATCTGGTCGAACTGCTGCTGATGCTCGATGCCGCCCGCGGCGCCTCGGCCGCCCGCATCACGGCCGTGATCCCGCACTACGCCTATGCCCGCTCCGACAAGAAGGATGCGCCGCGCATTTCGATCGGCGGCCGGCTGGTCGCCGACCTGCTGCAGACCGCCGGCGCCAATCGGGTACTGACGATGACGCTGCATTCCCCGCAGGTGCACGGCTTCTTCAGCGTGCCGGTCGATCACCTGCATGCGCGGAGCGAGCTCGCCGAGTATTTCCAGCGCTACGACATCAGCAACGCGGTGGTGGTATCGCCCGATCTCGGCAACGCCAAGAACGCCGCCGCCTTCGCCAAACGCCTCGGCGTTCCGGTAGCGGCAGGCGCCAAGGAGCGGATCAGCGACACCGAGGTGTGGATCACCGCGCTGATCGGGGACGTCGCGGGCCGCGACGTGATCGTCCTCGACGACGAGATCGCCAATGGCGGCTCGATGATCGAGCTGCTCAAGCACCTCAGGGCGCACGGCGCTCGCTCGGTGCGCATCGCCTGCACGCACGGCATTTTTGCCGGCTCGGCGATCGCGCGGCTGGCGGCGGAGCCGGATGTGCTGGAGATTGTCTGCACCGACACGCTACCGATCGCCGAAGCGCGGCGGGTGCCCAAGCTCACCGTGCTGTCGATTGCCCCGGCGCTGGCCGAGGCGATGCGGCGGATCAACAGCGGCGAATCGGTGAGCACGCTGTTCCATGCGGAACAGCCCGCGCCGGTGACCCGCCTCAGGGCTTAGCAAGACCAGACTGACACCGGCCGCAGGATCATGGGTTTACAGCGTCTCATATTACGGATATCTATTGTCCTTAAGGATGCGTAATGTCCTCAATTAGGAGATGGCGATGAAGGTTGTGGTGATCGGCGGAACCGGGCTTATCGGCTCACGGGTGGTGAGCGGGCTGGCTGCCAAGGGGCACGAGGCGATCGCCGCTTCGCCGGCGTCGGGGGTGAACACGCTGACCGGCGAGGGCCTGGCCGAGGTGCTCAAGGGTGCCGACGTGCTGGTTGATCTCTCCAACTCGCCCTCGTTCGAGGACCAGGCGGTGCTGGATTTCTTCACCACCTCCGGCCGCAACCTGGTCGCCGCCGAACTGGCCGCCGGCGTGAAGCATCACGTGGCGCTGTCGATCGTCGGCACCGACCTGCTGCCGGACAGCGGCTACATGCGCGCCAAGGTGGCGCAGGAAGCGGTGATCAAGGCCGGCGGGGTTCCGTACACAATCCTCCGCTCGACGCAGTTCTTCGAGTTCCTCAAGGGAATTGCCAACTCGGCCGGCGAGGGCGACAGCATCACACTCTCCTCGGCTCTGGTGCAGCCGGTGGCGGCAATCGACCTGTCGGCCGCAGTGGCCGAGATCGCGCTCAAGGCGCCGCTCAACGGCACCAGCGAGATCGGCGGGCCGGAGGCATTTCCGCTGAGCACGCTGGTGCAGCGCTACCTCATAGCGGCCGGCGACAAGCGCACTGTGGTTGGCGACCCGCACGCCAAGTACTTCGGCACCGAACTCAGCGAGAAGTCGCTGGTGCCACAGGGTGCCTACCAGAAGACGCCGACCGGGTTCGAAACCTGGTTGAAGACAGCTTTCGCGCCGCGAACCTGATGCAGCTCAAGAGCCAGGTAGAGTGGGCGCTCCATTGTTGCGCCATCCTCGCCGGTCTTCCGGCGAACCGGTACCTTGCGACCAAGGTGCTGGCGGAGTTCCACGGCGTGCCGAAGGAGTATCTCTCGAAGGCCCTGCAGGCGATGTCCAATGCCGGCATCGTCGAGAGCACGCTGGGGCCCTCAGGTGGATATCGGCTGGCGAAAGCGCCGGCCGATATCACTTTCCTCGAGGTAGTCGAAGCGGTGGAGGGACCGGGCTCCACCTTCGTCTGCACTCAGATCCGCCAGAACAACCCGTGCCGGCCTGAGGGCTATTGCGACTCGAAACCCTGCGCCGTCTCGCGGGTGATGTGGGAGGCCGACCGGGCATGGCGGGACACGTTGCGCGGCGTGCCGATCGCGAAGCTGGTGAAAACGCTGGAAGCCGACATCCCGCCCGATCTTTGGGCAAAGAGCTTCGAGTGGGTGCTAGGCCGCTAGATCCGCGACCACCGCGTCGAGCACCGGCCAGCCCTTGTCGGTGACGCGGATGAAGCCGTTGGGCAGCGTCTCGACGAAGCCGATCGACTTCAACTCGTTGATCTGGCGTTCGGAAATGGCGCGGCCGGAGATTTTCTGGAAGCGGCGCGGGTCGATGCCTTCGCGCAGCCGAAGGCCCATCACCAGGAGCTCGTCGCCTTCTTCTTCCCAGGTCAGGATGTCGTCAGTGACCATGCCGTGGCCGCGTGATTGCACGCGCTTCTGCCAGTCGAACGGCATCTTTTCGGTCGCCGTGGCATGGCGCTGGTTGTTGATCAACAGCCGGCCATGGGCGCCGGGGCCGACGCCGACATACTCGCCATAGCGCCAGTAGATCAGGTTGTGGCGGCTCTCCTGGCCGGGGCGCGCATGGTTCGAGATTTCATAGGCTGGCAGGCCCGCATTGTGGGTCAATTCCTGCGTCATCTCGTAGAAATCTGCGCTCAGGTCCTCGCTCGGCATCTTGAGCTTGCCGGCGCGGAACAGGTCGTAGTAGCGCGTGCCCATCTCGATGGTGAGCTGGTAGAGCGACAGGTGCCCCTGCGCCAGCCACAGCGCCTCGGTCAGCTCATCCTGCCACTCGTCGAGCGTCTGGCGCGGGCGGGAATAGATCAGGTCGAAGCTGGTACGCGGGAAGATCGATTGCGCCAGTCGCACCGCGGCGATGGCTTCATCGACGGTGTGGCGGCGGCCCAGTTCGGCCAGCGGCCCCTCGCGCAGCGACTGCACCCCGAGCGAGACGCGGTTGACGCCGGCGGAGCGATAGCCACGGAAGCGATCGGCCTCGACCGAGGTCGGGTTGGCTTCAAGCGTGATCTCGGCGCGCGGGTCGATGACCCAATGCTTCGAGATGGCGTTCAGGATGCCCTCGACCGAGCGCGGGTCCATCAGCGACGGCGTACCGCCGCCGAAAAAGATCGACTGCACTGTCCGGCCCGGCGTCTGCTTGGCGAAATGCGCCAGCTCGGCCGCGTAGGACTCGACATAGGTCTGTTCATCGAACTCGCCGCGGTGCACGTGCGAGTTGAAATCGCAGTACGGGCACTTGGCGGCGCAGAAGGGCCAGTGGACGTAGACGCCGAACAGGCCGTTGGAGCGCGGATCGACGGAGTTGTGGCCGAACGTTTCAGTGCTCAACGCCGCCTCCCAGTGCATCATCGACGAACTTGGCGAAGGCGCGGGCACGATGGCTGAGGCCAACCTTGCCTGGCGACCAGGAGTGCTTGGCCTCGGACGGCATCTCACCGAAGGTGATGTCGTAGCCGTCGGGCATGAAGACGGGATCGAACCCAAAGCCCTTGTCGCCGCGCGGCGGCCAGACCAGCGTGCCCTCTGCCTTGCCCTCGTAGATTACCTCGCGCCCGTCGGGGTGGGCGAGGCAGAGCGTAGCGTTGAAACTGCCGCGGCGCTCGCCCGGCGTGCTGGCGCCGACGCCTTGCAGCGCGTCCTCGACGCGGCGCATGCCGACCATGTAGTCGCGGCCGCCATGGGCGCTGGAGCCGGCCCAGTTGGCCGTATAGACGCCGGGCTGGCCGCCGATGGCATTGACCGAGAGGCCGGAATCGTCGGCGAGGGCGATGTTGTTGGCAGCGGCCGCGGCGGCATGCGCCTTGATGCGGGCGTTCTCGATGAAGGTGGTGCCTGTCTCTTCCGGTTCCGGCAGGCCGAGTTCACCGGCCGACATGAGGTCGAGCCCGAACGGCGCCAGCAGTTCCTTGAACTCGGCGAGCTTGCCCGCATTGTGGGTCGCCAGCACCAGCCGGTCGCCGCGCCGCAATGTGAGCTTGTCCGCCATCAGACGAGTGCCGCCTTCTGCAGGGCGGTGAGTTCGCCAATGCCCTGCTCGGCCAGCGCCATCAGGCTGTTGAGCTCATCGCGGCTGAACGGCACCTGCTCGGCAGTGCCCTGGATCTCGACGAACTTGCCGGTCCCCGTCATGACGAAATTGGCGTCGGTGTGCGCCTCCACATCCTCGAGATAATCAAGGTCGAGCACCGGGGCGCCGCGATAGATGCCGCAGGAGATGGCGGCGACCGAATCGCGCAGCACGGGACCCTTGGTGAGGCCGCGAGCCTCGAGCCACTTGATGGCATCGGCCAGCGCGATGTAGGCGCCGGTGATCGAGGCGGTGCGGGTGCCGCCATCGGCCTCCAGCACGTCGCAATCGAGGGTGATCTGGTTCTCGCCCAGCGCCTGCATGTCGACCACGGCGCGGAGGCTGCGGCCGATCAGCCGCTGAATTTCCTGCGTACGTCCGCTCTGCTTGCCCTGAGCAGCCTCGCGCTTGGTGCGCGAGCCGGTGGCACGCGGCAGCATGCCGTACTCGGCGGTGACCCAGCCCATGCCGGAACTGCGGCGCCAGGAGGGGAGCGTGGTCTCGACGCTGGCGGTGACGAACACCTTGGTCGAACCGAAGCTGACGAGGCAGCTGCCTTCGGCCTTGGGAGCGACATTGCGTTCGAGCGTTACGGCCCGCATCTGGTCTGGCTGGCGTCCGGAAGGGCGCATATGGTCAAATCACTCGTTCTTGGAAATGCTGTTAACCGCCTCTTAACCCTGACCGTCCCCCCGAACAAGCAGCGGTCGCTTGGCGACACAGGCCTTTCCGCCTAAATGGTGAACATGGCAGATCGCGCAAAAGCTCCCGAAGACGTGCTCGCAGTGCTCAACGCCCGCAGCCAGGACATCTTCCGCAAGTTGGTGGAGCGCTATCTCGACACCGGCACGCCGGTGGCGTCGCGCGACCTGGCGCGGATGCTGAGCGTCGGGTTGAGCCCGGCTTCCGTGCGCAACGTGATGGCCGATCTCGAGGATTTGGGGCTGATCGCCTCACCGCACACCTCGGCCGGCCGGCTGCCGACGCAGCAGGGATTGCGGTTCTTCGTCGATGCGATGCTGGAAGTCGGCGCGGTCAACGAAGACGAGAAGGCGGCGATCGCCAAGCAGTTCCAGGGGCCGGCGGTTCACGGGCAGGTCGAGGACCTGCTCACCGAGGCGAGCCAGCTGCTAAGCGGGCTGAGCCATGGCGCCGGCGTGGTGATCGCGCAGAAATCCGACCTGGTGCTGAAGCATATCGAGTTCATCCGACTCGATGCCGAACGCGCCATGGTGGTGCTGGTGGGCGAGGACGGCTCGGTGGAAAACCGCGTGCTGCCGCTGCCGCCCGGGCTGACGGCGAGCGCCCTGACGCAGGCCTCGAACTACCTGGCGCATTTCGCGGTGGGCAAGACGCTGAACGAGACCCGCAAGGCCCTGCAGACGCAGCGCGAAGCCACCGTTCATGAGCTCGACGAGCTGACGCACAAGCTGGTGGATGCCGGGCTCGCGACGCTCTCGGGCTCGGGCAGCGCTTCGCCACCGACGGTGATCGTGCGCGGCCGGGCCAACCTGATCAACGACACCATGGCGTCGGAGGAGCTGAGCCGGGTACGGCAGCTGTTCGACGAGCTCGAGAGCCGCGACGGGCTGATCGAACTGTTGGGGGATACCGAGACGGCGCAGGGGGTGAAGATCTTCATCGGCTCGGAGAACAAGCTGTTCTCGCTCTCCGGCTCGTCGGTGATCCTCAGCCCGTACAAGGATGCCAACCAGAAAGTGGTGGGCGTGCTCGGCGTCATCGGGCCGACGCGGCTGAATTATGCGCGCATCGTGCCGGTGGTGGATTATACCGCCAATGTCGTCTCCGCCATGATGGCCCGGAAGGGCTGACACCGCACCGGAACCTTTCCAAGGCTTGAATCTTATCGCTCATTGGCCGATATGCGGGGCAAACGCGATCAGCGACAAAATCCAAGGTCCCAATGAACGACGATACGAGCAAGCCCGAGGACGACAAGGCCGCTTCCACCGCGACCGAAGCCCAGGGCACGACGCCAGAAGACAAGACCGCCGAGACGGCAGCGACGCCCGATCCGATCGACGCCCTCAAGGCGGAGAACGGCGACCTGCGCGACAAGCTGCTGCGCACCATCGCCGAGATGGAAAACCTCAGGAAGCGCACCGAGCGCGAGATCGGCGACACGCGGTCCTATGCCATCGCCGGCTTTGCCCGCGACATGCTGACGGCGACCGATTCGCTTTCCCGCGCCCTGATGGTGCTGCCGGCCGAAGCCCGTGACAGCGCCGACCCGACGGTCCGCTCGCTGATCGAAGGCATCGAGATGACCGAGCGCGAGATGCAGCGGCTGCTCGCCAAGCACGGCGTCAAGCCGATCGAGGCGGAAGGCCAGAAGTTCGATCCGCACAAGCATCAGGCGATGTTCGAGGTTCCCGATCCGTCGCGCCCCGAAGGCACCGTGGTGCAGGTGGTGCAGGCCGGCTTCGCCATCGGCGACCGGGTGCTGCGTCCGGCCATGGTCGGCATCGCCAAGGGCGGCGGCGCCAACGGTGCCCCGGCCGAGGGCGCAGTGGACAAGAGCGTCTGATCTCACCTTATTCGGTGATGTCGAGAAGGGCGCTCCGGCGCCCTTTTTTGTTGCCCGGTTGCGAAGGAGGAGCGCGATGGACAGCCTTTACGACGACGCCGATCTCTACGATCTCGTGGCGCCGCCGGATGCCGCGATGGAGCGCTTCTACGTCGAAGCGGCAGGAGGACCGGGGCAGCGCGTGCTCGAACTCGCCTGCGGGTCGGGCCGCTTCACAGTGCCGCTGGCGGCAAGCGGAGCGCTGGTGACCGGGGGCGATCTGTCCGAAACCATGCTGTCGCGGGCCCGAGCCGCCGCGACCGAACGCGGTGTGTCGGCGGAGTTCCTTCAGCTCGACATGCGTGATTTCGTGCTCGGCCGGCACTTTGACGCGATCGTCATCGCGGCCAACTCGCTGATGCACCTCCACTCGCGCGCCGACTTCGCCCGCGCCTTCTCGGTCATCCGCCAGCATCTTGCGCCGGGCGGGCGGCTGGTACTCGACGTGTTCGTGCCGAACCAGCGCCTGCTCAGCCTGCCGGCTGGGCGGCGTGAGCTGCTGGGCACGTTCGCGCACCCGCGTCTAGGTGAAGTCACCATTGAGGAGACGATTGCCTACGATCCGATCACCCAGGTGAGCCACGCCGACTGGTACTGGTCCACCGTCGACCGCAAGGATTTCCGCCACACCCCGCTCGAACTACGGCAGATCTTTCCGCAGGAGCTGCCGCTGCTGCTCGCCTCAGGCGGGCTGCGGCTAGTGGAGCGGTATGGGGATTTCAACCGGGGTGCACTGACAGCGGGCAGCCGGCGGCAGGTCTGTGTTTGCACGGCGGCGTAGGGCGTAGCGGCTCAGGCGTTCATGACTGCGTCGGGGGTGCACTGGGCCCCCTTGAACTTGAGCTTACCCTTGGCTCGGTCCTTGGCCACCTGCGTCTCGAACTTCTGCTTCAGCTTGCTGATCTCCGCCTCAGAGAAATCTTCCCAGTGGAGGCGCGCTACCGCGAACTTGATGTCGAGCTCACCCTCCTCCTTGACCTTTCGGGCGGCCGCATTCTTGCCTGCTGCGCGCAGGTCGGCGGCCTCGAGCAGGAAGCTGTAACCGCAATAGAGCGCGCGTTCGGTCTGCTTGGGGGCGGACTTCGCAAGTGCCGGAGTGGCAATCAGGAGAGCCACGGAAACGGCGGCTAGGACGGCCAGGCGCATATGAATTCCCCCGATGGTTCAGTTCGCTGCCGAAACCACCAGGTCCGGGCACGTCGTCACATCATACTTCGCGCCGGGCTTCCCCATCTCGTCGACGACGCGGCTGTCATAGGCGTCGCGCAGCGCGGTGATGGCGTTGTCGTCGTTGCCTTCCGCTTCCAGCATCATGTGGGCGCGGCCGGCGAGGTCGTCGGACCAGGCCTCGTATTGCTGGGCTTCGGCGTCCTCGCCCGAATCGTAGGCGTCGGTGGCGAGCCAGAAGAAGGCGCTGCCGCACCAGAGCAGCCGGTCAGCGGCGGGTGACGGCTCGGCGGCGATGGCCGGCAGGCTCCACAGTCCGATCAGCAGCAACCCCAGAACGACCCTTCGCATCTCAACCCTCAGGCGATGTCCCCGGCGACGATCCGCTTGACCCCGGCGGCGGTCATGTCGGTCCAGGCCTGGGCCAGCGAGCCCGAGGTGTCGATGGCGCGGCAGGCGTCCTCGATCACGTAGGTCTCGAAACCGGCATGGGCCGAATCGACCGCGGTCCAGTTTACGCAGAAATCGGTGGCGAGACCGGCAATGAACAGCCGCTTGAATTTGCGCTCGCGCAGGTACCCTTCGAGCCCGGTCTTGGTCTTCCTGTCGGCTTCCTGGAAGCCGGAATAGGAATCGACCACCTCGTGGTAGCCCTTGCGGATCACCAGCTGGGTGTGAGGCAGCTCGACATCGGCGGAGAACTCGGCGCCGTGTGTGTCCCACACACAATGGTCGGGCCACAGCACCTGCGGGCCATAAGGCAGCTCCATGATTTCGAACGGCGTGGCGCCGGGGTGCGTCGAGGCGAACGAGATGTGGCCGCGCGGGTGCCAGTCCTGGGTCATCGCGACGTTTTCGAAGCGACGGCCGAGCCGGTTGATGGGGATGATGATCTCGTCGCCACCGGCGACGGCAAGCTTGCCGCCCGGGAGGAAATCATACTGCAGGTCGACCACGAGGAAGAGGTCGTCGGAGCGGGGGGTAAAGGCCATGCGGGTCTTGTCTATCTCATTGGCCGATCAGGGCCGAACAATCCTGAAATGAAAAAGCAGCGTCGTCATTGGCGCGAGCCGAGCCGTTGACCACGCGGCCGATGGAATTTTCGAGGTCCTGGCGATAGTCGGCCAGTGCCTCGTCGGTATAGCCGGCTTCGAGGTAGATCGGGATGGCGCGCTGCAGCAGCAACTGGCCGCCATCGGCATAGACCTTGGCGGAGGCCAGCTTTTCGGGCGTGGCGTCAGCCGGTGCGTCGCGGGTCATCAACTCGAATGCGGTGCCGCACCACATGTCCATCTGCGCCTCGGACGGCACCTCCTGCGCCATCGCGGCGAGGGGGAGCAACGGGGCCGCGAGGAGCGGGGCGATGACAAGGAACCTCAGCATAGTCGCGTTCCCCAGGGCGGCAACGAGCGCTTCTTAGACCATAACCGGGGCCGCAACGACAAGCCGCGTCGGCGCACCGCCGCGCGGCTGATGGTGAGATTTCTCTAACCACGGCGATATCGGGCCTTTGAGGCTTATCGGACTAAAATGCTAAGCGAAAGCCCGGCGCCGCGACTCCCGCGCGCCAGAACTGGGGGCTAAATTGAAACTGTCGATCCTGGGCGGCGCCGTGGCGCTGCTGCTGGTCGCGCTGCCTGGCGCGGCGCTGGCCGAAGACCTGACCTTCAAGCTGACCAACAACTCGTCCTATGCGGTGAAGAGCCTCTTCACCTCGCCGGCCGATGTGGACAGCTGGGAAGAAGACGTGTTCGCCGACAAGTACCTGCCGGCCGGCAACTTCGTCGACGTCACCATCGGCGATGGCCGCGAGCAGTGCGTCTACGACATGAAATTCGTGCTGGAGGACGATTCCGAGTTCATCGAGCCGGGCGTCGACCTCTGCGAGCTGGGCGAATACACGCTGAGCGACGCGACGTAAGGCCTGCCGGAGGGCGCAGCGTAGCTGCGCTCTCCACCGTTGGTTTCTGTACAATCGGGGCCGCTGAAGCACCTCCTACGTGGTGTGTTC
Source organism: Devosia sp. P1_H9 (assembly GCF_056405135.1). Taxonomy (NCBI): domain Bacteria; kingdom Pseudomonadati; phylum Pseudomonadota; class Alphaproteobacteria; order Hyphomicrobiales; family Devosiaceae; genus Devosia; species Devosia sp. P1_H9. Next base: position 60,116 of record NZ_JBFUCQ010000012.1, read on the forward strand.
CACCCGAAAGCCGGGACTTTGTGCCCGGACTGCGCTTGCACCCCCAAAAACCCCCTCCTATATAGCGCTCAAGGCCCGGCGACGGGTCAGTTTCAACGCGGGAACCCGGACACCCGACGAGGGATCAGGAACTGCCGGATGGGGTTTCATCCGGGTTCGCCAGGAAAGAGGCAGTAGGTAATGGGTAAAGTCATCGGAATCGACCTGGGTACGACCAACAGCTGCGTCGCAGTCATGGACGGCGCGACCCCCAAGGTCATCGAGAATGCGGAAGGCGCACGCACCACGCCCTCCATGGTTGCGTTCACCAAGGACGGCGAGCGGCTCGTCGGCCAGCCGGCCAAGCGCCAGGCGGTCACCAACCCGGAAGGCACGCTGTTCGCGGTAAAGCGCCTGATCGGCCGGCGCTACAACGACCCGATGGTGGAAAAGGACAAGGGCCTCGTGCCCTTCAAGATCGTCAACGCCGACAACGGCGATGCCTGGGTCGAGGTCGAGGGCAAGAAGTACTCTCCCTCGGAAGTCTCGGCGATGATCCTGACCAAGATGAAGGAAACCGCCGAGTCGTATCTCGGCGAGAACGTCACGCAGGCGGTGATCACCGTTCCGGCGTACTTCAACGATTCGCAGCGGCAGGCCACCAAGGACGCCGGCAAGATCGCCGGCCTGGAAGTGCTCCGCATCATCAACGAGCCGACGGCGGCAGCGCTCGCCTACGGGCTCGACAAGAAGAACACCGGCACCATCGCGGTCTATGACCTGGGCGGCGGTACCTTCGATATTTCCGTGCTCGAAATCGGCGACGGTGTGTTCGAGGTGAAGTCGACCAACGGCGACACCTTCCTCGGCGGCGAAGACTTCGACATGCGCCTCGTCGATTACCTGGCGGCCGAGTTCAAGAAGGACCAGGGCATCGACCTCAGGAGCGACAAGCTCGCGCTGCAGCGCCTGAAGGAAGCGGCCGAGAAGGCGAAGATCGAGCTCTCCAGCTCGACCCAGACCGAAATCAACCTGCCCTTCATCACCGCCGACGCATCGGGCCCGAAGCACCTGACGCTGAAGCTCACCCGCTCCAAGCTCGAGAGCCTCGTCGACGACCTGATCCAGAAGACGGTCGATCCGTGTCGCCAGGCCCTCAAGGACGCGGGCGTTTCGGCTGCGCAGATCGATGAAGTGGTGCTGGTCGGCGGCATGAGCCGCATGCCCAAGGTCCAGGAAGTCGTGAAGCAGCTGTTCGGGAAGGAGCCACACAAGGGCGTGAACCCGGATGAAGTGGTCGCCATGGGCGCCGCCATCCAGGCCGGCGTGCTGCAGGGCGACGTCAAGGACGTGCTGCTGCTCGACGTGACCCCGCTCAGCCTCGGCATCGAGACGCTGGGTGGCGTGTTCACCCGCCTGATCGACCGCAACACCACGATCCCGACCAAGAAGAGCCAGACCTTCTCGACCGCCGAGGACAACCAGAACGCGGTAACCATCCGCGTGTTCCAGGGCGAGCGCGAGATGGCCGCCAACAACAAGCTGCTCGGCAATTTCGACCTCGCCGGCATTCCCCCGGCGCCGCGCGGCGTGCCGCAGATCGAAGTCACGTTCGACATCGACGCCAACGGCATCGTCAACGTTTCGGCCAAGGACAAGGGCACCGGCAAGGAGCAGCAGATCCGCATCCAGGCCTCGGGTGGCCTTTCGGACGCCGATATCGAGCGCATGGTCAAGGAAGCCGAGCAGAACGCCGACGCCGACAAGAAGAAGCGTGAGGCGGTCGAGGCCAAGAATCAGGGCGAGTCGCTGATCCACTCGACCGAGAAGTCGCTGAAGGACTATGGCGACAAGGTCACCGCCGAAGAAAAGACTGCCATCGAGACGGCGATCACCGATCTGAGGGCTGTGCTCGAGGGCGACGACGCCGATGCGATCAAGGAGAAATCCGCGACGCTGGCCGAAGCTTCGATGAAGCTGGGCGAGGCGATGTACAAGCAGAGCCAGGCGGAAGCCGAGGCCAAGGCCGAAGGCGGCGACAACCCGGCCGACGACGATGTCGTCGACGCCGAGTTCGAAGAGGTCAAGGACGACAAGAAGTCGGCCTAAGGAGGCCGATGGGACGACAAGAAGTCGGCTTAACGACACCCGCAAGATTGATTCGAGGGCTCGGCGATTGCCGGGCCCTTTTTGTTTGCCGATGTGATAGGGATATGAATGTTCCCAGATCTCAGCAAATTCTCCGAACCGGAAAAGCTCCGGAAATTGATGGCCAACGCCCGCCGGCTCGGGCACGACGACTACGCGTTCCAGATCCGCATGCGGATCGCCGAACTCGCCGGCCTGCCGTTCCGTGACCCGCTCGAGCGCGAGTTCTGGACCGCGGTCAGTTACGCCGAAGAGGTGAAGACCGAAGCCAGCGGCAAGACCACACGGCTCGCCGGTACCCGCACCAAGCACAAGAAGTACGGCGCGATCCGCTGCCTCGGCGATTGGGCGATGGACCCCAACCCGACCGAAGGCCTCGACAGCCTCGTCGAGCACCAGCGGGCCGAACTCAGCGGCGAAGCGATCGTCGTGCGCCATGCCGACAAGTTCTCGGTGGAAGCGGTGGCCAACGCTGCCGCCAAGCTTGCCGCGCACGGCATCACCCGCGAACAGGTGGCATAAGCAACTCCGCGAGTGGCATAGGCCTCGCGTTTCACGTGAATCAGCTTATCTTTTAAGGCCCTGGAGCGATCCGGGGTCTTTGTTTTATTTTGACCGGCATCGCCCGATTCCGGCTTTTTCTAAATCCTGCCGCACCCCCGCCTAAATGTCTTCACATCGGCAACTAGACTCGCTGCCGTTCGAAAGTGGGCGCCGCGACCGTCAGCAGCGGGGCGCCCGTAAGGGACCGAGGATTACCCAGGGCCGGGGATTCCGAGGTTTGGGCGGCGACTCTCGAGAGGATTTTGTATGTCATCGGTAGAGGTGAGGAGGTTCGCCGAGAACGGCGGACTTCACGCGGCGGCGACCGAAATGGAGCCGGCCGAGCGGCTTGATGCCGACATGCGGCACGTGCTGACGGTGCTCCAATCGATGGGCGCCAAGCGCATCGATGAGTGCCGTTCGCCCGAAGCGCGGGCCCTGCCGACGCTCGACATGGCGCTGCGCCGGATCCTGCGCGATCAGGTGGACGACATGGGCGTCGGTATGGAGATGCGGCTGATTCCCGGTCCTACGGACGACATCCGCGCCCGTATCTACGTGCCGCAGAACGACATCGTCATGGGCCTGAGGCCGATGATCCTGTTCCTCCATGGCGGCGGGTTCGTCTTGGGCGATGTGGACAACTACGATGCGACCCCGCGATCCCTCGCGGCCCGCACCGGCGCGGTCGTGGTCTCGGCGCATTACCGGCAGGCTCCGGAACACCGCTTTCCGGCGGCGCACGAAGATGCCTATGCGGCCTGGAGTTGGCTCCTCGAGCATGCCGAATCACTGGGCGGCGATACGAAGCGCGCGGCGATCGTCGGCGAGGGCTCGGGCGGGAACCTGGCGGTCAACGTGGCGCTCAGGGCGCGGGCAGAGGAGAAACCGCTGCCGATCCACCTCGGCCTCGTGACGCCGATGGCGGCTATGCTGTTCGACCTGCCCTCGCACCTCCAGAACGCCGAGAGCTTCCCCTTTTCCACCGTGACGCTCGAATGGGCGGCGCGAAAGCTGTTCCGCAAGAAGGACGACGCGCATGACGCGCGGATGAACATTGCCGGGCGGGTCGACCTTGCCGGTCTGCCGCCCGCGACGATCATCCTCGCCGAAGTCGATCCGTTGCGCTCGGAAGGCGAGGCGCTGGCCGATGCGCTGCGCCGCTCAGGCGTCTGGGTGGACATGACGCTCTACGAAGGGGTGACGCACGGCTTCTTCGGGCTCTATCGCATCGTCAACAAGGCGATGTTCGCGCAGGGCCAGTTGAGCCGGAACCTGGTCGCGGCATTCGGCGGCTAGCAGTTCACCTACATCGGACTGGTGGAAAAGCCACAGCGGGCACGTGCGTCGAGCCCGCAGGCCTCGATAGTGTTGCCGTCTCGCACCAGAGTACTTATCTAGGCCGGATGCCTGATGCGGGGCGCAGGCAACCAAGGACAAGGCCGATTGGCGAAACGCGATTTTTATGAAGTGCTCGGGGTCCCGAAAGGCGCCGACGAAGCGGTGCTCAAGGGCGCCTACCGCAAGCTTGCGATGCAGTTCCACCCCGACCGGAATCCGGGCAACGCCGACGCCGAACATAAGTTCAAGGAAATCAGCGAAGCCTACGACACGCTGAAGGACCCGCAGAAGCGCGCCGCCTACGACCGCTTCGGGCATGCGGCGTTCGAGAACGGCGGGCGCGGTCCGGCCGGGTTCGGGCCCGAGTTCACCTCGTCGATGTCCGATATCTTCGAGGACATCTTCGGCGACTTCATGGGCGGCCGTGGCCGTGGCGGCCAGTCCCGCCTGCGCGGCTCGGACCTGCGCTACAACCTCGAAATCAGCCTCGAGGAGGCATTTGCCGGGCGCACCGTCGATATCGACGTGCCGACGCTCGCCGCCTGCGAGACCTGCGACGGCTCCGGCGCCAAGCCGGGCACCGGCATGTCGACCTGCCGGCATTGCAACGGCCAGGGTAAGGTGCGCGCGGCGCAGGGCTTCTTCACCATCGAGCGGACCTGCCCGATCTGCAACGGCCGCGGCCAGATCCTCGAGCAGCCCTGCACCGATTGCGGTGGCCAGGGCCGCCGCCAGCAGAATCGGACACTGAGCGTCGATATCCCGAAGGGGATCGAGGACGGCACCCGCATCCGGCTCGCCAACGAGGGTGAGGCAGGCTTGCGCGGCGGACCGCCGGGCGATCTCTACATTTTCATCTCGATCAAGCCGCACGACCTGTTCCAGCGCGACGGCGCCGACCTCTACGCCCGCGTGCCCATCGCCATGACGACGGCGGCGCTCGGTGGCGAGTTCGAAGTGCCGACGCTCGATGCGGCACGGGCCCGGGTGAAAGTCTCGACCGGCACCCAGCCCGGGCAGCGTGTCCGCCTCAAGGGCAAGGGCATGCCGATCCTCCGCTCCAAGGATTTTGGCGATCTCTACGTGCAGCTCGACGTCGAGACGCCGCAGAGCCTGTCGAAGCGCCAGCGCGAGCTGCTCGAGGAGTTCGAACGCGAATCGACCCGCGAGAACTCCCCCACCAGCGAAGGCTTCTTCGCCAAGCTGAAGAGCCTGTTCGAAAACTGACACCTGGACCGCCGGCGACGCTTCGCGCGTTGGCTGCTGACAGAAACTGGCATCCGCCCGGTCTAGGACTGGTGCCGTTCTCCTCAGCCCAAGGTGCTCCAGATGAAGTTTGCCTCCGTGCGGGTCGTCACCGATCAGTTCGACGTGCTCGTCGATTTTTATGCCGCGCTGACCGGTGTGCAGCCGACTAGGCTCGCTCCCGGCTTCGTCGAAATCCGGCTTGATGGCTGTACGCTGGCCGTCTCGTCGCGCGAGATCATCGAAAGAGTGAATGGCGGGGCGATCGTTCCCCAGGCCAACAGGTCGCTGATACTCGAGCTGCAGGTCGATGACGTGGACGGCCTGCTGGCGCGGACCGCGGCGCTGGCAGAGATCGTTCAGCAGCCAACCACCATGCCCTGGGGCAACCGGTCGATGCTGCTTCGCGATCCTGACGGAGCCATCATCAACATCTTCTCCCGTCCCAAGAATTGACGCTCAAGCTGTCGGTCGCGCTTGCCACCAACGCCAAACGCCCGCTAGCGTCCGGCCGCCATGACCGATACCCCTCCCCACAAGACCGCCATCACCATCTGCGGCTCGCTCCGCAAGAACGCCATCAACGAGCCGCTACGCCGGCACATGTCGGCAAAGCTCCGCGAAGCCGGCGTGATCGTCACCGATCTCGATCTCCGTGATTTCGAGATGCCGATCTTCAACCAGGACATCGAGGATGCCGGCGAAACGCCGGAGGCGGCCAAGCGCCTTGCGGACATGTTCCGCAGCCACGACATCGTCCTCATCATCAGCCCCGAATACAATGGCGGGATCACGCCGCTGATCGCCAATGTCGTGTCCTGGGTGAGCCGCGAGAAGCCGAACCCGTTCAAGCACGCGGTGTTCGGCATCGGCGGGATGAGCGACGGCAAGTACGCCACGATCTTCGCGCTGTCGCACTTGCGCGACAGCCTCAGCAAAATCGGCGCCCTGGTGGTGCCGACGCTGCTCGGGCTCGGGCCCTATCCCGCTGTGTTCGACGAGAACGGCGAGCCGAACGAGGCCAACATCAAGTGGAAGGTCGGCCAGATGGTGAAGGAGCTCACCCACTTCTCGCGCGGCGGCATCTGACCGGTGTACGCACTATACGTTACTCACCCCGAGGTGGTGATCGACCCCAAGGTGCCGACGCCGCGCTGGGGGCTCTCGGCGCTGGGACGGTCGCGAGCAGAACGTTTTGCGAACCACCCACTGGTGAATGGCCTGGCCCGCATCGTCTCGAGCACGGAAACCAAGGCTCTCGAGCTCGCCGCGATTCTCGCCGCCGGCTGTGGCGCGCTTGTGGATAGCGGGGATAAGTTCGGCGAGAACGACCGCAGCAGTACTGGTTTTGTTCCTGCGGCGCGGTTCGAGCAATTGGCCGACGCGCTGTTCGCGCGCCCCGATGCGTCGGTCGAGGGTTGGGAGACGGCACGGGACGCACAGAAGCGGGTTGTTGGCGCGTTCAATGAAGTGCTCGCCGGCCATGATCCAACGCTGCCGATCGCCTTCACCGGACACGGCGCGGTGGGCACGCTGCTGAAGTGCCACCTCGGCAATCTCACCATCGCGCGGTCCGAGGACCAGCGCCGCATCGGCAATCCGGGCGGCGGCAATGTCTTCGTCGTGCGGCTCAGTGACAAGAAGCTGCTGACCGACTGGATCCCAATGGAAGGGCTGTCGGGGACGATCGACGGGCTTTAGCTCGGATCCTTCCGGCCGGGCGCCCATTCGCCGAGGCCGAACAGCTCCACGGCATCCTCAAGCGCCAGCTTCAGACCGTCGAGCCGCGCCACGTCGTGATCGACCTCGCGCAGCCGGGTCGGGCCGGCGAGCGGCGCCCTCGACAGCAGCTCCGTGCCCGCCCCGGTCAGCCCGACCAGCCGGGCGCGCCGATCGCGCGGATCGGTCTTCACCGTCACCAGGTCCATGCGGCGCAGTTCGTCGATCGATTGGCCGAGCGTCGCCGGATGCATCACCAGTGCCTTCCTCAACGCCGCCAGCGGCAGTTGCGGCCGCTCGGCGCAGATGCGGAGCACCGACAGCTGCAAGCCGGTGATGCCGAAGCGCTTCTTCAGGTCGGCGTGGAAGGCCTCGGTGGCACGCTCGAGCCGCACCCAGGCGACAATGGCGGAAAGCGCCTGCTGCTGCATGATTGGTCTATGATTCCATTACGTTGCGCGGACGCTATGGCGCCATAGCATTTGGCGCAAGCGGGCATTTCTGCTTGCCCGATTCGGCCGGCTGTGGCACTGACCGGAAAATCCGGAGACATCTGATGGCAGGCACACTGATCGTCGCACTCGATCTCGACACCCGAGACGAGGCGGAACGCTTGATCGCGCAGCTCGGCGACTCGGTCGATTTCTACAAGATCGGCTACCAGCAGTTCTACGGCGGCGATGGGCTGAACCTCGGCAAGGCGCTGCTCAGCGCCGGCAGGCGGGTGTTCTTCGATCTCAAAATGCTCGACATCGACAACACGGTCGAAAAGGGCGTCGCGGCGATCGCGAAAACCGGCGCCACCATGGTGACGGTCCACGCCTACCCGCAGTGCATGCGCGCAGCCGTGCGCGGCGCGGCCGGATCGGACCTCTGCGTGCTGGGCGTATCGGTGCTGACCTCGATGGACGACGCCGACCTGGTCGAGGCCGGCTTTGCCCGCGACACGGCGGGGCTCGTCGCTCTGCGGGCGCAACAGGCGCGCGACGCCGGTATTGGCGGGCTGGTCAGCTCGCCCCATGAGGCCGAGATGGTGCGCTCGATCGTGGGGCCGAAAATGTCCATCGTCACCCCCGGCATCCGACCAGCAGGCAGCACGCATGATGACCAGAAGCGGGTCACCGGCCCAGCCGAGGCCCTCGCAGCCGGCGCCAGCCACCTGGTGGTCGGGCGCCCGATCACCGCGGCGGCTCATCCGCTGAGCGCGGCGCAGGCGATCCTCGCCGAGATGGCCGGCGGTACCCGGCTGGCATGAGCGAAGCGGCTGGGCTATAGGCGACGGCACGAGTTCCGTAGGAGCAAGCATGTCTGACCTCAAGGTCGCCATCGCCGGAGCGGGCGGCAAGATGGGCGCGGCCAATATCCGCGCCATCGCCGCGACACCCGGCATCACCGTGGTTTCGGCCTTCGATCGAGCCGGCGCGCCGGTGATCGGCAAAGATGCGGGCGAGCTGGCCGGCATCGAGGCGCTGGGCGTCACCGTCGTCGACGACCCTGCAGCCGCGTTGGATGGTGCGGACGCGATCATCGATTTTACCGCCCCGGCGAACTCCGTGGCGCTGGCGAAGGAAGCGGCGAAGCGCGGGCTCGTCCACGTCATCGGCACCACCGGCTGCAGCGAGGCGGACGATGCGGCGATCCGCGAGGCGGCGTCGAGCGCCCGCATCGTCAAGGCCGGCAACTTCTCGCTCGGCGTGAACCTGCTCATGGGTCTCGTAAAGCAGGCGGCGGCGGCGCTGCCGGGCTTCGACATCGAAATCCTCGAAATGCACCACAACAAGAAGGTCGACGCCCCCTCTGGCACCGCCTTGATGCTCGGCGAAGCCGCCGCGCGTGGCCGCAATCTCGATCTCAAGACGCACTCGGTCCGCGTGCGGGACGGCCATACCGGGCCGCGCGAGGAAGGCAGCATCGGCTTTGCGACGCTGCGCGGCGGCAATGTCATCGGCGAGCACCGGGTGATCCTCGCTGGTCCCAGCGAGCGGATCGAACTCAACCACATCGCCGACAACCGGGCGCTGTTCGCCGACGGTGCAGTGCGCGCCGCGCTCTGGGCCCGCAGCCAGAAGCCGGGCTTTTACAACATGGCCGACGTGCTCGGCTTCAACTGACAAGGGTTTTGACGATGACTGGAACGCTGATCCTCGTTCGCCACGGCCAGAGCGAATGGAACCTGAAGAACCTGTTCACCGGCTGGCGCAACCCTGATCTCACCGAGAAGGGGATCGAGGAAGCCCGCAGCGCCGGAAAGCGCCTGAAGGCCGCCGGTTACGTGCCGGACAGCTACTTCACCTCGGCGCTGAAGCGCGCCCAACACACGCTCGACCTGATCCTCGAGGAGACCGGCGTCACCGAGGTGACGATCAACCGCTCGAAGCTCCTCAACGAGCGTGACTACGGCGACCTGAACGGACTGAACAAGGACGACGCGCGGGCCAAGTGGGGCGAGGAGCAGGTGCACATCTGGCGCCGCTCATACGACGTCCCCCCGCCCGGCGGCGAAAGCCTCAAGGAAACCGCGGCCCGCACCCTGCCCTATTACGACGCCCGCATCGCACCGCTGCTGAAGGCCAGCAAGACCGTGCTGGTCGCCGCCCACGGCAATTCGCTGCGCTCGATCGTCATGGCGATCGAGGAGCTGACGCCCGAGCAGATCCTGAAGCGGGAACTGGCGACGGGCGAGCCGGTGGTCTATCGGATCGGCGCGGACGGGAAACTGGCGGAGAAGGTGGCGGTCTAGGCTTCCGTTTCCGCGGGGGTCATCCCCGCGAAGGCGGGGACCCAGTGGGATGCTTCAAGGTCCAATTGCGCTGATGGATAGCACTGGGTTCCCGCCTTCGCGGGAATGACGGCGGTGGTTGGGCACCAGCTACGCCCCCACAACCCCCGACTCCCAGCCCAGGATCGCCCGCTTCCGCGGCACGCCCCAGTGGTAGCCGGTCAGCGCGCCGCTCGTCCCCACCACGCGGTGACACGGCACCACGAAGCTGATCGGGTTCTTTCCCACCGCGGCCCCCACCGCCCGTGCCGCCGTGGGCCGACCGATGTGGTTGGCGACCCGTTGATAGGTCGTCGCCTTCCCCACCGGGATGCGTAGCAGCGTTTCCCACACCTGCACCTCGAAATCGGTGCCGATCAGCACGACGCGGACCGGCTCTTCCGGGTTCCAGCGGCTCGGATCGAACACCCGGCCGGCCACCGGGGCGACAGCCTTGTCGTCGCGGCGATAGCGGGCGTTGGGCCAGCGGTTGGCCAGATCCTCGAAGGCTTCCTCGATCGACATGTTCTCGTCGGCAAAGCCGATACCGCTCAGCCCGTATTCCGTCATGGTCAGCACCGCGGTGCCGAACGGCGACGGGGCGGCGCCCCAGATCATCTCGAGGCCCTCGCCCTTCGCCCGGAAGGCGCCGGGCGGCATGGCCTCGTGGGTGACGAACAGGTCGTGCAGGCGCGAGGTCGACGACAGGCCCACCTCATAGGTGGTGTCGAGCACGCTCTGCTGGTCGGCCAGCAACTTTTTCGCGTGATTGAGCGCCACGGCCTGGGCGAAGCTCTTGGGGCTCAGCCCGCACCAGCGGCGGAACAGGTCGGTGAGCTGCCGCTCGGTCAGCCCGAGGGCACGGGCAAAACGCGGCAGGTCAGTTTCGTCGGGCAGCGTCTCGCTGAGATAAGCGATCGCGGCCTGGACGGTCTCGTAGTCCGAGTTGGCGATGATGGTCTGGTGCTTGCTCATGGCCGGAACATAGGCGCGCGCGCCGCCGGTTGCGACCCGGTTTTGACGCTCTTGTGCCTAGACCCGCGCGCGCTTCAGCGCCGTGCCGAAAGCCTTGGCGAAGCTCGACTTTTCGTCCTGGTTGAGGAACTGGCCGAGCGCGACGTCGCGGTCGCGGGTCCTCAGATGCAGCGCTACGGTGCGCTCGTTGAAATCGCGGTCAACCACCAGCTTGACGAAATAGGGGTTGAACCGGCTGAGGGTTTCCTTGCCAGTGCCGTCGACCTGCTTCAGCTCAAGCTGATCGGGCCACAGCGTCACTTCCTCGTAACGCTTCCCATCGCGCTGCGAGGCGCTGAGCGCCCACCAGATCAACGCAATGTCGAGGCCGAGAAAGCCGACGATCGGCCAGGCGCCCATCGAAAAGAAGACCATGCCGGGAATGGTGGCCAGCACCGCAAAGAGCACCACGACGACGCGAACACCCTTGCGTCCCAGCGATCGATGGGGCGTCAGCTTTGCCGCGAATAGCGGCCTCGCTTGCGTTTGGGTCGTCATCTTGGGCATCAGTATAGCCTCAGAATCGGGATGACGGAAATGGCGCAGCAAAAAGTGAAGCGACTGCCAAAGGGCCTACCAACGTCAGATGTCGAAGCCATTTTCGGCGCTTTTGCGGCGGCGGAGCCCGAACCGAAGGGCGAACTCGACTACGTCAACCCGTTCACGCTGCTGGTGGCGGTGGTGCTTTCGGCCCAGGCGACCGACGCCGGCGTGAACAAGGCGACCAAGCTGTTGTTCCAGCTGGCCGATACGCCCGAGAAGATGGTCGGGCTCGGCGTCGCCGAGATCGAGGACAAGATCAAGACCATTGGCCTCTTTCGCAACAAGGCAAAGAATGTCTTCGCGCTGAGCCAGCAGCTGATCGAAAAGTTCGACTCAAAAGTGCCGGAGGATCGCGAAGCACTGGAGACGCTCCCGGGGGTCGGGCGGAAGACCGCGAACGTGGTGCTCAACATTGCCTTCAAGCAGCCGACGATCGCGGTGGACACCCACCTGTTCCGCGTCGCCAACCGCACCGGACTGGCGCCGGGCGACAACCCGCTGGCGGTGGAGACCGGGCTGCTCAAGGTGGTGCCGGACCCCTACCTGCTGCACGCCCACCACTGGCTAATCCTCCACGGCCGCTACATCTGCAAGGCACGCAAACCCGATTGCTGGCGCTGCATCATCAGCGAATGGTGCAAGTTCGAACCGAAGACACCAGCGCCGAAGGGCACTTAGAACCCTCACCCGTCCCGGCTTTGCCGGTCCGCCCTCTCCCCGACGAGGAGAGGAATAGAGGCGGCCCTCGAAGGTCCGGAATTCTTCTCCCCGTCGGGGAGAAGGTGGCCGATAGGCCGGATGAGGGGTCTACGCTCCATAGCCGCGTGCCATAGCCGCGGCGAAGCTGGGGATGGACACCAGCAGCGCCGCCTGCACATACAGAAACCGCCGCGCCGCCGAAACCTCCGGCGCTGCCGGGGCGAAACCCGTGTCCGCCTTCGCAGTCTTCCGCCAACGAGCAATCGCGATCGTCGGCGGGATCGAAGCCAACCCCACGCCGAGGAAGGCGATCATCTTGGCCCAGAACACCCAGTTGCCGACATAGTACTCCCAACCGGCCGCGCCGAAGATCACCCGGATGATGCCGACGACGATCACCAGCCCGGCCATCGCCCCATAAGCGCCATCCAGCGCCCCGAGTTGGCCGAGGCGCTTGCCCTCGATGCCGGGTCGCAGCAGGGCGAGTTCGGCGGCGAAGATCGCCACCAGGGTGAACACCGCGAGGTGGTGGGCAATGGCGAGGATCAGGTCGGTCATCATGTCGCTCCGGTTCGAAGAGATGCGCCTCGACCTGTGCGAGGCAGCATGTTAACACTGTTCGCATCGAAGTAAGCCCACATGTGAGCAATGTCAACATCTGAGGGTTCCGACCGCTATCATCATGGCGACCTGCGCCGGGCGCTGGTCGAAGCGGCACTGGAGCTGCTGCTGGAAGGCGGCACGGAAGCCTTGGGCATGCGCGAGCTGGCGCGGCGGGTCGGCGTCTCCGCGGCAGCGCCGTACCGGCATTTCCGCGACAAGCAGGCATTGATCCAAGCAGTCGCCGCGGCGGGGTTCGCACTCTTCCTCGATGCGGTGGAGGCGGCAAAGGCCGGCTTGCCGCAAGACGAGCAGTTCGGGGCGATGGCTGAAGCCTACGTGCAGTTCGCGCTACGCTACCCGCGGCTCTACAAGCTGATGTTCTCGTCAGAACTGGGCAAGTTCGAGGACAAGGATTTGCGGCGCGCAGCCGACGCGGCCTACGAGAGCCTCGCAGTTGCTGCGGCGAAGGAAGATCCAGAGGCCCCGGGGGAGGCAGCGATCAGCGCCTGGGCCTTTGTCCATGGGCTCTCGATGCTCCTGCTCGATGAGCAATTACTCGGCGTCTCCGCTGCCAATGCCGAGCCGCTGGTCAAGGCGTTGACCCGCCGGCACGCGCTGCGCTTCGGAAAGCCGCGCCCGGCCTGAGGTTGGCGTTGCGCCAGAGCGCAATCTCCTCTATTTCCGGCGCGGTTCTTTTTCGCACCATTCATTGAAGGATCGCCGATGGCCGAGACCCGGTTCGACGTTCTCACCATCGGCAACGCCATCGTCGACGTCATTGCGCCCATCGATCCCGGCTTCCTCGAACGTGAGGGCCTGTCGGAAGGCATCATGCACCTGGTCGATGCCGACCGTTCGGCCTACCTCTACGACCGGATGCCAGACCACAAGCGGCAAATCTCGGGCGGCAGCTCCGCCAACACGGCAGCCGGCGTCGCCTCGCTGGGCGGCAAGGCCTCGTTCGTGGGCAAGGTCGCAGACGATCCGCTTGGCGACGTGTTCGCCGACGACCTCGCACGGATCGGCGTGCACTACGGTGTCTCGCGTCTGAAGGATGGTCCCGCGACGGCCCGTTCGATGATCCTCCTCTCGTCGGACGGCGAGCGGACCATGAACACCTACCTCGGCGCCTGCCACCAGCTCACCACCGCCGACATCAAGGAAGACGAGATCGGCGCCGCCACGGTGACCTATATGGAGGGCTTCCTCTGGGACCCGACTGAGGCGAAGAAAGCCTTCGTGATGGCCGCCCACTACGCCCACAAGCATGAGCGGGCCGCCTCGTTCACGCTGTCGGACCCGTTCTGCGTCAACCGCTACCGCGACGAGTTTCTCGACCTGATCCGGTCCAAGACCATGGACATCGTCTTCGGCAATATCGAAGAGCTGAAGTCGCTGTACCAGACCGACTTCCACGGCGCCGTACAGGCCATCGCCAAGGACGCCGAGCTCGCCGCCATCACCATGGGCGCCGACGGCGCCATGGTGGTGCACGAGGGCGAGATCATCACCGTGCCGGCATATGCCGTGCCCGAAGTGGTCGACGTCACCGGCGCCGGCGACCTCTTCGCCTCGGGGTTTCTGCTGGCCATCGCCCGCGAGCGCGACTACCGCACCGCGCTGCAGGCGGGATGCCTCGCCGCGAGTGAAGTGATCTCGCATATCGGCGCGCGCCCGGTAGCGGATTTGCAGGCGCTGGCGGCCGAAAAGGGCATCGAGATTTAGTGCGTGGGGCGCCCCTCACCCCGACCCTCCCCCCAGAGGGGCGACGGCGATGTGGCAATGTCGGTGCAAAGTGCGTCCCCTCGCCCCTCTGGGGAGAGGGTTAGGGTGAGGGGCAGCCAAGCACACTAGACCTTCCGCAGCGCCACCCGCTCAATCGCGTGGCTCGGCCCTTTGGTCAGCACCAAATCTGCCCGGCTCCGCGTCGGCTGAATGTTGTCGCGTAGGTTCGGCAGATTGATCTCTTTCCATGCCCACATGCCGAATGCCTCGGCTTCCTCCGTGCTCATCTTGGTGAAGCGGTGGAAGAAGCTCTTGGGGTCGGCGAAGGCGGTTTCGCGCAGGCGCCGGAAGCGTTCCATGAACCAGGTGGTCAGGTCGTTCTCGTCGGCATCGATGAAGATCGAGAAATCGAGGAAGTCCGAGGCGAAGAGGATCGGCTTGCCGGACTTCGGCATTTCGCCCGGCTGCAGGATGTTGAGCCCCTCGACGATCAGGATGTCGGGCCGGTCGATGGTGATGAACTCGCCATCGATGACGTCGTAGACCAGGTGCGAGTAGACCGGCACCTTCACGTCGGGCTTGCCGGACTTGATGTCCGAGAGGAACCGGATCAGCGCGCCGCGGTCGTAGCTCTCGGGAAAGCCCTTACGTTCGGCTAGCTTCAGTTCGTCCAGCTGCTTGTTCGAATACAAGAACCCGTCGGTGGTGACGAGGTCGACCTTGGGGGAGCTCGGCCAGCGGCTGAGCAGCGCCTTCAGGATGCGGGAGGTCGTGGACTTTCCCACCGCCACGGAACCGGCGACACCTATGATGTACGGCACCTTCCGGCCATCGGCGCCGAGGAATTTCGTAGAGGCGCGGTGCAGTTCCTGCGTCGCCTCGACATAGAGCGAGATCAGCCGGCTCAGCGGCAGGTAGATCTCCTCGGCCTCGATGAACGAGATCGGGTCGGTGAGAGCCCGCAGGCGCTTCACGTCATCGGCGTCGAGCGTCATCGGCTCATCGGCACGGAAGCCGCTCCACTCGGCCTTGGTGAAATAGTGGTAGGGCGCGAGCTCGAGCTTCTTGACCCCCATTAGCTTTGGGCCTTCCCGCGCGACGCCTTCTCCTCGAGGCCCGATTGCGCCGTGCGGCGCTCGAGCTGCGCCATCACGTCGGCGAGCGGTACGCCGGCGGCCCGGAGCAGCACCAGGAGGTGATAGATCACGTCGGACGCTTCGCCCTCGGTGCCCTTCTTGTCCTTGGTCACAGAGGCGATGATGATTTCGGCCGCTTCCTCGCCGAACTTCTTGGCGCAGCGCTCGACGCCGCCAGCGAGGAGTTTTGCGGTGTAGCTCTCCTCCGGCGAGGCGCCGGCGCGGGCGGCGATGCGCTGGTCCAGCGCTTCGAGTGTGAAGCTCATTTCGTGGCTCCCGGATTGAGGTCGTGGCGCATGGCGATGCCGTGGCGCTCCATGTAGTCCTTGGCTTCGCCCACCGTGTAGGTGCCGAAGTGGAAGATCGAGGCGGCGAGCACCGCCGAAGCGTGCCCCTCCTTCACCCCATCCACCAGGTCGTCGAGCGAGCCGACGCCGCCCGAGGCGATAACCGGCACATGCACCGCATCGGCGATGGCGCGGGTGAGCTTCAGGTCGAACCCGGACTTGGTGCCATCGCGATCCATCGAGGTGACGAGCAGTTCCCCCGCGCCGCGCTCGACCATGCGTGCGGCGAACTCGACAGCGTCGAGCCCGGTGGCGTTACGGCCGCCATGGGTGAAGACTTCCCACTCGTCCATGTTGTGCTGGCCGGGGGCGCGAACCTGGCGCTGGCGGGCATCAACCGAGACGACGATGCACTGGTCGCCGAACTTGTCGGCGGCCCGGGCGACGAAGTCGGGATCGTTCACCGCCGAGGTGTTGATCGCCACCTTGTCGGCGCCTGCCAGGAGGAGCCTCCGGATGTCCTCGATCTTCCTGACCCCGCCACCCACCGTCACCGGCATGAAGCAATGCTCGGCGGTACGCGCCACCACGTCGAAGATAGTCTCGCGGTTGTCGGAGCTGGCAGTGATGTCGAGGAAGCAGAGCTCGTCGGCGCCGGCGGCGTCATAGGCGATGGCGGCTTCTACCGGGTCACCGGCATCCACCAGATCGACGAACTGCACGCCTTTCACGACGCGGCCGTCCTTCACGTCGAGGCAGGGAATGATGCGGGTCTTGAGGCTCATTGGCGCGGATCCGAGGGCGGGCGCTTCAGCCGGGCGTGGATCGCAAAGCCGAAGGAGAACACCCAGAAAAAGAATGCGAACAGTCCAGCAAGGCCGAACAGCGTAGGCAGGATGCCGGAGAAGCCGGCGTAGAACAGCGCCAATATGGGCACCAGCGCCAGCGGATACCACCAGAGGCGCACCCGCTCGACCAGTACCGGCTTGTTCTTGAGCTCAGCCATCAGGCGGCCCGCTGCTTCAGCAGCGCTATTGCTTCACGTGAATCAATACGCCCGTCATATAGCGCGCGGCCGGAAATGGCGCCTTCGAGGATCTGGTAGCGGGGCTCGGTCATAGTGCGGATATCGTCCATCGAGGCGAGGCCGCCCGAGGCGATCACCGGGATCGACACGGCTTCCGCCAGCTCCAGCGTCGAGGGCCAGTTGATGCCCTTGAGGATGCCGTCGCGGTCGATGTCGGTGTAGATGATCGCGGCGACCCCAGCGCCCTCGAAGCGCTGCCCGAGTTCGATCGCGGTGAGTTCCGACGTCTCCGCCCAGCCCTCCACCGCCACCTTGCCGCCGCGCGCATCGATGCCGACCGCTACCTGGCCGGGGAACAACCGCGCTGCTTCGCGCACCAGCGCCGAATCGCGCACCGCGATGGTGCCGAGGATGACGCGGGCAAGCCCGCGGCCGAGCCACTCCTCGATATGCGCGATGGTGCGAATACCGCCGCCCAGCTGCACCGGGAAGCTCACGGTGTCGAGAATGGCCTGCACCGCATCGCCGTTGACGCTCTTGCCGGCGAACGCGCCGTTGAGGTCGACGACGTGCAGGTACTCAAAGCCCTGGTCCTCGAACGACTTCGCCTGCGCCGCAGGATTGTCGTTGAACACCGTCGCCTGTTCCATGTCGCCAAGCTTCAGGCGAACGCACTGGCCGTCCTTCAGGTCGATCGCTGGGAACAGGATCATGGCTTCCACCTCAGGAAGTTGCCGATCAGGGTCAGGCCGAGGCTCTGGCTCTTTTCGGGGTGGAACTGGGTGCCCAGCATGTTGTCGCGCCCGACGATGGCGGTGACCTCCTGGCCGTAGTCAGCCGTGGCGATCAACGTCTCGGGGCGGTCCACCGCCAGGTGATAGGAGTGGACGAAATAGGCGTGCAGCCCATCCGGTCCGTCGGGGATGCCCGATAGCAGCGGGTGGGGCTGCCGGATGGTCAGCGTGTTCCACCCCATGTGCGGGACCTTGAGGTCGCCTTTCGGCTCGAGCCGCACGACAGCGCCGGGGATCCAGCCGAGCCCCTTGGTGATCGCCTTCTCGCGGCCTTCGGTGGCCATCAGCTGCATACCGACGCAGATGCCGAGGAACGGCACACCGCCCCCGATCACCCGCTCTTCCAACACCTCGACCATGCCGGTGACGGCATCGAGCCCGGCGCGGCAATCGGCGAAGGCGCCGACGCCGGGCAGGACGATCCGGTCGGCGCGGCGCACAACCTCGACGTCGTCGGTGACAAGGATCTCGTCGGCGGTCCCGGTTTCGCGGGCGGCGCGCTCGAAGGCCTTGGCGGCCGAGCGGAGGTTGCCCGAGCCGTAGTCGATAATGGTGACGGTGCTCATCGGGTCGGCCGCTTCAGGTAGTCGACCAGCGCCAGATCTTCACCGTCGGCGATGATTTCGGTGCGATAAAGGCCGCCGCGCTTGCCGGTCTTCACCCGGCGGAAGCTCGAAGCCTCAAAACCGATCAGGGTGGCGAACAGCGCGTAGATCCAGAATGCCGCTTCACCACCGATCACCACGCTCGAAGCGATGATCGCCACGGTGCCGACCACCCAAACCGTGAGCAGCAGCCAGAGCCCGTGGACGAGCGCATGCACCGGCGGCAGCAGGGCTGCGGACCAGGAGAAGCGATCGGCCACCGCAGTGGGCGCATCGTTCGGGCGCTCGTAGACGGAATAGAGGGTCACGGTTATCCTCGTGTGGATCGGCGTGGTTGCGGGTTCGCCTTAGAGCAAAACCCGCGCGGTTGGAAGATGAGGGAACCGACCGCCTGCCATGCCGTTCGTTCAACAGGCTTCGAGGAGAGCTCCATGACGCACGATTCACCCGATCCGCATGGCGACGGAACCATGGGTTCCAAGCCCAGCCAGGGCATCTTCATCGGCTGGCTCGCCGTCGGGCTGCTCGTGCTGATGGCGGTCTTCACCGCGGTCCTCATCGGCGCGGGCGTCACGCACGGCTTCAGCTGAGCCTCGCCGGGACGCGCAAGATGGCCGACGGCAAATACCTCGCGGTGTTCTACAGCGACAAGGCCGGGCCGAAGTGGCAGGCCTGGTACGCGCTCTCCGAGGAGGAACGGAGAGCCAAGGACGCGATCGGCCTGCCGGCGCTCGAAGCCTGGGACGCAGAGCACAAGGATTCGATCGTCTACCAGGGCGGACCGCTGGGCAAAACCAAGCGCGTCTCCGACGACGGCGTGGCCGACGCTGTCAACGAGCTAACGGTCTTCGTGGTAGTTCGGGCGCCGTCGCTGGAGGCGGCGGCGCAAATGTTCGAGGGCCACCCGCACATGACGATCTTTCCCTGCCACGCGGTGGAGGTGATGCCGCTGCTCGGGATGGAGACGGACGACGAGGGTCGGCCGAAGGGCTAAGCGCTAGAGCGTACCCTTGGTCGAAGGGATCGCATCGGCGGCGCGCGGGTCGATCTCGACGGCCGAGCGCAGCGCCCGGGCAAGCGCCTTGAAGGCGCTCTCGGCGATATGGTGGTTGTTGTCGCCGTAAAAGGTCTCGACGTGCAGCGTGATGCCGGCATTCATGGCGAAGGCCTGGAACCACTCGCGGAACAGCTCGGTATCCATCTCGCCCACCTTGTCGCGGGTGAACTCGACCTTCCAGACGAGGAACGGCCGGCCCGAGACATCGAGCGCAACGCGGGTGAGCGTGCCATCCATCGGCAGGTCGGACGAGGCATAGCGGCGGATGCCGCGCTTGTTGCCCAGCGCCTGCTTCACGGCTTCACCGAGTGCGATGCCAACGTCTTCCGCGGTGTGGTGGAAATCGATGTGCAGGTCGCCCTTGGCGACGACGCTCATGTCGATCAGCGAGTGCTTCGACAGCTGGTCCAGCATGTGATCGAGAAAGCCGATGCCGGTCTGCATATCGTGCTTGCCGGCGCCGTCGAGGTTCACCGACACCTTGATGTCGGTCTCATTGGTCTTGCGGGTGATCTCGGCGGTGCGCATGGCGGCAGTCCCTGTTAGCGCGGCGGCTGTAGCAGATAGCGCCAGAGGGGTGAAGATGCGGTGAAAGCGGGGCGGCTCCTCGTGAGAGGTGTGACCCAGGTAACCTCCGCGAAACTACCCAACCGGCTAGCCAGGTTTGCATTCCCCCGACCCGTGCCTAAATAGGGACCAACAGTTCTGGAGTATTTCCCAACATGTCGAAGGACAACGAGTTCCCCGGCTGGCACGGCACGACCATCGTCGCGGTGCGCAAGGGCAACAAGGTGGTGGTCGCCGGTGACGGACAGGTCTCGGTCGGCAACACCGTGATGAAGCATTCCGCCAAGAAGGTCCGGCGCCTTGCCGACGGCAAGGTGATCGGCGGCTTCGCCGGCGCTACCGCCGACGCCTTCACCCTGTTCGAGCGGCTCGAGGCCAAGCTGATCCAGTACCCGGACCAGCTGATGCGCGCCTCGGTCGAGCTCGCCAAGGACTGGCGTACTGACCGCTACCTGCGCCGGTTGGAAGCCATGATGATCGTCGCCGACAAGGACGTGACCCTGGTGCTCACCGGCACCGGCGACGTGCTGACCCCCGACCACAATACGATCGCCATCGGTTCCGGTGGCAACTACGCCTATTCGGCTGCGCTGGCGCTGAGCGAGAACACCGAACTCGATGCCGAGGAGATCGCGCGCAAGGCGATGAAGATCGCGGCCGAGGTCTGCATCTACACCAACGAGAACGTCACGGTCGAAACGATTGAAACCGTCTGACGCCCACCACTACGGCTTCCGGCCCGTGACGAAAACTGACCTGCCGCTGCTGGCGCGCTGGCTGGCGGAGCCGCACGTGGCGAAATGGTGGGACGACAGCGTGGATGAAGCGCTGAAGTCGATCGAGGGTCACATCGACAGCATCTCGGTGGAGCCGTTCATCGTCGAGCTCAACGGCAAGCCGATCGGCTACATCCAGAGCTACGATCCGCACCTCGAGGACGGGCACCCGTACCAGGACCAGCCGACCGGCACCCTGGGGATCGACCAGTTCATCGGGGTGCCCGAACTGATCGGCAAAGGCCACGGCCCGCGGCTGATCGAGGCGTTCGTCGAGCTACTGTTCGAGGAAGGCGCCATCCGGGTGATCATCGATCCCGATCCGGCCAATGCGGCGGCGGTCCGGGCATACGAGAAAGCCGGGTTCGAGAGCTTCGATACGCGGCACTCGGAATATGGCCCGGCGCTGATGATGGCGCGGAACGCCGACGGAGATTTCGCGTGAGCTGGACCACCCGCCGGCTCGCCGCCGCAGACGCCGAAGCCTACCGGTCGCTCCGGATCGAAGGGCTGCAGAACTCGCCCGCCTCGTTCGGCTCGAGCCTCGCGGAGGAGATCGACAAGCCGGCTTCGGCCTGGGTCGACCGCCTCGACAAGGGCTTCGTGTTCGGCCTGTTCGATGCGGAGGCGCTGGTCGGCACTGCCGGCTTCTATCGCGAGGCGATGCTGAAGTCGGCGCATCGCGGCCACCTGGTTGGCGTCTATCTCAGCCCCGGCTCACGGGGCAAAGGCGGCGCGGACCTGTTGATCGCCGCGGTGATCGCGGAAGCCCGCAACCACGTCCTGCAGCTGCACCTCGCGGTGACGCAGGACAACCCAACGGCCCGCCGGCTCTACGAGCGGCACGGCTTTGTGACATACGGCGAAGACTCGCGCGGCCTGAAGGTCGATGGCGTCTTCTACGATGACTATCTCATGGTGCTGCGCCTCGATGAGGGCAGCGGAAAGTGACGGATTATGAGTGACACCAATTTCTCCCCGCGCGAGATCGTTGCCGAGCTCGATCGCTACATTGTCGGCCAGCATGACGCGAAGCGCGCCGTCGCTGTGGCGCTGCGCAATCGCTGGCGCCGGCAGCAGCTGCCCGATGACCTCCGCGCCGAGGTGACGCCCAAGAACATCCTGATGATCGGGCCGACCGGCGTCGGCAAGACCGAGATCAGTCGCCGGCTGGCCAAGCTCGCCCAGGCGCCGTTCATCAAGGTCGAAGCCACCAAGTTCACCGAAGTCGGCTATGTCGGCCGCGATGTCGAGCAGATCATCCGCGACCTGGTCGAGGCCGGCATTTCGCTGCTGCGCGACAAGAAGCGCGGCGAGGTGCAGGCGCAGGCTCACCACAATGCCGAAGAGCGGGTGCTCGACGCACTGGTCGGCTCGTCCGCCTCGCCGTCGACCCGCGACAGCTTCCGCCAGAAGCTCCGCACCAACGAGCTCGACGACAAGGAAATCGAGATCGAGATGCAGCCGACGGGCAATCCGGGCGGCTTCGACATCCCCGGCATGCCGGGCGCCAATATCGGCGTGATCAACATCCAGGACATGCTCGGCAAGGCTTTTGGCGGCCGCGGCGTGAAGCGCAAGGTCAAGGTCAGGGACGCGCATCAGCCGCTCCTCGCCGAGGAGGCCGACAAGCTGCTCGACCAGGACCAGCTCAACAAGGAAGCGGTGGATCTCGTCGAGAACCACGGCATCGCCTTCATCGACGAGATCGACAAGATCGTGAACCGCGAAGGCGGCTACGGTGGTGGCGTCTCCCGCGAGGGCGTACAGCGCGACCTGCTGCCGTTGATCGAAGGCACCACGGTCTCCACCAAGTACGGACCGGTGAAAACCGACCACATCCTGTTCATCGCCTCGGGCGCGTTCCACGTCGCAAAACCCTCGGACCTGCTGCCCGAGCTGCAGGGCCGCCTGCCGATCCGCGTCGAGCTCAAGGCGTTGACCCGGCAGGACCTGATCGGCATCCTCAACGACACCGATGCCAGCCTCATCAAGCAGTACGTGGCGCTGATGAAGACCGAGGGCCTGACCCTCGACTTCACCCCGGACGCGATCGAAGCGATCGCCGACGCGGCAGTGCAGGTGAACTCGACGGTCGAAAATATCGGCGCCCGCCGGCTCGCCACCATCCTCGAGCGGCTGGTCGAGGACATCTCGTTCGACGCCCCGGACAAGGCCGGCGAGACGATCCGCATCGACGCCGCCTATGTGCAGGACCGCATCGGCAAGATGGCCGCCGACACCGACCTCAGCCGCTTCGTGCTGTAAGGCAACAGAACGACGAATTGAGAAGGCCGGGAGCGATCCCGGCCTTTGCTATTCTGCTGCGGTGGTGCCGCCGAACTGTGCGCCGTGCAGCCGCGCATAGGCGCCCGCCCTGCCGATCAGCTCGGCATGCGTCCCCTGCTCGACGATACCCTCGCTGCTCACCACCACGATACGATCGGCATTGCGGATGGTGGCGAGCCGGTGCGCCACGACGAGCGTCGTGCGCCCCTCCGACAGTGCGGCGAGCGCCTGCTGAATGGCGTACTCGGTCGCGGTGTCCAGCGCCGAGGTCGCTTCGTCGAGAATGAGGATCGGCGGGTTCTTCAAGAAGATGCGCGCGATGGCGAGCCGCTGCTTCTGGCCACCCGACAGCTTTACGCCACGCTCGCCGGTCGGCGTATCGAGCCCGTCCGGCAGTGACAGCACGAACTCGTCCAGCGCCGCGCGGCGCAGCGCGTCCATGACCTCCTCGTCGCTGGCGCCGAGGCGGCCATAGGCGACGTTCTCTCGAATGGTCGAGCCGAACAGAAATACATCCTGCTGCACGATGCCGATCTGGCCACGCAACGAGGCCTGGGTCATGTCGCGGATGTCGACGCCATCGATGCTGATGGCGCCGGCGGTGACATCATAGAAACGCGGCAGCAGCGAGCAGATGGTGGTCTTGCCGGCGCCGGACGGGCCGACAAAGGCCACGGTCTCGCCCGCGGCGATCGTGAGGTTCAGCCCGTCCAGCACCTTGTCCTTGGACGCCGGATCGCCCGAATAGGCAAAGCTCACATCCTTGTAAACGATGTCACCCTTGAGGCTCTCGACCGGCTTCGCCCCAGGCCGATCTGCAGTATCAGGCTCCGTGTCGATCAGCGTGGTGAACCTGCGGAACCCCGCGATGCCCTTGGGATAGCTCTCCAGTACCGAGGTGATCTTGTCGATCGGGCGGAAGAAGACGTTGACCAGCAGCAGGAAGCCGATGAAGCCGCCATAGCTCAGGTCGCCCTTGATGACGAACCAGGTGCCGGCGACCATCACCACCAGCTGCACGAATCGGGTGCTGAAATAGCTGAGCGTAATCGACGCCGTCATGATGGCGTAGGCGCTGAGCTTGGTGGCGCGATAGCCCTCGTTGTTCTTGGCGAACAGGCCGCGCTCATAGTCCTCGTTGGCGAAGGCCTTGACCACGCGGATGCCGCCGACGCTCTCCTGCACGCGGGTGTTGAAGTCGCCGACCTGGCGGAACAGCTGCTGCCAGGTGCGGGTCATGCGAGAGCCGTAGCGGCTCACCAGCCAGGTCATCAGCGGCACGATGATGGTGGTCATCAGCGCCAGCTGCCAGTGCACCGTGAACATCAGGATGAAGGCGCCGATGAAGGTCATCACCGCGATGAACAGGTCTTCCGGGCCATGGTGAGCAACCTCGCCCACCTCCTCGAGATCCTTGGTGACGTGGGTGATCAGCTGGCCGGTCTTGTTGTTGTCGAAATAACGGAAGCTGAGCTTCTGGATGTGATCGAAGGCCTGCCGGCGCATGTCGGTCTCGATCGAGATGCCGAGCGCATGGCCCCAATAGTTGACGATAGCGATGAGCGCGGTGTTGAGCGCGTACACCGCCAGCAGCAGCGCAGCCGTGCCGGCGATCAGCCCCCAGTTCTGGCCCGGCAACAAGTCGTCGACGAACAGCTTCACCGCCAGCGGGAAGCCCAGCTCAAGAACGCCGGCCAGTACGGCGCAGCCGAAATCGAGAAAGAACAGGTGCTTATAGGGTGCGTAATAGGCAAAGAACCGGCGCAGCATGAAACTCGTCCGAACAGGTCAGCAAATATCGGCTAGCGCATAGTCCGGTTGCCGGAGGCTGTCCACTCGCCGGTGTGTTCCACGTGAATCCGCGAAGTGGCAGCGGCGGTCAGGGCCGGCGGGCGTTGCTCGCAGTCTTGGCCGCGAGCGAGGGCTCCTGCTGCACGGCCGATTCCGCCATGGTGTCGAAGGCAAGGTGCAGCAGCTGGCGCACCGCCTGGCGACTCATCGGCTCCGAGATCAGGAAGCCCTGTGCTTCGGTGTAGCCGAGGAGCTGGACATCCTTCAGCTGTTCGGGGGTCTCGACCCCTTCGGCGGTGGTGACCATGCCCATGCGCTGGCCGATATCGGCGACCGATCGCATGATGATCTGGGCGCCCTGCCGGTTGTCCAGCGCGCCGACGAACGAGCCGTCGAGCTTGATCTTGTCGAACGGAAAAGCCAGCAGATAGCTCAGCGCCGAGTAGCCCGTGCCGAAGTCATCGAGCGCCACCTTGAGCCCGAGGGCGTGCAGCCGGTGCAGGGTATCGAGGTTCTGCTGGCTGTTCTCGAGGAACAGCGTCTCGGTGATCTCGATCTCCACCCGATCGGCGGCGAGGCCGCTGGCACGCAGCGCATCCATCACGACGCCGACCAGGTCGCCACGGCCGAACTGCACCGACGACACATTGACGGCAACGTGCATCCTTGCCGGCCAGCTGGCCGCCTCGGCGAAGGCCTGGCGGATGACCCATTCGCCGATCGGCACGATCAGCCCGAGTTCCTCTGCCAGCGGTATGAACTCAGCCGGCGGGATGATGCCCTCGGTCGGATGGCGCCAGCGCAGCAGTGCCTCGAAGCCGGCGATGGTCTGCGAGTCAAGGTTGAGGATGGGCTGGTAGAACAGTTCGAACTCCCCGTTGGCCAGGGCACGGCGGAGGTCGCGCTCGATGCGGCTGCTCTCGCTGAGCGTCCGCTGCAGGTCCGGCTCGAAGAAGCGGCATCCGCCGCGTCGTCCGCGCTTGATCGAGTAGAGCGCCAGGTCGCCGTTCCTCAGCAATTTGTCGGCGCTCTGGCCATCGCGCGGCGCCATGGCGACGCCGATGCTCACGCCGACCAGCACGGCGTGATCGTCGATATCGAACGGCCGGCGGATCGCCTCGAGAATCGACTTGGCCAGCACCAGCGCGCTTTCGGGGGTGCCGTCGGGGTGCAGCACGGCGAATTCGTCGCCACCCATGCGGCCGACGGTTCCGGCGTCTCCGACACACTCGCGCAGGCGAGCCGCCACCTGTTTCAGCAGCTTGTCGCCGGCGGCGTGACCCATCGAGTCGTTGATCGCCTTGAAGCCATCGAGATCGAGACAGAGCACCGCAAAGCTGCCGCCTGTCGGCAGTGTATCGATGGCCTGCCCGAGCAGCTGGTAGAGCAGGTTGCGGTTCGGCAGCTCGGTGAGCGAGTCGTGATAGGCCTGGTGCGTGAGCTCGGCCTGCATGTTGTGCAGCTCGGTGATGTCACGGTGCATGGTCACCCAGCCGCCATCGCCCATGGCGCGGTGGGTGACCGACAGCACCCGCCCATTGTTGAGATGGTGCGTCGTCGTCGAACTCACGCCGTCCGCCGCCGTCATCAGCCGCTCGCGCAGATAGGCGGCCGGATCGTGGCCGGCGGAGGTCCCGGCGGCGATGCGGGCCCTGAGGATCGAGACAAGCGAGGTGCCGACGCGGCCGAACCGGCGCGGCAGGTTGTAGATGTCGAGGTACTGCCGGTTGCAGACCACCAGCCGGCGCTGCCTGTCGAACATGGCGAGGCCCTGCGACATGTTCTCGAGCGCCGTGAGGAAGCGGGTGTTCTGGGTGCGCAGCTTCTTCTGGCTCTGGCGCAGCTGCGCGGTGCGGTTCTCGATCTCGGCCTCGAGCCCGACCTGGAACGCCGTCAGCTCACCCACCATGAGCTCGATCGATCGATCGGTGCGCGTGCGGTCCAGCTCGGCGTCGTCGTAGGCAGCCGTCACCAGCCGTTCGAGCGCCGCCAGGTCGACACGCCCGGCGGCGTCCGTCGATTTTTCCAGCTGCCGATCGAACAGCTTACGCAAATCAGGCCGCCTGCTCTGCCAGTACTGTTACCGTCATCGTCTGGTTATGCAGCTGGCAGAAGCCGGAGACCTCGTGCGGTGATATTTCGCCGTACGAATAGAAGCCGACCGGCACACAGCTCTTCGCCAACTCAGCGGTTGCCGCCTCGATCTCCTCGTCGATGCGCTGCCCCATCAGCAAACGACGGCCAATGCAGCTGACGAAGATGGCGGCGCTCTGTTCATCGGGCTCCGGATGCGCATTGAGCACGGCGCGCTGGGTCGCCTCCGCCGCACCGGCGCAGAGCCGGTTGAAGCTGCCGCGCATCAGCTGCGCCGACCAGTCCTCGGGCATGTCGCCCGCAAATGTCATCGAGCCCGACTCATGATCGACGGCAAGGATGGTGCGAACGACGCTGCGTTCGGGGTGTTTGGGATCGAAGATGCGCAGCGGGAACAGCAGCGCCGAGCCGGGCAGGTTCTGGCTCTCCTCCGGCCCGAGATAGAGCTTGTAGAGATCGAGCGCCGGCTTGCCGTCGACCTCGTACAGCACATTGCCGTCGGAGCGGGTGATCTGGCGCATCGGCCCGAACACATCCCAGCCGCCGGCGCTGCCGTGACCGATGCGGATGGCATCGCCGTAGAAACCAACCGCTGCAATGGTGTTGGGCGCCGGAGGGCTATCACAACCCACGAGGGTCTGGGCAAAATCAGCGCCGTCACCGGCAAGGCCGCCGCTGACCGGCACGTCGCGCCCGACTTCGCTGACGACGCCTTCAACCAGCGCGCTACCATTGACGTGCAATCCGTCCGACAGGATGAACACGCCGGCCAGGCGGTCGCCCTTGAGCGCAGCGCCGATGGCGGCGCCGGTGGCGCGGGAGTCGCTAGAGCCCTTTATCTCGGCGCGGGCGACGCGCAGGTCGGTCGCCGCGAAGTCCAGTGCCAGGGCGCAGGCAGTGTCGTCGCTGACGTCGAGGCCGGCGAGTTGCCCGCCGGTCGAGCACCCCAGCAGGTGCGCGTCGGGAAAGCGGGATCGCAAACTGTCGTAAAGCTCGCCGTCGGCGAGCATCTGGCGCGTGCCGAAATAGAAGACCAGACCAGCCCGGTCGAGAGACGCACCTGCCTCCGACCATTGGGACTGCTTGTCCCAGAACAGTTGCGAGGCGCGCATACCACCTTCTCCCAACATCCAGCAGATGGTGACGATTGTGTGGACCAAACCTTAACGTTTCGCCGCAAGACCTGCGTTAGTTTGTCTCCAAGGCTGCTACTCCAACTACTTAGTGCCGATCAGCATGCCCGTAAACTATACCGCGCGCCACTTTTCAGAGCGCGAATGTCACCGTGGCCACACGCACCCGAATAGGCGTCGCCTACTTCACTCGGCGGGCGACTTCGGTACTGAGATAAGCCAGATCTTCCGGCGCCAACTTGGCAATATCGCGGGCTAGGCGGTTGGAGAGTTCGGTGGCCTCGGGGGGCATTCCGGCAGTGTCGATGGTGATCCTGGGGTCGCTCATCTCCGCAAGGCGCTGCAGCTCCTCGGCGTCGTCCCAGATGACGTTGAAATAGGCGATGATCTTTTGCATCAGCGCGAAGGTCGGCTTGCCGCGGCGGCCATGTTCGAGGGCGCTGAGATAGGCGCTGGAAACGCGCAGCGCCTTGGCCATGTCCTTCAGCGTCACGCCGCGTTCGTCACGCATCTGGCGAAGCTTCAGCCCGAGTGGAGTCATCGATAATCCCGCTCCCGTCGTAACCGCACGTAGAAGGCACCATCGCCGCCATGGCCTTGCGCCGCCGTATCCCAGCCCGCGACCAGCGGCGCGAGGTTTGGCGCGCTGAGCCATACCGGCAGCATGGCGCGAAGCACCCCGCGTTCGACGATCACCGCTGCGTCGTCGCCGAGCTTCTTCAGCCCCTTGCCGGTGATCACCAGCAAGGTTCGATCGCCGCGCGCTGCCCGAGCCTGGATGAAGCGGGTGAGCGCTGCGTGCGCCTCAACCTGGCGCATGCCATGCAGGTCGATCGTCCCATCGATCTCTTCGCGCCCCCGCTGCAGCCGCTGCTTCAGGTTGGGTTCGATCCCGGCGCGCGGCTGCTTGGCCGGCCGGCCGTCGGATTGATATGCCGGCATGGCCGGCAGCAGGCGGTGGCGCTTGGGCGGCGGCGGAGTAGGTATCGGCAGCGGCTCGGTGTCGAGGTTCACGATCGACCGCGGCGGCCGCAGCGGCGAAACCGTCTGCGACACCTCGAGCCAAAGGTGCCAGTCGGGGAGCTGGCCCTTTCCATCCGACCGGCGCTTGGCCATCGCATCGCCCCCGAGCGTGGCCTCTTATTCGAGCTGACTGGTGGCGACGAGCTTCCAGTTGGGATCGCGCGCCTTGGGGTTGCGCGCAAAAGTCCATTCGTCGGCGATGTTGGTGACCTGGTCGGCATTGCCTTCGAGCAGGTTGCCGTCCTTGTCGCGGGTGGCCGAGACCACTTCAGCGTGGAAGCGGATGGTGACGCTGGCGGCCCGCTTGTCCACTTCGGCTTCCGAAATCTCGACCTTGGGCAGCCCGACAAAGGTGAAGTCGATCTTGTGGCCGGCGGCCTCGCGATCTTTGATGACGCGCTCGAAGCCGTCATAGACGTCCTTTTCGAGCAGGTTCTTCAGGGTCTGGCGGTCCCCGGCGGCGAACGCCGTGACGATCATCTCGTAGGCGGACTTGGCGCCTTCCATGAAGCTCTTGGGCCCGAAGTTCGGGTCGGCGTCAGCGATCGCATTGAGGCCCGCTGCAACCTTGTCGTCGCCATGCGAGAACTGGGTGATCTCGGTCTCGAGCTTGCGCGCCGCGCGGGCCTGATCCTCGTCGGTCTCTGGAACCGGACGCGGGCGCATCTGCACCACCGTGTCGTCGCCGGCCTTCACCGGCGCCGCCTCACGCTGGCGCTCCAGCGGGGAACGCTCACGACCGGTACGGGTGCCGAGGACCTGACGCAGGCGGAACAGCACAACGATCGCCAGACCAATGACGATGAGCGTGGGGATATCGAAGAATTCATCCATCGGACGTGCTACTCGCGCCAGGGGAAAGGGGGCGTCCGGCTCGCGGAGCCAAAAATGTGACCTATATATAGGGAAACGCTCAGCCGGAAACCAGTTCACGTTTGGCTGAGGAGCCCGGCGGGGCCTTTATGACGCAGCGCTTTCGAAAGGGTTACCCATTGGGCCGCCTATTGTTCCTGATCTTTCTGCTGGTGCCGCTGGTCGAGATCGCGTTCTTCGTGGTGATCGGCAACGCCATCGGCTTGTGGCCGACGCTGGCGGGCGTAGTGGTGACGGCGATCATCGGTTCGCTGGTGATCCGCATGCAGGGACTGTCGCTGCTCAACGAGATCCGCTCGACGGTGGGGCGAGGGCAGTTGCCGGCGCGAGCATTGGCCGACGCGATGATGGTCGGGGTCGCGGGACTGCTGCTGCTGTTGCCGGGCTATTTCTCCGACCTCATCGGCATCCTGCTGCTGATCCCGCCGGTGCGCTCGGCAATCTACGCCTTTCTCAAGTCCCGGGTGACGGTCGTCACGTCGACCACCGGGGCCGGTCCCGGCTTTGCGCAACGGCGTGTCGACGATGGCACGATCGACCTCGATTCGGACGAGTGGCGGCCGCGCTGAAAGCCACCGCGCTTGTGGCTGAGTGCCAAAGGTGCTAGCCACCCGGCCGACCGAAAGCTCGAGGATTTTCGACTATGGCTGACCAGACCCCGCCCGAGGCCGCGCCGGCACCCGCGAACGCCAGCACGGCGCCCAGCTACAGCCTCGTCGGGCAGTACACCCGCGACCTGAGCTTCGAGAACCCGGGCGCGCCCGGTTCGGTGCTGTTGGGCGGTCCGAACCCCAACTTCACCGTCGGCATCAATGTCGGGGTGAAGAAGCAGGCCGACGATCTCTACGCCGTCGAAATCAACCTCAACGCCAAGGCCGAGCGCGACAAGACCGTGCTGTTCAACGTCGAGCTGGTCTATGGCGGCGTGTTCCGGGTGAGGAACGTGCCCGAGCAGCAGCTGCCGGCTCTGCTGATGGTCGAGTGCCCGCGAATGATCTTTCCGTTCGCCCGCCATGTGCTCGCCACCATCGTTCAGCTGGGCGGCTTCCCGCCGCTGATGATGGAGCCGGTGGATTTCAACGCGCTCTACATCCAGAACGTCCGCAACCTGCAGGCGCAGCAGGCTGCTCCGGGCACGCCGACGAACTAAGCGGGCCTACTCGGCCGCCGCGAGTTCGGTGGGATAATTGCTCCACAAGGCGTCGGCGCCGAGCGTGCCGACGAGCTTCAGGTGGGCGGCGAATTCGATGTCCGTCAGCCGCGACGGCAGCGGTACCGGCCGCTGGCGCGCCGGCACCATCGTTACGGTGATGCCGCTCTCGATATGCGTCTCGGCCACCAGTGCCAGCGCCACCTGCCGGCCGCCGATCAGCTCCAGATAGACATCGGCGAGGATCTCGCTGTCGAGCAGCGCGCCGTGCAGTACGCGCTTCGAGTTGTCGATGCCATAATGCTTGCAGAGCGCGTCGAGGCTGACGCGTGCGCCCGGATGGCGCTCGCGCGCCACCATCACCGTGTCGATCACCTCATTGGAGAGGCTGGGCTTGCCGAGCTTTTCGAGCTCGAAGTTGAGAAAGCCCATGTCGAACGGGGCATTGTGGATCACCAGCGTGCCATCGCCGATGAATTCGAGGAAGGCGTCGGCCTCGGCGCTGAACAGCGGCTTGTCGCGCAGGAACTCGGTCGACAGCCCATGCACCCGGAATGCTTCATCCGGCACGTCACGCTCGGGATTGAGATAGACGTGGAAATGCCGGCCGGTCGGGATGTGGTTGATCAGCTCGACGCAGCCGATTTCGACGATGCGGTCGCCCGTCACCGGCGACAGGCCGGTGGTTTCGGTATCGAGGACGATTTCGCGGCTCATTGGCGGGCTTTGGCTTCCTGACGCAGCCTCTGCACCAGGTCGGCAACCGATTGGCGGGTCGCTTCGATGGTGTCGGCGGTGTCGATTATGTAGGTGGCGCGTTTCACCTTTTCAGCCTGCGTTAGCTGACGGGCAAGGATGGCCTCAAGCTTTTCCACCGTCATCCCGGGACGAGCCAGGGCACGCCGGCGTTGCTCGGCCGCATCGACGATGGTGACGATGACGGCATCGAGCCCCCAATCGACGCCGTTCTCGAACAGCAGCGGAATATCGACCACCGCAATCGCTTCACCACGAGCTTCGGCATCGGCGAGGAACGACCTTATCCTCGCCCGCACCAGCGGATGCACGATGGCCTCGAGCTGCTGCAACCGCCCGGGATGGCCAACCAGATGCCGACTGAGCTTTTCGCGATCGATGACACCGTCCACCGTGACCCCGGGAAAAGCTGCCTCGACCGGCGCGACAGCCGCGCCGCGGTAAAGGTCATGCACCGCCTCGTCGGACGAAAAGGTCGAGATGCCGAGATCGGCGAAGGCCTTGAGCACCGTCGATTTGCCCGTCGCGATCGATCCGGTGAGCCCGAGCTTCAGCATCAGAGCGTCGCCTCGATCTTTGCTCGCAAGGCCTGGGTAACCTCCGGGCGGACGCCAAACCAGGCCTCGAAACCAGGAACGGCCTGATGCAGCAGCATGCCGAGCCCGTCGACGGTGCGGAGACCCAGGGCGCGGGCATCGGCCAGCAAGGGCGTAACGAGCGGGACGTAAACGATGTCGGTGACGAGCGTGTCGGGGCGGAGCTCTCCGAGGTCGAAATCCTCGAAGCGGCTGCCGTGCATGCCGACCGAGGTAGTGTTGATAATGAGACCAGCAAGCGGCGCTGCTTCGTTGACCTCGTCGAGCGCGCCGATGGTGATGTCGCCCCCCAGCTCGCTGGCGAGACGGTCGGCCGTGGCGCGTGTCCGGTTGAGCAGGATGATGGGTATGCTGCGGCTCTGCAGCGCAACGAGGATGGCCCGAGCGGCCCCGCCGGCACCGAGCACGAGGGCAACCTCGAGGTTCTGGTCCCATCCGGGTGCGTTCTGGTCGAGGTTGCCCAAAAAGCCCATGTAGTCGGTGTTAAAGCCGTGAATCTGGCCGTCCGACCGCCGCACCAACGTGTTAACCGCCCCTATCGTCGTCGCGAGTGGGTCGACGCTGTCGCAGAGGGCGAACACCGCCTCCTTGTGGGGTATGGTCACGTTGCCGCCGGCGAACTCGCCCTGGCGCAGGCGCTCGACGAAGGCCGGGAGCTCAGCGGGGGCGACGTCGATCGCCTCATAGCTGCCATCGATGCCATGCTCGGCGATCCAGCTGCCGTGGATCAGCGGCGAGCGGGAATGCTTGATCGGGTGGCCGATGACGAAGGCTTTTTTCACGTGAATCACTGAGCGAGGGTTTCAGGGGCATGCTGACGCAGCGCGGCCAGCAAGGGCAACAGCGGCAGCCCCAGAATGGTGAAATAGTCACCCTCGATCCGCTCGAACAGCCGGATCGACGGGCCCTCGAGCCGATAGCCACCGACCGAACCGAGCACTCCGGGCCCTTCGAGCGCGAGGACCGCGTCGCGTTCCACCGCATCGAAGCGGCGCATGGTGAGCGATGCCGTGTCCGTCGCGGACCAGAGCAGGCGGCCTCCGCGGGCCAGGGCGACACCGGCATGGAGGAAATGCGTGTGCCCTGCCAGCCGATCTAGCTGGTTCGCCGCGACGGCAAGGGTCTCGGGCTTGTGCAGAAGGTCCCCATCAAGCGCCAGCACCTGGTCCGCACCGATGACGACTGCCCCCTGCCGGGCCGTTGAAACCGCGATGGCCTTCGCCTCGGCCAGGTGACGCGCCACGGATCGAGCGTCGCCGCCTTTCCCCAGCACATCGGCTTCGAGCGCTCGCTCGTCGATTTGCGCTGGACTCGCTTCGAATCGGAGCCCAGTGCCCGCCAGTAGGGCCTTTCGCGCAGAACTCTGGGAGGCGAGGATCAACATGAACCGGGTTTTCCACACTGTCCTCATTCGCTCAAGGGCGGCGGCGGTGGACAACCGGCCGTCGCGGCGCAACGGCCGAGTTCTCCCCGCTGGGACGAGATCGCTCAACAGGCCGGCCCCGCGGGACAGTTAACAAAGGGTTAAGGTGAGTTGTGGGGATAACCGGTTGCGTGAAGCACCTGTCCATCAACAGGCTCGTTAACGGATCGTCAACCATTGTGACATGGTTAAGACTTAGTAAACGGCCCGACTCCCGAGGCACCCCTCTTCTCTTCACCGCCGATGATTCACAGGCTTCGCTGGCGTTACCGCCGCGCGCTTCTGTCGCCGCCTATCTCGTTGTGGGCAGCCGTGAATTCCTGCAAAACACCGCCATGATAATGATGATTAAGAATCTAGATTCTTTAGGATTGGTTGGGCGATGACCCAAACGCCGGTGCTCAAACCACTGCTCGAGACGGTGCTCGGTCGGCGCCAGCAGCGGCTGCCGATCTGGATCATGCGCCAGGCCGGACGCTATCTGCCGGAGTATCGCGAGTTGCGAGCGAAAGCCGGCAGCTTTCTCGATCTCTGCTACAATCCGGAACTGGCTTCGGAAGTGACGCTGCAACCTTTGCGCCGCTTCGATCTCGACGCAGCGATCCTGTTCTCCGATATCCTGGTGATCCCGGATGCCCTGGGCCAGTACGTCAGGTTCGAAGCCGGCGAAGGCCCCCTGCTTGAGCCCGTGACGGCAGACTCGATCCCACGGCTCGATCCCAAAGGGGCTTTGGAGAAGCTGAGCCCTATCATCGAGACGGTCAGGAGGGTTCGAGCTGGCCTCACCCCCGACAAGACCCTGATCGGCTTCTGTGGCTCGCCCTGGACGGTTGCCACCTACATGATCGGCGGACGCGGTTCCTCCGACCAGGCGGCGGCCCGAGTGTTCGCCCTGACCCAGCCGGCGGCGTTCGTACAGCTGATCGATATCCTCGTCGAAGCCAGCATCGACTACCTCGCGGCGCAACTGCAGGCCGGTGCCGATGTGGTGCAGCTGTTCGAGAGCTGGGCGCTGAACCTCGACGAGATAGCGTTCCGCAACTGGGTAATCGAGCCGAACCGCCGGATCGTCGAAGGGCTGCGGAAACTCATCCCGGGAGCACCGGTGATCGGTTTTCCGCGCGGCGCTGCGGGGAACTTGCCGGCCTATGCCAAGGCGACCGGCGTCAACGTCCTCGGCCTCGACTATGCGACACCGCTCGGCTTTGCCGCTGAACTCCCGGCCGGTCTCGGCGTGCAGGGCAATCTCGATCCGCTGCGCCTACTCGCCGGCGGTGAGCAGATGGACAATCGCATCCGCGAAATCGTCGCCGGCTTCCGCGATCGCCCGCACATCTTCAACCTCGGGCACGGGATCGTGCCGGAAACGCCGATCGCGCATGTCGAGCGGCTGATCGCAGTGGCGCGGGGAGCGTAGGCGATGGATTTCTATCCATGGGTCAAGGCGCTGCACATCCTCTCGGTGATCGCCTGGATGGCCGGGATGCTCTACCTGCCGCGGCTGTTCGTCTATCACGCCGACGCCGAGCAGGGCTCGGTCCAGTCCGAGACCTTCAAGGTGATGGAGCGGCGGCTCTATCGCGGCATCACCACGCCGGCGATGATTGCGGCCTGGGTGTTCGGCCTGTGGCTGGCCTTCGGCTTCGGCATCGTCGATTTCAGCCAGGGCTGGATGTGGCTGAAGGCAGTGATGGTGATCCTGCTGAGCGGCATCCACGGTTTCTACGGCCGGCTGCTGCGCGACTTCGCCAATGACCGCAACACCCGACCGGCAAAGTTCTTCCGCGCCATCAACGAAATCCCTTTCGTCATCGCCATCGTCATTGTCATTTCGGTGGTGGTGAAGCCATTCTGATGCGCTCCGCTGAGCAGCCATTGTTCCACGCGAATCCGCATTCCGCTTGAATGTGGCGAAGGTTTTAGCTATCTGAAGCGCACTGCCTGATCGATGGGCGCCTCCCCGGCGCTTTCCGGGCGAACCCCCCTCTCCGTACATCCCCGCCACTTACGTTTGCCCAAGGGTCTTCCGCGCAATGGAAAATATGAAGCTCAGCGAGCTCAAGGCCAAGACGCCTGCCGAATTGCTTGAATTCGCCGAGACTTACGAGGTCGAGAACGCCTCGACGATGCGTAAGCAGGAACTGATGTTCGCCATCCTCAAGGAACTGGCGGCACGTGAAGTGGACATCACCGGCGAAGGCGTGGTGGAAGTCCTTCCCGACGGCTTTGGGTTCCTCCGCTCGCCGGACGCGAACTACCTCCCGGGCCCGGACGATATCTACGTCTCCCCCTCGCAGATCCGCCGCTTCTCGCTGCGCACCGGCGACACGGTTGAAGGCCAGATCCGGTCTCCCAAGGAAGGCGAGCGCTACTTTGCGCTGCTCAAGGTCAACACCATCAATTTCGAGGACCCCGAGAAGGTCCGTCACAAGATCAACTTCGACAACCTGACGCCGCTCTATCCCGATGAGCGGCTGCGCCTCGAGCTCCCCGACCCGACGGTCAAGGACAAGAGCGCCCGGATCATGGATCTGGTGGCGCCGCTCGGCAAAGGCCAGCGCGCGCTGATCGTTGCGCCGCCGCGTACCGGTAAGACCGTACTGTTGCAGAATATTGCACAGTCGATCGCCATCAATCACCCCGAGTGCTACCTCATCGTGCTGCTCATCGACGAGCGCCCCGAGGAAGTCACCGACATGCAGCGCTCGGTGAAGGGCGAGGTGATCTCCTCGACCTTCGACGAGCCCGCGTCGCGCCACGTCCAGGTCGCCGAGATGGTGATCGAGAAGGCCAAGCGCCTCGTCGAACACAAGCGCGACGTGGTGATCCTGCTCGATTCGATCACCCGCCTCGGCCGCGCCTACAACACCGTGGTGCCGAGCTCGGGCAAGGTGCTCACCGGTGGCGTGGATGCCAACGCGCTGCAGCGGCCCAAGCGCTTCTTCGGCGCTGCCCGCAACATCGAAGACGGCGGTTCGCTGACCATCATCTCGACCGCGCTGATCGATACCGGCTCGCGCATGGACGAAGTGATCTTCGAAGAGTTCAAGGGCACCGGCAACTCGGAAATCGTCCTCGACCGCAAGGTCTCCGACAAGCGCGTGTTCCCGGCGATGGACGTCACCAAGTCCGGCACCCGCAAGGAAGAGCTGTTGGTCGAGCCGGATATCCTCAGGAAGATGTACGTCCTGCGCCGTATCCTCAACCCGATGGGCACGGTCGATGCGATGGAGTTCCTGATGGACAAGATCCGTCAGACGAAGACGAACTCGGACTTCTTCGACTCGATGAACACCTAAGCATCGAAGCCGGCGTGACCTTCACCTGGCTTCCCCAACCCATCGCCGTCATCCCCGCGAAAGCGGGGATCCATGGCGCCACAGGCACCGAAGCTTCGTTGCTCAGTACAGGCGCGGAGGCGGTTCATGCGCCTCGATGACACCATAGTCGCCCTTTCCTCAGGCTCGGTCCCTTCAGGCGTCGCCGTCATCCGCCTGTCCGGCCCGGCTTCCGGCCGCATCCTGACTGACATGCTCGGTTCTCTCCCGACGCCGCGCCACCTGAAGCTCGCCGACATCCGCCTTGACGGCGAGGTCCTCGATCGCGGTCTCGTCGCCTGGATGCCCGGCCCCCACAGCTTTACCGGCGAGGACTGCGCCGAGCTGCAGGTGCACGGCTCCCCCGCTGTCGTCCGTGGCATCCTGCGCCGCCTCAGTTCACAGCCAGGTATCAGGCTCGCCGAGGCCGGCGAGTTCACTCGCCGTGCCTTCGAGAACGGCAAGCTGGATCTGGTCGAGGCGCAAGGACTGGGCGACCTGATTGAGGCCGAGACCGAGAACCAGCGGGCGATCGCGTTCGCTCGCCTTCAAGGTGGCCTGACCCGTGCCGTGGAGGGTTGGCGCGAACGCCTCCTCGACCTTCGTGCGGAGGTTGAGGCACAACTTGATTTTTCCGACGAGGGTGACGTCGGTGCGTTGCCATCCACGTTCGTCGACGACATCAAAGCGTTGAAAAGCAGTATCGACGAGGTGATATCCCGTGGGCGGGGTCACGTTCTACGCAACGGTTTCCGGGTGCTGCTTGCCGGGCCGCCAAACGCCGGCAAATCCAGCCTTCTCAATGCCCTTTCCCGCTCAGACGCTGCGATTGTTTCCGATGAGCCCGGAACAACGCGCGATCTCAAGGAAGTGCCCCTCGACGTCAAAGGCCAACTCATCATCCTGATCGATAGCGCCGGCCTGCGGGAAACGACATCGAAAGCGGAGGCTATAGGCATCCAGCGGACAAAGTCGGCAATGGCGGCCGCCAACCAGGTGCTGTGGCTACTATCGCCTGACATACCTTGGGAGGATCCACCAGGCTTCCCTGAGTTTTCCGAGCGGCCATGGCTTGCGCCGCCTATCGGCTTGGTTGGCACCAAGGGTGACATCGGAAGCGTACCGGGAACCAGCCTGACGGTCTCGGTGCAGACGGGTGAGGGTATCCAGGCCCTGCTCGACCGGCTCCATGAGGTGTCCGGTGCGTCAATGGTAAACCCCGCCGACGTCCTGGTCAGCCACCAGCGCGACCATGATGCAATAATAGCGGCCCGGCGGGCACTCAGCCGGGCAACAGACCACCTCGATCAGCCAGAGATTCTGGCCGAGGATTTCCGCAGCGCGTCGGCAGCGCTCGAACGCCTGCTCGGGAAGATGGATGCGGAATCCGTCCTGGACCACCTGTTTGCGGCCTTCTGCATCGGCAAGTGATTCACGTGAAACGCTGCCCTGCCGCAGTGCCGGTTGATTCACGTGAAACATTGGACTAGACCGCCGCTCCAAAGGAATTCTGCGAGATGAGCGACTTCGGCGTCATTGTTGTTGGAGGCGGGCACGCCGGCTGTGAAGCCGCGGCCGCCTCGGCGCGTCTTGGCGTCCCCACCGCGCTGATCACCCACAAGTTCGCCACCATCGGCGAAATGAGCTGCAATCCGGCGATCGGCGGCCTCGGCAAAGGCCATCTGGTGCGCGAGATCGACGCGATGGACGGGCTGATGGGCCGGGTGGCCGACGTTGCCGGCATCCAGTTCCGCGTCCTCAATCGCCGCAAGGGTGCCGCTGTCCGCGGCCCTAGGGCCCAGGCCGATCGCAAGCTCTACCGGCAGGCGATGCAGGCAGCGATCCTGGCGCAGCCGAACCTGACCGTGATCGAAGGTGAGGTCGACGATCTCGTGGTCGCGGATGGCCGTATTGCGGGCGCGGTGCTGCTGGATGGCCGGCGCTTCGGCGCCAAGGCTGTCGTTCTCACCACCGGGACCTTCCTCCGTGGCCTTATCCACCGAGGCGAAGAGACCACGCCTGCCGGCCGCGTCGGCGAGAAGCCGGTGCTCGGGCTTTCGACCCGGCTCGAGGCGCTTGGCCTCACCCTCGGGCGGCTGAAGACCGGGACCCCGGCGCGTCTCGATGCGACATCGATCGACTTCTCCGGGC
The DNA here is from genome assembly GCF_056405135.1 of Devosia sp. P1_H9. Lineage (NCBI taxonomy): Bacteria > Pseudomonadati > Pseudomonadota > Alphaproteobacteria > Hyphomicrobiales > Devosiaceae > Devosia > Devosia sp. P1_H9. Next base: position 99,278 of record NZ_JBFUCQ010000012.1, read on the forward strand.
TTGAAGAGCAGTGCGGCGACGATCCGCCCGAGCCGTTCTCGTCGCTGACCACGGCGATCACCACCCCGCAGATCAGCTGCTATATCACCCGCACGACGTCCGATACGCATCGGATCATCTCGAACAATCTGCACCGTTCGGCGATGTACTCCGGCCGGATCCAGAGCCGCGGTCCGCGCTACTGCCCGTCGATCGAAGACAAGGTCGTCCGCTTCGCCGATCGCGACAGCCACCAGATCTTCCTCGAGCCCGAAGGCCTCGACGACAACACGATCTATCCCAACGGGTTGTCGACCTCCCTTCCCGCTGAGGTCCAGGAAGCTTTCCTCAAGTCGATGCCGGGCTTGGAGAATGTCCGGATCATACGCCCCGGCTATGCGATCGAATACGACTACGTCGATCCGCGCGAGCTCCGCCCGACGCTCGAGCTGAAGCGGCTGCCGGGTCTGTTCCTCGCCGGACAGATCAACGGCACCACCGGCTATGAAGAGGCGGCGGCACAAGGGCTGTACGCCGGCGCCAACGCCGGCCTCGCAAGCAGCGGCAGTGACGCGTTCCACCTTTCGCGGACCGAAAGCTACCTCGGCGTGATGGTCGACGACCTGGTGACGCGGGGGGTAAGTGAGCCCTACCGCATGTTCACCTCACGCGCCGAGTTCCGCCTGCACCTCCGCAGCGACAACGCCGACCAGCGCCTCACACGGATCGCGACCGAGGCGGGGTTGGTCGGCGAAGAACGCCAGCAGCACTTTGAGACGCGCTCGGCAGCCTTGGCCGCCGGCCGTGCAACGCTGGATCGGCTGCGGACGACGCCGACAGCCGCCCGCAAGGCTGGCCTGGCGGTGAATGCTGACGGGCACGAGCGCAGCGCATTCGAGCTGTTGTCCTATCCGGACGTCGAAGCAGCCAACCTTGTGCCGCTCTGGCCGGAGATTGCCGACCTGTCGCCCTCCATCGTCGAGCAGCTGACGGTCGATGCGCAATACGCCGTCTACCTGCAGCGTCAGCAGGCCGACATTGCGGCAGTTAAGCGCGACGAAAGCCGGGAGATCCCTGACTGGCTCGACTATGCCGCCCTGCCGGGCCTGTCGATGGAGATGCGGCAGAAGCTGGAGCAAAGGCGGCCGGCGACCATTGCGCAGGCCCAGGCCATCGAGGGCGTCACGCCCGCCGCCATCACGCTCATCCTGTCGGTGGTTCGCCGGGGTAGCCTGCGCCAGGCCGGCTGATGGGCGATCTGACCGCCTTTTCCGGCGGCTTCGTCAGGCCGGAAGCCGTGGTGCGCAAGGATCTGGAATCGTTTGCTGCGCTGCTGAAGAAATGGAACGCGGTGCAGAATCTTGTTTCACGTGAAACAGAGAATGCCCTGTGGTCGCGCCACATCCTGGATTCGCTGCAGGTTCTGCCCCTCCTGCGGCCGACGGATGAGCGTTTGCTCGACGTGGGATCAGGCGGAGGCCTGCCCGCCCTGCCACTGGCCATCGCCTTGAAGGGCGGGCCGGCCCACATCACCATGGTCGAGCCGATCGGCAAGAAGGTCGCCTTCCTACGCCAAGTCGCCCGCGAACTGGGGCTTTCCGCCGACGTGCACGCCGGGCGGACCGACAGTTTTGATTCACGTGAAACATCTTTCGACGTCATCACCTCGCGCGCGCTCGCGGCGTTGCCGACGCTGCTGGAACTTATCCACCCCTTCTTTGGGCCCGAAACCCGCGCGATCCTGCACAAGGGGCGGGATCATGCTGTGGAGCTCGCGGAAAGTCGTTTGGCGTGGGAGTTCGACGTGGTAATAACCAAGAGCGCCACCGACGAGGCCGGCGTATTGCTGGAAATCAGCAATTTGCGACGGAAAACCATATAGTTAGCGGAAACGCTCGGAGGCCGTGCCTTGGCTCCTCGAATCCTGACCCTCGCCAACCAGAAGGGTGGGGTCGGCAAGACCACTACCGCGATCAACCTGGCAACCGCGCTCGCTGCGATTGGCGAGCGGGTGCTGATCGTCGACCTCGATCCGCAGGGCAATGCCTCGACGGGACTCGGAATCTCGCGTTCCGGCCGCGATGTGTCCAGCTACGATCTGCTGATGGGCGACGCCAAGGTGGCGGCGGCGGCCGTGATGACCAGCGTACCCAACGTGGCCATCGTGCCCTCGACGCTGGACCTGCTCGGCGTCGAGCTGACCATCGCGCAGCAGGCGGACCGGGCGTTCCGGCTCCGCGACGCCTTCAGGGCAATGAGCGACCTGACGATCAACGGCCAGTCGGTGAGCTACGTGCTGATCGATTGCCCGCCGTCGCTGAACCTCCTGACCATCAACGCCCTGGTGGCAGCGGATGCCGTGCTGGTGCCGCTGCAGTGCGAGTTCTTCGCGCTCGAAGGTCTGAGCCAACTGCTTCAAACCATTGAGCAAATTCGCACCACGCTGAACCCGCGCCTGTCGATACAGGGTGTCGTGATGACGATGTTCGACCGTCGCAACAACCTCAGTGAGCAGGTGCTGGCCGACGTGCGCTCGGAGATGGGCTCGCTGGTCTATGATACCGTCATACCGCGCAATGTCCGTCTGTCCGAGGCGCCGTCCTATGGCAAGCCGGCCCTGCTCTATGATCTGAAATGTGCCGGCAGCCAGGCCTATCTGCGCCTTGCTACCGAAGTTATCCGGCGTGAGCGCCAGCTCATGGCCGCATGAGGAAGTTGGAATGAACGAGAAATCTTCACGGCTCGGGCGAGGCCTTGCGGCGCTGATCGGCGATATGGCGACCATGGAAGGCGCGCGGCTCGCCGATAGCGGCAGCAAGCGCCTGCCGGTCGACTTCCTGATCGCCAACCGCGCCAACCCGCGGCGGGATTTCGATCCGGACCAGCTGGAAGAGCTGACCAGCTCGATCCGCGAGAAGGGCGTGATGCAGCCGCTGCTGGTGCGGCCGACGACCGATCCGAACCAGTTCGAGATCATCGCCGGCGAGCGCCGCTGGCGCGCCTCGCAGCGGGCCGGGCTCAACGACGTGCCGGTGATCATCCGCGACGTCGACGACAAGGAAGCGCTCGAGCTCGCGATCATCGAGAACGTGCAGCGCGTCGACCTAAATCCGCTCGAAGAAGCAATGGGTTACGCCCAGCTGATCGAGCAGTTCGACTACACCCAGAACGACCTGGCGCAGGTGATCGGCAAATCCCGCTCGCACGTCGCCAACACGCTGCGCCTGATGAAGCTGCCAGACGACGTGCGCGGCATGCTGGCGAGCGGCGACCTCACGGCCGGCCATGCCCGTACGCTGATCACGGCGGAAGATCCGGTGGCGTTGGCCAAGCGCATCGTCGGTGGCGGGCTTTCGGTGCGCGAGGCGGAAGCCATGACGCAGCGCGAGATCAACGCGCCGAAGAAGAAGCCGGCGCCGGCCGAGCAGAAGGACGCGGACACCGCAGCGCTCGAGAAGCGTCTGTCCGATGTGCTGGGGCTGCACGTCGCGATCGACCACAAGGACCAGGGCGGGCGGCTGGAAATCCGCTACCGGACCCTGGAGCAGCTCGACGGCATCTGCATGAAGCTGACCGGCTACGGGGTTTAGCACCGTCGACTGGCAGAAGTTCATGGTCTAACGCTGGTCCATCGTTGGACTTCGCGCGTCGAAGCCATCGGTTTCCAGCGGATTCGGTCGTTCAGACGGCGTTCATTTCCGCTTATCCGGGCCAACGGAAATAGTCAGCCACGCTGACGTTGGCACCGCTGATCCACGTGAAACATTGAGCTAACGCTCTGCAGCCATTGTACAAATTGCCAGAAGCGCGCGGCGGCTGACGGTGTCGGCGAGGCCGTAGCGCTTGCGGCTATCGGCGACGGCGAGCTGCAGGCGATCCAGCGCAGCGCTCAGCGCGTCGTCGGTCCAGAGGCGCAACTGGCGCTCGATCGACGAGCGGCGCGAGAAGTGCGGCTTAGGGCGGGCGTTGTCGAGCACAGCGCCGGGGGACTTGCCACTGTCGACCTCGACGCGCCAGCGGCGGAGCGTGGTGAAATGGCTCAGCGCGCTGGCGAGGATCTGCTGCGAGTTGACGCTCTGGGCGATGGCGCGCTCGAGCGCGGTGTCCAGATCAGCGGCATGGCCGGTGCCGGTGGCGTCGACGACTTCGTCGAGGACGAGGGCGGCGTTGTCGGCGCAGAGCGTCAGAATGTCGTTGCGTGTCAATAGCTTGGAGCCGGCGGCGAATAGAACGACCTTCTCGAGCTCGCGGCGAGTGATCTCGCGGTCGTTGCCAAGCGTGTCGCGGAGAGCGGCGACGGTGTCCTGGTCAGCGCGGATGCCGGCCTTGGAGAAGGTCTCGGAGATCAGGCGGCCGAGCGATTCGTCATTGTCGGGGTAGCAGGGCAGCGCCCGGCCGAGTTTCGCAGCCTCCACCAGGGCGCGAAGCGGATCCTTGGGGGGGAGGTTGCCCGCCTCGAGGATGATGATAGAGCCCGGATCGTCGCGCAGTTCGGTGAGCGGCATAACCAGCGACTTGCCGGCGCTGCGGACGCGAATGACGCGGCGATCGCCGAACAGCGAGGTTGTCTTGGCCTCGACGGCGAGACGCGACGGGTCGGCGTCGAGCTCGGCGCCGTCGAGGATGACGAGGTTCATGCTGTCGGCATCGTTGCCGGCGTAGCGACGAGCGAGGCGCTGGCCGGTTTCACGGACCAGGCCGGCATCGGGGCCGTAGGCGAGGATGATCCCAGCTTCGAGGTCCGGCCGGTCGACGAAGCGGCTGACTTCGTGCGCCTTCAGCGCCCCCATCAGGTGGCCGACTGGGTAAGCGCGCCGAGAAGGGTAAGGCGTACGGTCTCCGCCAGCTCGCGCGCGGCGCGCTCGATGGCCTCGCGCTCGGCCTCGGAGGCGGCGAGCGCTTGGCTGTCGGTGGTATAGAGCGCGGCGGCCGAGCGGGTGGTGGACAGGACGATGGAGCCGTCAGCAGCGACCAGCTCGATCTTGGCGGTCACGGTAGCCTCGCGTTGTTCGGCGGGGCGTGTGACGCCGGACCGCGTCAGCTTGCGCGTCGTATCCGAGGTAGTGATGCGGACGGTGGGGCTTGCCGGATCGGTGGCGCGGCCGAAACGCAGGGCCAGTTCCTGGTAGATGATCTGCTCGGCGCGGCTATTGGGCTTCGAATAGTTCAGCGCATGCCGTTCGGTGCCGATGCCACGCTCGCCATAGACCGGGGTCAGCCCGGTGCAGCCGGCAAGCGCGGTCGCGCCGAGCAGGCTCAGCGCGACAAACGCGTGACGCAGCAGCGACTTAGACGACCACATTGACGATCCTGTCGGGGACGATCACCAGCTTCTTGGGCGGCTTGCCTTCCAGCATGCGGGCAACTGCCTCGAGTGACAAGACCTCTTTCTCGACCAGTTCCTTGGCGGCGCCGACAGGGACAGTGATCTCGCCGCGGCGCTTGCCGTTGACCTGGACCGGGAGGACGACGGTGGACTCGACCAACAGCGTCGGATCCGCCACCGGCCAGCCGGCGTCGACGACCAGGCCCGTCTTGCCGAGCGCGGCCCAGCAAGTCTCGGCGAGGTGCGGCATCATCGGGGCGACGAGCTGTACCAGGCGCTCCACCGCCTCGCGCAGGGCGTCGCGCTGTGCGGGTGACACGCTGCTGGCGACCGATTGCGAGAATTTGGTGATGGCGTTGGAGAGCTCGTAGATCTGGGCCACGGCGCGGTTGAAGCGCAGGCCCTCGATCTCGCCGCCGACATTGTTGACGGCACGATGGACGACCTTGCGGAGGTCCAGCACGCCAGCATCTCCGGTACCGGTCAGGCGGGCCGCGATGTCGTCCTCGAGGTCAAGGAAGTCGCCGACCAGCTTCCAGACGCGTTGCAGGAAGCGGCTGGCGCCTTCGATGCCGGCCTCGGTCCACTGCACATCGCGCTCCGGCGGGGAGTCGGACAGCATGAACCAGCGGGCGGTATCGGCGCCGTAGGTCGAGACGATCTCGTCGGGGTCGACGACGTTCTTCTTGGATTTGCTCATCTTTTCGATGGAGCCGATGACAACGGTCTCGCCAGTCTGCAGCATGCTGGCGCGGCGCTCGCCGTCGACCTGCTCGATCCGGATGTCGGCGGGCGAAACCCATTCGCCATTCGGACCGGAACCGAGCTGATAGGTCTCGTGCACCACCATGCCCTGCGTAAACAGGCCCTTGAACGGCTCCTCGATGTTGAGGTGGCCGGTCTGCTTCATGGCGCGGGTGAAGAAGCGCGAGTAGAGCAGGTGGAGGATCGCGTGCTCGACGCCGCCGATATACTGGTCGACCGGCAGCCAGGTGTTGGCGATGCCCGGAACCGTCGGGGTGGCGGCGTGCGGATCGGTGAAGCGGGCGAAATACCAGGAGCTATCGACGAAGGTGTCCATGGTGTCGGTTTCGCGCTGCGCCGGGCCGGCGCATTGCGGGCAGGCGACATGCTTCCACGTCGGGTGGTGATCGAGCGGATTGCCGGGGCGATCGAAGCTCACGTCCTCGGGGAGGACGACGGGCAGGTCCTTGTCGGGCACCGGGACGGCGCCGCAGTTCTCGCAGTGGATCACCGGGATCGGGCAGCCCCAGTAGCGCTGGCGCGAGACGCCCCAGTCGCGCAGGCGGTAGTTGACCTCGACAATGCCCTGCGGGCGGTTGTCGACGACGCGGCCAGCGAAGTGCTCGGCGATCGCCTTCTTGGCGGCGTCGATCTCGAGGCCATCGAGGAAGCCCGAATGGAAGATCCGGCCGGGGCCGTTGTAAGCCTCTGAGTCGACTTCGAAGTTATCGGCGTCGGCGCCGTCGGGCAGGACCACGGGGATCACCGGCAGGTCGTAGCGGCGGGCGAAGTCCAGGTCGCGCTGGTCGTGGGCCGGGCAGCCGAAGATGGCGCCGGTGCCGTAGTCCATGAGCACGAAGTTGGCGATGTAGACCGGCAGCGTGGCACCCGGCTTGGTCGGATGCTTCACGTGCAGCCCGGTGAAAATGCCCAGCTTTTCGGCCTTGTCGATGGTCTCGGTGGCGGTGCCGTGGCGCCGGGTTTCGGCGATGAAAGCCGCGATCTCGGGGCTATCCGAGAGGGCGGCGGCCAGCGGATGATCGGCCGAAATGGCGATGAAAGAGGCGCCGAAGATCGTGTCCGGCCGGGTCGTGAACACCTCGATGGACGTGAACTGCTGCCGGAACTCTGCCGTCAGCTCGAACAGCAGGCGCAGACCCTCTGACTTGCCGATCCAGTTGCGCTGCATGACGCGCACTTTCTCGGGCCAGTGGTCGAGGGTGTCGAGGGCCTCCAGCAGGTCCTCGGCGAAATCGGAGACTTTGAAGGCCCACTGGTTCAGCTCGCGCTGCTCGACGACGGCGCCGGAGCGCCAGCCGCGCCCATCGACCACCTGCTCGTTGGCGAGCACGGTCATGTCGACGGGGTCCCAGTTGACCTTGGATTTCTTGCGGGTGACGAGGCCTTCGCGCAGGAAATCGAGGAACAGCTTCTGCTGCTTGGAATAATACTCGACGTCGCAGGTGGCGAACTCGCGGCTCCAGTCGATGCCCAGGCCGATCGACTTCAGCTGCTTCCGCATGGCGGCAATATTGGCGTAGGTCCAGCTCTTGGGGTGGACTTTGTTCTGCATGGCGGCGTTCTCGGCCGGCAGGCCGAAGGCGTCCCATCCCATCGGGTGCAGCACGTTGCGGCCCATGGCACGCATGTAGCGCGCGAGGACGTCGCCCATGGTATAGTTGCGGACGTGACCCATATGGATGCGCCCGGACGGATAGGGGAACATCTCGAGCACGTAGTAGGGCTTGCGGCTGTCGTCGTGCTTGACCTCGAAGGACTTGTTGTCCTCCCAGGCCTTCTGCCAGCGTGGCTCTTCGACACGCGGATTGTAGCGTTCGGTCGTTCTACCAGTCACTTCGGGACAGTCCTTAAGCCGCAGATTGCGTTGCGTTCGTGGGGTTTTTTGGCTACCGGACCTTCATCAGAATTCCGTTAACCGGTCAACAGAAGCGCTATGCAGAACGCCGCTGAAAGCCTCGAAAACATCAGGTCCAGGATCGAGCGCGCGCACCAGCGGTTCGGTCCGCCGCCGGATAGCGTGGAGCTCGTCGCCGTCTCCAAGACCTTCGATGCCGCAGCAATCCGGCCGTTTCTTGACGCGGGGCAGCGGGTATTCGGGGAAAACCGTGTGCAGGAGGCCAAGGAAAAGTGGCCAGAGCTCCGGGCTTCCTATGACGGCATAGAGTTGCACCTGATCGGGCCGCTGCAGACCAACAAGGCGCGAGAGGCGGTGGCGCTGTTCGACGTGATCCAGACGGTTGACCGCGACAAGCTGGCGGGCATCCTGGCCGAGGAGATGAAGCGGGCCGGGAGGCGCCTGCCGGTATTCGTGCAGGTCAATATCGGGCAGGAGGAGCAGAAGGCGGGCATCGCGCCGGCGGACGCGGCGGCGTTCGTGGGGCGCTGCCGGGACCTGCATGGCCTCGATGTGGTGGGGCTGATGTGCATTCCGCCGGAGGCCGATCCGCCGGGCCCGTACTTTGCCCACCTAGCCTCACTGGCGCGAGATGCCGGGGTTGAGAAGCTGTCGATGGGGATGAGCGGCGACTTCGAGACGGCGATCGCCATGGGAGCGACGCATGTGCGAGTGGGTAGCGCTCTGTTCGGGGCGCGGGATGTTATGGCGCCGTAATATCCTTGCAGTACCGGCGTTCGGTGACGAGACGCACCAGAGCGGGAAGATCGCAAAATGACCATCGCGACCGAACTCGAACTCGCGCCGAGCCACCCGACGCTGGGCGAGGCTACAGCCGTCTGGGCCAGGATCGGCCTGTTGAGCTTCGGTGGGCCGGCGGGGCAGATCGCGCTGATGCACAAGGAACTGGTGGAGGAGCGCCGCTGGATCGCGGAGGGCCGGTTCCTCCATGCGCTCAACTTCTGCATGTTGCTGCCCGGACCCGAGGCGCAGCAGCTTGCGACCTATATCGGCTGGTTGCTGCACGGCACGAAGGGTGGGGTGATCGCCGGCGTCCTGTTCGTGCTGCCGGGCTTCATCGTCATCATGGCGCTATCGGCGCTCTATGCGGCTTTTCACGAGACGAGCTGGCTGGCGAGCCTGTTCTTCGGCCTGAAGGCCGCGGTGCTGGCGATCGTCATCGAGGCGGTCATCCGCGTCGGCCGCCGGGCGATCAGGAACCGGGTGATGCTCACCATCGCGATCGTTGCCTTCCTGGCGCTGTTTGCGTTCAACGTGCCGTTCCCGGTCGTGGTCCTGCTCGCCGGGCTGGTCGGATATGTGGGGACACGCGCCAATCCGGCGATCTTCGCCCCCGCCGGGCATAGGGCGGCCGCGATGGACCACCCCTCGGTCATAGGGGCCGGCTTCGTTGCCGGCCATCCGTCGTCGGTGAGGATGACTGGCACTGTTGCGGCCTGGCTGGCGCTGTGGATTGCGCCCTTGGTGCTGATTGTCCCTGCACTTGGCTGGGGCAGCACCTTTGCGGTGCTGTGGACGTTTTTCTCGCAGATGGCGGTGGTGACGTTTGGCGGTGCTTATGCCGTTCTGGCCTATGTGGCACAGGAGGCGGTGCAGAATTTCGGCTGGCTGCAGCCGGGCGAGATGGTCGATGGCCTGGCGCTGGCGGAAACCACGCCGGGGCCGCTGGTGATGGTACTGAGCTTTGTCGGGTTTCTCGCCGCCTACCGCGATCCAGGTGGGCTCAGCCCCATGCTCGCCGGGCTGCTCGGCGGCGCGCTCACCACCTGGGTGACGTTCGTTCCTTGCTTTCTGTGGATCTTCCTCGGGGCGCCCTATGTCGAAGGGCTGCGCTCGAACAAGGCGCTGTCGGGAGCGCTAAGCGCGATCACCGCAGCCGTGGTTGGCGTGATCCTGAACCTCGCTATCTGGTTCGGGCTACACGTGATTTTCCGCGACGTAGGGGTGTTACACGCCGGCCCGGTGACGATAGCGAGCCCTGACTGGGGATCGATCAACTGGATCGCGGTAGGGCTTTGCCTCGGCGCTGTCGCTTGCCTGTTCCGGCTCCGGCTTGGCATCCTGAGGACGCTCGCCATCTGCGGCGGACTGGGGCTGCTGGTGCTGTTGCTGCCGGTCTAGCTCCCGGGCCGATCGGGGCCACGCTCTTGCGACGGGAAACCGGTCCACGAGCCTCGCATTGTCAGCGAATTGTCAGCTTCCCGTCAGGATGACGTGGCTAGAGATTATTTCACCATAGGCGCGCGAAGGGTGAAACCTAGTCATGTCAAATCACGTTTCTCCCCTCACGACGGTGTCACGCCGTTTTGATTGGCCGGTCACAAGGCCCCAGAATAACTCAGGAATTCAAAGCCTATGGCTTGGGGTAACATCATGAATAGACGGCGCATCCTGATTGTCGACGACGACGCCGACCTTCGGAAGACTCTGATCGAGCAACTGACGCACTATCGCGAGTTCGATCTGGTGGAGGCGGAATCAGCGTCCGAGGCGCTCGGCAAGGTCCGCGGCGCGCATGTCGACCTGATGCTGCTCGATGTGGGGCTGCCGGACATGGATGGCCGCGAGGCGGTCAAGATCATGCGCCGCGAGGGCTTCAAGAGCCCGATCATCATGCTCACCGCGCAGGACAGCGATTCCGATGAGATCCTGGGGCTGGAATCGGGCGCCAACGACTATGTGACGAAGCCGTTCCGGTTCTCGGTGCTGCTGGCGCGTATCCGCGCCTCGCTGCGCCAGCACGACCAGAGCGAGGACGTGGTGTTCACCATCGGGCCCTACAGCTTCCAGCCGGCGGCGAAGCTGCTCGAGGCGCCGGATGGGGCCAAGGTGAGGCTGACCGACAAGGAAACCTCGATCCTCAAGTACCTCTACCGGCAGGGCCCGAAGACCATCACCCGCGAGATCCTGCTCAAGGAAGTGTGGGGCTACAACAACCGGGTCACCACGCACACGCTGGAGACGCATATCTACCGACTGCGCCAAAAGATCGAGCGCGATCCGTCAAATGCGCGGCTGCTGGTGACGGAAGACGGCGGCTATCGGCTGGTGCCGTAAGGGTACCGGCGGCAAATCCCCCCTAGAACGGGCCGTTGGATCGGCCTCGCGCCCTTGTGCTCCATACCGTTCAGTCGCCGCCGACCTGTCAAATGGCGCGGAATCGTGTGCACTAGCGACGGTATGAGCGAGACTGTGCGAATCGCGGCCGCCCAGACGTGACCGGCGAGCGGGATGGACGAGTCGCGTGGGGGCCCACGGCCGTGCTTAGCCCGGACGGCCAGGTTGTGGCACAGCTGCCGCTGCAAGCGCCTGGGCTGTTGATCTTCGATATGCCGATAGCTGCGCGAGATGTCGCGGGCGCGGTGCAATAGCTGACGGCCGGAGGGTGGGCGTCGTCGGTGCATAACTTTTGCTCTCGTCTTGGACGCGGCAAAATCGATTCCTGACAGCGGCAAGAAATGCTCTATATCGGGGGCCGGGGCACAACCGGGCGCGTAAGCGTCCGGAGTGTGACAACGGTCCGGGAATGGGGCGGGATGCAACTCGACGACGCGGCGACGATTCTGGGACGCGCGGATTTCTTTGAAATCTGCGACGCCGAACAGCGGCGATTGCTCGCGTTCGCCTCGGAACGGAAGAAGTTCCGCCCCGGCAGCGTCATCTATGCGTCCGGCGACCAGCCGGAGGGCGCGCATGTGCTGGTCTCCGGCACGGTGTCGAGCACCCAGGACGGGGCGGAGAACAATCCGTACCTGATCCATGATGTCGGCGCGGTGCTGGGAACGATGGCGCTGGTGGTGGCCAAGCCCAGGCCGGTGACCATCAAGGCGGTCGATGCAGTGGAGACCCTGTTTGTGCCGCGCACGGCGTTCATGAAGCTGGCGAACCAGTATCCGGAGCTTGCGGCCCGCGCGGCAGACCGGATCCGGCGGGAGCTGACCAGCTATCTCGGAGCGATCGAGGAGACGCGGGGGCGGTTCCGCAAGGGGTAGGGGTCGGAACCTGCCGCCACTCTTGTTCCACGTGAATCAGTCAGCGATGACGGCTTCAGCTTCGATTTCGACCAGCCAGTCGGGGTCGACGAAAGCGGCAACCTGCATGAGCGTGGTGACCGGGCGGATCACGCCGAAGACTTCGGCGTGGGCGCGGGCGGCGTCTTTCCACAGCGCGATATCGGTAAGGATGATGCGGGTGCGGGTGACGTCTTCGAGGCGGGCGCCGGCATCGGCGAAAGCCTTGGCGATGATCTCGAGGCAGCGTTTGGTCTGGCCGTAGACGTCGCCAATGGCGGCAGTGCCGCCTTCCGCCTTGATCGGGGCGGTGCCGCCGACCACGACGATGTTGCCGACGCGGACGGCGCGGGAGAAGCCGATCACCGGTTCGAGGTAGGAGCCGGAGCTGACGAGCTGGCGGGGCATTCGGTTACCTCAGGAGAAACGGGCGATGACGGGGACGTGGTCGGAGGGTTTTTCGCTCCAGCCGCGGGCCGGCTTGATGATTTCGGCGCCGGCGGTGTGGGCGGCGACATCGGCGGTGGTCCAGATGTGGTCGAGGCGACGGCCCTTGTTGGCCGCCTCCCAATCCTTGGCGCGGTAGCTCCACCAGGAATAGAGCTTCTCCTCAGCGGGGAAGTACTTGCGCACGACGTCGACCCAGCCATGGCCGCCAGTGAGCAGGGCGTTGAGCGCCTCGGTCTCGACGGGGGTGTGGCTCACGACGTTGAGCAGCTGCTTGTGGCTCCAGACGTCATGCTCGAGCGGGGCGATGTTGAAGTCGCCGCAGATCAGCTGGCGTTCCTTGAAATGGTCCTCGCCGAACCAGGCCTTCAGCTCGGCGAGGAAGCCGAGCTTGTGCTTGAACTTAGGGTTGATCTCGGGATCGGGCTCATCGCCGCCCGCCGGGATGTAGAAATTGTGAACGGTCATGCTGCCGATCGGCGAGGTAGGGCCGAGATCGACCAGCGCCGAGACGTGGCGGCTCTCCTCGATCTCGCAGAACACGCGGCTCGAGATGTCGGTCAGCGGGTATTTCGAGACGATGGCGACGCCGTGATAGCCCTTCTGGCCATGGACAGCGTGGTACGGATAGCCGGCGGCGGTGAAATCCTTGCGCGGGAACTGGTCGTCGAGGCACTTGATCTCCTGCAGGCACAGGACATCAGGCTGATACTGGCGCAGGAAATCGAGCACCAGCGGCAGCCGCAGGCGAACCGAGTTGATGTTCCAGGTGGCAAAGCTCGTCGGCATAAGGAAGGCGCCTTGGTTTGGGAGAGGCGCTTCTTATGCCGAGGGGAGGGGACAGCGTAAAGCCGGAAACGGCGCCCGCTGCCTCCCTCGTTTCAGCTCAGCTTCGGGGTCAGCTTTCCTTGGGCGCGGAGACGGCGCGGAAGGTCGGATCGATGTAGAAATAGGACTTTGGGATGTCGACGTCCTTGTCGACATCGTAGAGCGAGAAGGTCAGTTCGGCGCCGGACGGCTCGGTCAGCGTCCACTGCTTCATGTCCTTGCTCTCGGTATCGAAGACCAGCGCGACGCGGACAACGCCAGCGGGGGTATCGTCCTGCAGGGTCAGTGAGAAATAGTCGTCGGACTGGGCGACCGCGACGATATTGGCCTTGAACAGATCGATCTTGGAATCGAGGAACTGGCGCAGCGGTACCTTGTCCTGGGGGTAGGCGTACTGGGTCTTTTCCTTGCGATCGACGACATAGAAGCCGCGGCCGATGGAGACGATCTGCTCGTAGGAGGGCGGATTGTAGCGGAACAGGATCTTGCCCGGCCGCTCCAGGAAGAAAGTACCCTCGATGCGCTGGCCGCGGGTATCGATCTGGAGGAACCGGCCGACCATGGTCTTGATCGCGGAGTTGTGCTCGTTGATCTCGGTGATCAGCTGCCGCTCGGCATCGGTGAGCGCGCGCGGCTGCGCGGCGCCCTGTTCCTGCGCCAAGGCTGAAAAACCGGCAGGGAAGGCGGCGAGCACGGCGGCGAAAGCGAGAAAACTGCGGCGGATCATCCTGGTGACGTTCCTTCATGGTCGCGAATTGTGAGCATGCCTCTAGATAGGAATTGCGGCAACAGGTGGAAGGTTCCGGCCGGTCAGGAATCCTCGGAGCGTTCCTTCTTGCCGCGGGCGATCTCGGTGGCGAGGGAGGCGAGCTTCTGGGTCCAGAAGCCGCGGAAGCGCTCCAGCCAATCGTCGATGTCCCGCAGCGGAGTGGTGTCGAGGCTGTAGACGCGGCGGGTGCCCTCGGGGCGGACAGTCGCGAAGCCGGCGTCGCGCAGCACTTTGAGGTGCTGGCTGACGCCGGCCTGGCTGATGCCGAACTCGGCGGCGATGACCTCGACGACCTCGCCCGAGGCGTGCTCGCGCTCGGCGAGCAACTCGAGGATGCGGCGGCGAACGGGGTCGCCGAGGACGTCGAAGGCGTGCATCACATCTCCGGAGGCGGGGCTTCGCCGGTGTAGAACCGGCGGGTCGATTCGGCGGCCTCGAGGGCATGGTCCCTGTCCTCGCCGGCGGCAATAGCGGCGCGGCCCCAGTCGCTGCTGGCGGTGCGGATCAGCACTTTGGCTTCGTCCGAGGTTGCCCAGGCGCCCAGGCCTTCGGCGCGGACATCGGCATCGGGCCTGGCGATATGAGCCGAGAGGCCGAGGAAGCTGAGGTCCCAGCCGACGCCCACGGCGCCGGGGCCGAAGTTGTCCCAGTGCGGACTGATCGGTGCGATGTGTTCGAGTTCGAGCCGCGTGCCTGCGTCGTCCGGCATCAGGGTCAGGTTGACCCAGCTCACGGCCCCGGCGAATTCCCAGGTCAGGCTTGCGCTCTTTTCCGGGACGCACCCAGTCACGGTGCCGCTGGCGTTGCCCTCGACATGGTAACGTCCGCCGACCTGCAGATCGCCGGTGACTGGCGCGAACCAGCGCTTGAGCCGTTCCGGCTGGGTCAGGGCGCCCCACAGGTCGGCCGGAGTGGTGTTGTAGACGCAGCTGGCAATCACCGCTTTGGCGGGCTGGCCGTCTTTCTCGAGATTGCGGACGCTGCGGGTCATGGCGCCAAGGTGGGCGGCGATATCGAAAGCCACGGTCTTCTCCTTATCTCAGTCTCGCCTTATATAAGCACAGGCTGAAATAGTATGTCGAGTCTGTCAGCGGAGGAGAGGTCTGGGGCCTGATCGGCGATGGCGAGGCCCCTCCCCCGCTGTTCGGGGGAGGGTGAGAGATCGCGTCAGTAGCCGTCGGAGTTGTTGCCGACGAGGATCTCGCGTTTGCCGGCGTGGTTGGGGGCAGAGATGACGCCTTCCTTTTCCATGCGCTCGATCAGCGTTGCGGCTTTGTTGTAGCCGACGGCGAGGCGGCGCTGGATGTAGGAGGTCGAGACCTTCTTGTCGGTCAGCACGACGTTGACGGCCTTGTCGTAGAGCTCGTCGCCCGAGCCGCCGTACTCGTCGCCATCACCGCCGGCCGTGCCGCCTTCGTCCATCTCGTCCTCGTCGGCGACGATGGCATCGAGATAGTCCGGGGCGCCCTGCGACTTCAGGTGGTTGACGACGCTTTCGACTTCGCTATCGGCGACGAATGGGCCGTGGAGGCGCCGAATGCGGCCGCCGCCGGCCATGTAGAGCATGTCGCCATTGCCCAGCAGCTGCTCGGCGCCCTGCTCGCCGAGGATGGTGCGGCTGTCGATCTTCGACGTCACCATGAACGAGATGCGGGTGGGGAAGTTGGCCTTGATGGTGCCGGTGATGACGTCGACCGACGGGCGCTGGGTGGCGGTGATGACGTGGATACCGGCGGCGCGGGCCATCTGTGCGAGGCGCTGCACCGAGCCTTCGATTTCCTTGCCGGCGACCATCATCAGGTCGGCCATCTCGTCGATGATGATGACGATGAACGGCAGCGGCTGGAGGTTGAACTCCTCGCTCTCGAAGATCGCCTCGCCGGTTTCGCGGTCGAAGCCGGTCTGCACGGTGCGGGTGATGACCTCGCCCTTGGCGGCAGCCTCACCGACGCGCTGGTTGAAGCCGTCGATGTTGCGGACGCCGATCTTCGACATCTTGCGGTAGCGGTCCTCCATCTCGCGGACGGCCCATTTGAGGGCGACCACGGCCTTGGAGGGATCCGTCACCACCGGAGTGAGGAGGTGCGGAATGCCGTCGTAGATCGACAGTTCCAGCATCTTGGGGTCGATCATGATCAGGCGGCACTGCTCTGGCGTCATCTGGTAGAGCAGGCTGAGGATGAAGGTGTTGATGCCCACCGACTTGCCCGAGCCGGTGGTGCCGGCGATGAGCAGGTGGGGCATGCGGGCGAGATCGGCGATGATCGGCTCGCCGCCAATGGTCTTGCCGAGGCAGATGGGGAGCTTGCCCTTCATCTTCTCGAAGTCGCTCGAGGCGAGCATTTCGCGCAGGTACACCGTCTCGCGCTGCTCGTTGGGCAGTTCGATGCCGATGGCGTTGCGGCCGGGGACGACGGCGACGCGGGCCGAAATGGCGCTCATCGAGCGGGCGATGTCGTCGGCGAGCGAGATGACGCGGCTCGACTTGATGCCGGGGGCGGGTTCCAGCTCGTAGAGGGTGACGACCGGGCCTGGGCGGACATTGATGATGTCGCCTTTGACGCCGAAATCAGCCAGCACGGATTCAAGCTTGCGCGCCATCGCCTCGAGGCGCTCGGGCGCATGCTCGGGGCTCGGGCCCTTGTGCTTGGGCGGGGTGAGCAGGCTCAGCTCGGGCAGTTCGAAGCCGTGCGGCTCGTCGAGGAAGGAGCCCTGGGCTTCGCGGGCGGCGCGGGTGCCGGGCTGCGGACGGGGAGGGGGGGCAGCGACGCGCGGCGACACCACGGGGGCCGCCTGATGGGCGGCCGGGACGTGTGGCATCGGGGCGGGACTGCGCGAAGCGGCCATCGGGCCACGCAGCGGGGTCTGCATCTCCCAGCGCGGGATATCGGCGTCTTCTTCGGGCTCGGGCGGATAGTCGTCGAACGGCGGCTCTTCGTGCGCCGCGACGATCGAGCGGCGCTCGACAGTGAGGGCGGGCTCGGCGCGGACGGCCGGTGTAGCGGACGGGGCACGACCGTGGAGGCTCGGCTCAACCGCCTCGCCGCGCCACGCTCCGGCTTCCGCCTCGGCGGCCCGGCGCTCGGCGATACCAGCGCGGGCGCGGCGGAAGGCGGTGCGGGCCGAGAAGCCGAGATGCACTGCGGCGCCGAGCATGACGTCGAAGATCGAATCGCGGTCGGGACCATCATCGTCGACGGGGGCCGCGGCGGCAGCCTTGCCGCCGGCGGTCTTGGCGCGGGCCTTGCCCTTGGGCAGCTCGGGGAGGGTGACCTTGCCAAGGCCCATGGCGATCCAGAACAGGGCGAGCGTCGGCGCGGCGATGATGATGGCGAAGAGGATTGCGGTGACCGGCTGCGGCGTTGCGCCGGTGGCGAGGATGGCGAGATTGGTGAAGCTCGAGCCGACGAGGCCGCCGAGCCCGGTGGGCAGCGGCCAGCTTTCGGGCGCGACGATGAAAGCGAAGAGGCCACAGCTCAAGAGGGTCGCCGCGACCCAGGCGAGAAGGCGCAGGCCCATGCGCGAGGGAACGCGATGACGAATCAGCCCCCAACCCCAGAGCGAGGGCGGAACAAGGAGGGTCAGCACGCCCAGGCCGAAGACCTGGAACGCCATGTCGGCGATGACGGCTCCGGGAAAGCCGAGCCAGTTCCGCGCCTGCTCGCCCGAGGCATAGGAGAAGCTCGGATCATCCACCTGCCAGGTGGCGAGGGACACCAGCACGATGGCCACGAGGCCGAGGATGATCGCGCCCATCAGGCGGACGGGGATGCGAATCGCTATGGCGGGGGCGGTTTCTCGACGGGCGTCTTCGAGCAGGTGCTGTGCCGGCATCGTCTGGTACACTCTACAAACGGAACGCTGAACCGGCGGCAGACGGCGCGCCGATCGAAGGCTGATCCTAGGGGGTTAGGGTTAACTCGGAGCTAACCGGGACCGGAGTGGGGTGGCCAGTGACGGGGCCGCAGCATCTCAGGATGGGGTGAGATCACGACAAGCGAACAGGTCCGACAGCCCCAGGGGCTTCGGAGTTTTCAAAGAGCCGTTCCCGGGAGGGAACGAAGCGGGACCGGCGAGGCGTTTGCCCCGTAGCGGTAGTCCGCAGATGAAAGAGGCTCACGCCTCGCCGGCCGGCCGGGGTTTTGGGCCTATGCCACCAGKGCCGGGGCGCATCCCCTGCCGCATCGCGAGAACGATGGGAAACGCGGAAGGCGGCCGGAATGCCAGCACCGCCTTCGTTGCTCCCGCCCGGCTCATGCGTGCCAGGCTTCGC
Organism: Devosia sp. P1_H9; assembly: GCF_056405135.1. Lineage (NCBI taxonomy): Bacteria > Pseudomonadati > Pseudomonadota > Alphaproteobacteria > Hyphomicrobiales > Devosiaceae > Devosia > Devosia sp. P1_H9. Next base: position 117,590 of record NZ_JBFUCQ010000012.1, read on the forward strand.
CCCTTGGGCCACTCCGCATCGAGCGACCCTCGCGTGATAGCGGCTTGACCGGCGAACCGGTCCTTGCCGTGATGGTTTCCGCCTGAACTGCAGCGACCCGCAGCCCACCCGGTCTCCCCCGCACCAACCACTCGTCATGATCTCGCTTCGGTGCAGCGGA